>NZ_JARCCY010000038.1:0-48495 GCF_039907775.1 Arthrobacter sp. CC3
ATCTCACTCGCCATCACCCGCGAACTGGAACTGAAGGGCTCCTTCCGCTTCAACGACGAGATCGACGACGTCATCACCGCCCTCGCCGACGGCACCCTGCTCATCGACCCGGTCATCACCCACGAATACCCGCTACAGGACGCCCTGGAAGCCTTCGAAATGGCCCGGAACTCCGCCGAATCCGGCAAGGTACTCCTGAGTTTCGGGGCCGCCGGCTAGGCAGGGCCGCGCAGGCGTTCCATTTCGCGGCGGTCCCTCTTGGTGGGCCGGCCGGTTCCGCGGTCGCGCTGCGGGAGACCGAGCGCGGGCGCTTCGGGCCGCGGCGGGGTGTGGTCGGTGAAGCAGTGCGCGGCCGCCTCGGCGCCCACCCGCTTGGCGATCAGCCGACGGACTTCGAGGATCCGTTCATATCCCGGCTGGCGGACCCGGACGGTGTCGCCCGGCACCAGGGACTGCGACGCCTTGGCCGGGTTTCCGTTCAGCCGGACGTGCCCGGCGCGGCAGGCTGCCGTGGCAGCTGAACGGGTCTTATAGGCGCGGATGGCCCACAGCCAGGCATCGAGGCGGACTGTGGCGGGGGCGGACGGAAGGCTGGTCATGGCTGCTGCCACTATAGCGGGCCACCCGGCCGTCAACCGTCGTTGGGGACCGGCCCAGGCCAGACGCCTAGCCTTCGCAGTCCTTGCAGTACTTCTTGCCGTCCTTCTCGCGGGCCAGCTGGCTGCGGTGGTGGACCAGGAAGCAGGACATGCAGGTGAACTCGTCCTTCTGGACGGGAATGATCTGCACGAGGAGTTCCTCGTGGGACAGGTCCGCCCCCGGCAGCTCGAAGGAGTCGGCCAGGTCGGACTCATCAACGTCGATTTGCGACGTCGATGCGGCAGAGCGTTCAGGCTTAAGTACGTCGGTCGTGGCGTTTGCCTCGTCCTCTGTGCTCACCCGAGGTGCGTCATAGTCGGTTGCCATGTGCCGGTCTCTCCTTGGAGAAGACGAAGACGGCGTCTGCTCACCGTCTGAAGGAAAAACATCTTAGCCATTCCAGCGGAAACTTGAAAGGTCAGTCGTGTAGCCGCTGGCGGTAGGCCCGCGGGGTTTCGCCGGCGTCGTTGAGGAAGTGCCGGTTGAAGTTGGACAGGTTCGAGAAACCCACCTCGTAGCAGATCTCGGAGATGGCCTTATCGCTGTGCTCGAGCAGGCGGCGGGCATGGGCGAGCCGAAGTTTGCGGACCAGGTCGCTGAAGTTCTGCCCGGTGGCGCGCTTGAAGTACTTCGAGAACGTCGGTTCCGGCATGCCAACCAGCGCCGCAGCCTCGGACATCTTGACGGTGCCGGCGTGGTTGCCGAAAACGTACTCCAGGACAATATCGACGACGGCGGCGGCCTGGCTGTCCAGCTGGGGCCGGAACCATTCGTCGGCGAGGTATCGCCGTTCATCCTGCGGGGCGCGGGCAAGGACCGCAAAGAGTTCCAGGAGGTGGCGGAGCCGCTCCAGGCCGGTGGTGGATCCCATCGCTTCGATGGCTGCGGCAGCGGTCTCCGCTGAGCGCCCCAGGAATTCTATGCCCCGTGCCGACTGGTCCAGCAGCGGCTTGACCTCGGCCATTTCGGGGACCAGAGCCGCCGTCTGCTCAACCCATTTGGCGTCGAACTGGATGACGGCGTCACGGTTCTCCAGCACTTGGCCGGGCTCCAGGTCGCTGACCCAGTCGTGCGGCAGCCCGGACCCGACAAGCGAGACCTGGCCGGCCTCGAAGGTGCCGATGTGGTCCCCGACGATGAACTTCCCGGTGCCCTTCCGGATGAGGTGGATCTCGTACTCGGGATGGTAGTTCCACCGTGCCACGGGGCTGGGGTAGTCGTGCTGGTGCCACCGGACCGAGTGGTTCGGGTCGGGCGGGATGACTTCCCTGTTGGCCCGCATCCCCAGCAGCCTTTCGGCCAGCCGGGCGGTCGCTCCCTCTGCTCCGTCGGTGAGGTCCGCAGCACTCATTGTGGTTCTCCACGTTCTGGGTTTATGAAAAATGGACGCATCGTGACTGCCTCTCCCCAGATTATCGCCTCCCGCAGGGGCACGTGCGGAAAATTAGTATCAGAAACTGGCAACCACGGCGCTAGTTGTGCCCTGTTCCACAGCCCTATCGTTGAGGAACAACAGCGGGGCACCCCCGGATTTCCCGGCCACCAGCCCCGTCCGGTCCGGTACATCGACATGGCAGTCGAGTGCGGAGACCGCGCACCCCTGAAGAACAAAGGAGTCCTTGAATGCGCTCAAAAATGCGTGCTGCGACCCTGGCCGCCGGCGCTTTGTGCGTCGCGCTGAGTGCCTCGGCCTGTGCAGGTGCCGGCGGAGGCAATTCCGCTGGCGACCCGAACAGCATCAATGTCCTGATGGTGAACAACCCTCAGATGGAGGACCTGCAGCGGCTCACCGCGGAGAACTTCACCAAGGAAACCGGCGTCAAGGTCAATTACACGATCCTGCCGGAGAACGACGTCCGGGCCAAGATCAGCCAGGAGTTCTCCAGCCAGGCCGGACAGTACGACGTCGCGTCGCTGTCCAACTACGAGATCCCGTTCTACTCCGCCAACGGCTGGCTCGCTCCCCTGGACAAAGTGGCCGCGGACCCGGCCTTCGAGCAGGGCGACATCCTGCCCGCCTACACGGCGTCCCTCACAGGCGAGGACGGCAAGCTCTACGGCGAACCGTTCTACGGCGAATCGTCCTTCCTGATGTACCGGAAAGACATCCTGGACGCCAAGGGCCTGACCATGCCGGAGAAGCCCACCTGGGATGAGGTGGCGGACATAGCGGCGAAGGTGGACGGGGCCGCTCCGGGAATGAAGGGGATCTGCCTGCGCGGCCAGCCCGGCTGGGGACAGGTCTTCGCGCCGCTGACCACCGTGGTGAACACGTTCGGCGGCACCTGGTTCGACAAGGACTGGAACGCCCAGGTCAACTCCCCGGAATTCACCGAGGCAGTCGAGTTCTATACCAAGCTGGTCCGCGAGCATGGTGAACTGGGCGCGGCCCAGGCCGGCTTCACCGAGTGCCTGAACAACATGAGCCAAAGCAAAGTGGCCATGTGGTACGACGCCACCTCCGCCGCCGGAGCCCTGGAAGCCGAAGCATCACCCGTGAAGGGCAAGATCGGCTATGCCCAGGCCCCGATCAAGGAAACCAAGTCCTCCGGCTGGCTGTGGACCTGGTCCTGGGCCATGCAGGCAGCCTCAAAGAAGCAGGATGCTGCCGGGAAGTTCATCGCCTGGGCCAGCTCCAAGGAATACGAGGAACTTGTCGCCGCCAAGCTCGGCTGGGCGAAGGTGCCCTCCGGCAAGCGCATCTCCACTTACGAGAACGCCGAATTCCAGAAGGCGGCGCCGTTCTTCAAAGCAGAGCGCTTCGCCATCGAGAACGCGGACCCGAAGAACCCCGGCGCGCAGGAACGCCCGGCCGTCGGCATCCAGTTTGTCGGCATTCCCGAGTTCGCCGCCCTCGGCACCAACGTGTCCCAGGGCGTCAGCTCCGCCATCGCCGGCCAGGGTTCCGTGGCTGATGCGCTGGCCAAGGGCCAGGAAGCCGCACAAAAAGTCGGCAATAAGTACAAGTAGCAACAACCCAACAGCAGGAGAATCCCATGACTACCGCAACGGCGCGTATCTCCCGATCGGGACGCAGCGCAGCCACCCCCTCCAAGAGTGCCAAATCACGTGAGCGTGCGCTGGCCTGGGCACGGCGCGCGCCGCTGCTGCCGGCCCTGATCTTCCTGATCGTCGTCACCCAGCTTCCGTTTGTGGTGACGCTGATCATCTCGTTCCTGAACTGGAACAGCCTCAGCCCGGACAAGACCGCCTTTGCCGGGTTGGAAAACTACGTCACGGTCCTCACGGATCCGGACCTGCGCCAGGCAATCTTCACCACCATCCTCCTGACCGTCTCCGTGGTCCTGGTAAGCCTGCTCGTCGGCCTGGGCCTGGCCCTGCTGCTGGATAAGAAGTTCATCGGACGCGGACTGGCGCGGACCCTGCTGATCGCCCCGTTCCTGGTGGTTCCCGTAGCCGCGGCGCTGATCTGGAAGCACGCCCTGCTCAACCCCACCTACGGGCTGATCAACGGCATCCTGACCTGGGTCTGGTCCTTGTTTGGCAGCGCAGCGGCGCCGCAGCTGGACCTCCTGTCCCAGGCACCCATGATGGCCGTCATCGTCTCGCTGGTCTGGCAGTGGACGCCGTTCATGATGCTCATCCTGCTGGCCGGCCTGCAGTCACGGCCCATGGACACCGTGGAAGCAGCGCAGATGGACGGCGCTACACCATGGGCCATCTTCCGGCACCTCACGCTGCCGCACCTGCGCCAGTACCTGGAGCTGGGCGGCCTGCTCGGGGCGATCTACATCGTGCAGAACTTCGACGCCGTGTTCACCCTCACCGCAGGCGGACTGGGCACTGCCAACCTTCCCTACGCGATCTACCAGACGTTCTACTTCGCCAACGAATACGGCCTGGCCTCCGCCGCCGGCGTCGTGGTGGTCATCGGCACCATCATCGTGGCCACATTCGCACTCCGCACCGTCTTTTCACTCTTCAAGAAGGAGGCAGCACGATGAGCACCCTCACCCCCGCCGCGCCACGCAATACGGGCTCTGCCCGGTCCGGATCAGCCACGGCGTTGAATGGCGGCCGCCCGCCGCGGCGCGGCAAGACCCGCATGGATCCCACCCGCAACAACACCGCGGCCGGGCTCGCGGCCTGGCTGCTCGCCCTGCTATTCGCCGCCCCGGTGGTGTGGATGATCCTGACGTCCTTCCACTCCGAAACCGATGCAGCAACGAACCCGCCGTCTATCGCCGCCAATCTCACCCTGGACGCCTACCGGGAATTTTTCGGGGAAACCTCCGGCGTCAGCCCGTGGCCTGCGCTAATCAATTCGGCCACCGCCTCGATCCTGTCCACGGTCCTCGTCCTGGTCCTGGCCATCCCTGCGGCATATGCCCTGTCCATCCGGCCGGTGAAGAAGTGGACCGACGTGATGTTCTTCTTCCTGTCCACGAAGATGATGCCCGTGGTGGCCGCGATTCTGCCGCTCTACTTGTTCGCCAGGACCGTCGGCGCCCTGGACAACATCTGGTTCCTGATCCTGATGTACACGTCCATGAACCTTCCCATCGCGGTCTGGATGATGCGGTCATTCCTCGCGGAAGTACCGGTCGAGATGCTCGAAGCCGCCCAGATCGACGGCGCCAACCTGCTGCTGACCCTCCGGAAGATCATCGCCCCCGTGGCCATGCCCGGCATCGCCGCGACCGCCCTGATCTGCTTCATCTTCAGCTGGAACGAACTGCTGCTGGCACGGGTCCTCACCGGCGTGGTGGCAGGCACCGCCCCGGTCTTCCTGACCGGCTTTGTCTCAGGCCAGGGACTCTTCCTCGCCAAAGTCTGCGCCGCCGCCGTCGTGATCTCCCTGCCGGTGCTCTTCGCCGGCTTTGCCGCCCAGGACAAACTCGTCCAGGGACTCTCGCTCGGCGCCGTCAAGTAACACCACCACCCCCTTTCGATTCCCACAGGAGTACTTCGATGACAACATCAACCACGCAGTCCACCGTGGCCCACCCGCAACTACCAACCACGATGCGCGCCGCCATCCTGAAGCGCCAGGGCGAGATGGCCATGGAAACCCTGCCCGTCCCGCAACTCGACGCCGACCAGGTCCTGGTCCAGGTCGCCGCCGTCGGCGTCTGCGGCAGCGACGTCCACTACTACGAGCACGGCCGGATCGGCGACTACGTGGTGGACCACCCGCTGATCCTGGGCCACGAACTCTCCGGCAGGATCGCCGCCGTCGGAAGCGCCGTGGACCCCGGGCGCATCGGCCGGCGGGTCGCCGTCGAACCCCAGCGCCCCTGCCGCAAATGCAAGCAGTGCAAAGCCGGCCGCTACAACCTCTGCCCGGACATCGAGTTCTACGCCACGCCGCCGATCGACGGTGCCTTCGCCGAATACGTGACCATCCAGAGCGACTTCGCCTACGACATCCCGGACAGCGTCAGCGACGAAGCAGCGGCCCTGATCGAACCGCTCTCGGTGGGGCTCTGGGCCTGCGAACGCGCCGGAATCAAGCCCGGCAGCCGGGTCCTGATCGCCGGCGCCGGTCCGATCGGCATCATCGCCGCCCAGGCCGCCCGTGCTTTCGGCGCCACCGAAATCTACATCAGCGACATCGCCGAAGACCGGCTGGCCTTCGCCCTGGAACACGGCGCAACCCACGCGCTGAACGCCAGGACGGACAGTGTGGAGGGGCTCGACGTCGACGCCTTCATCGACGCTTCCGGCGCACCGCAGGCGGTCCGTTCCGGCATCAAGGCGGTGGGACCGGCCGGGAAGGTGATTCTGGTCGGGCTGGGGGCGGACGACGTCGAACTCCCCGTCTCGTACATCCAAAACCGGGAGATCTGGCTCTCCGGAGTTTTCCGCTACACCAACACCTGGCCGCTGGCCATCCAGCTGATCGCCGACGGAAAAGTGGACCTGGACATCCTGGTCACCGGCAGGTTCGCCCTCGCCGACTCCGAGGACGCGCTCAAAGCCGGCAAGCAGCCCGGACAGCTCAAAGCCGTGGTCTACCCGGGCCGCTGAGCATGATCACCGTCATCGGCGAATCCCTTGTGGACATCATCAGCGACCCGCGCCGTCCGCAGGACGTCCGGGCACACCCAGGCGGCAGCCCCCTCAACGTGGCAGTGGGGGCTGCCCGCCTAGGCCTGGCAACGAACCTCGTGACGCACTACGCAGCTGACCGGTACGGGCTCATGATCGAAGGGCACCTGCTGGCCAACGGCGTCACAGTGGTCAGGGGCGGCAGCGCACCCACGTCAACCGCAACCGCAACGCTCAATCCAGACGGCGCCGCCACCTACGCGTTCGACATCGGCTGGGACATCAACGGGGCATCACTTCCGGCACTGGCCGCTGTGGAGGGTTCGGAGCACGTACATACGGGTTCAATCGCTGCCGTGCTGGCGCCGGGGGACCAGGCGACGCTTGCCCTCGTGAAGGCGGCCCGGCGGCACGCGACCATCAGCTACGACCCGAACTGCCGGCCCGGGATCAGCCCCGATGCGGCCGGGGCGCGCGCACAGGCTGAACTCTTTGTGGCCGCCAGCGACGTGGTCAAGGCCAGCGATGAGGACCTTACCTGGCTCTACCCGGACAGGACGCCGGAGGAATCGGCGGCAGCCTGGCTCGAGCTCGGACCGGCCATCGTGGCCCTCACCCGCGGCGCGGAGGGGCCGGTGGTCGTCAGCAGCGGAGCCCGGGTGGAAATGCCGGGGGAAGCCATCACTGTGGCGGACACCGTCGGGGCGGGGGACTCGTTCATGGCGGCCCTGATCTGCGGACTCGCGCAGCTGGACGCGCTAGGCGCCCCCGCACGCTCACGCCTGCGGAACATCACCACGGATGAACTCCGCGCCTTGGCCGGCTACGCGAACAGGGCCGCGGCCGTCACCTGTTCCCGGCCCGGCGCCAATCCGCCCACGTCAGCCGAACTGGGTTCCTTGACCGGCTCCCTCACTGCATCGGAAGGTTAGACAATGCCTGCACTCGAACCCAGCGTACTTTCCGGCCTGTCCGGTTCCCTGGCGGTGCCCTCGTACGACCGCTCCGGCCTGACAGCCGGGATCGTCCACTTCGGCGTGGGCGGTTTCCACCGCGCCCATCAGGCCATGTACCTGGACCGGTTGATGAACGCCGGCAAGGCGCATGACTGGGCCATCTGCGGCGTCGGGGTCCTGCCCGGCGATGCCCGCATGAAGCAGGCGATGGACAGCCAGGACTGCCTTTATACCCTGGTGGTGAAGAACCCGGACGGAACCCGGGAAGGGCGGGTTATCGGTTCGATCGTCGAGTACCTCTTCGCCCCCGAGGACCCCGAAGCCGTCATCGAAAAAATGGCCTCGGAAGCAATCCGGATCGTGTCCCTCACCGTCACCGAGGGCGGGTACAACTTCCACCACGTCACCGGCGAGTTCGACGCCGGCAACCCGGACGTGGTCCACGACCTCCAGCCCGGTGCCGCGCCGCGGACAACGTTCGGCCTGGTCACCGAAGCGCTGCGCCGCCGTCGTGAACGGGGCTTGGAACCTTTCACCGTGATGTCCTGCGACAACATCCAGGGCAACGGGGACGTGGCCCGCACAATGTTCACCGCGTTCGCCAACCTCAAGGACCCTGACCTCGGGGCCTGGGTGGAGCACAATGTTCCCTTCCCCAACAGTATGGTGGACCGCATCACCCCGGTGACCACCGACGCCGACCGCGAGGCCATCGCGGAGGAATTCGGCGTCGAGGATGCCTGGCCGGTGGTGTGCGAACCGTTCGAGCAATGGGTCCTCGAAGACCACTTCAGCCTCGGCCGGCCGCCCTTCGAGGACGCCGGCGTCCAGCTGGTGGAAGACGTGGAACCCTATGAACTGATGAAGCTGCGCCTGCTCAACGCCAGCCACCAGGGCATGTGCTACTTCGGCTACCTCGCCGGCTACCGCTACGCCCACGAGGTGGCCCAGGACGCCCTGTTCGGGCAGTTCCTGCTCGACTACATGGACAAGGAAGCCACGCCCACACTGCAGCCGGTGCCGGGCATCGACCTCGGATCCTATAAGCGGACCCTGATCGAGCGGTTCTCCAACGAACACGTCCGCGACACCCTGGCACGGCTGTGCGCCGAAAGCTCCGACCGGATCCCCAAATGGCTGGTTCCGGTCATCCGCATCAACCTCGCCCAAGGCGGCGGGATCGCCCGGTCCGCAGCGATCGTGGCCAGCTGGGCACGGTATGACGAAGGAACCGACGAGCAGGGAAACCCCATCGACGTCGTCGACCGGCTCAAGGAACCACTGATGGCAGCGGCCGCCCGGCAGCGCGAGGAACCGCTCGCCTTCATCGCCAACCGTGAGGTTTTCGGGGACCTGACCGACAACGCCGTCTTCGTGGCCGCCTACACCCAGGCGTTGAACGACCTCCACCGCGTTGGAGCCCGGGCGGCCCTGGAAGCCCTGGCTTCCCGTTCGTAGGTAAACGGAAGCTGACGACGCCGGGAGGTTCCGGCGTCGTCAGCTTCCGTTTTGCTTCGGTTCAGAGGAACTCAGCCCTCATACACTGCGATGAAGCGGCCAACAACGCCGCCCTTTCGCAGCTTGTCGATCGCGCCGGGGATGTCTGCCTGAGTGATCAGGTTCATTGGCGGGTTCAGCTGACCCGACTTCATGAGGGCGTAGAGGTTCTCGAGGTCCTCCTTGGTGCCCGACTTGGAGCCCTTGATCGAGAGCTGGTTGATGATCAGCGGGTAGGTGTTGATGGTCGCTTCGAGGCGGCCCATGCCCACCTGCACCAGCGTGCCGAACTCGGCGAGCGTCTCGAGCGCGGCGGCCGTAGTGCTGCCGAAACCGGCGTAGTCGACGATCAGGTCAAGGTTCTTATCCTTGAAAGCGTCGATCGAGTTGGCAACGCCGGCCAGGCCGATCTCGTCGGCGAGCTTCTGCGTCTCTGGGTTCACCTCGGCGCCATATACCTCAGCGCCCGCCAGCACGGCGACGCGGGCGCCGATGTAGCCGAGACCGCCGAGGCCGATGACACCGACCCTCATGCCGGCCTTGGCTCCGCCGACGGCCATGATCGCGTGGTACGCGGTAAGTCCCGCATCAGTTGCCATCGCGCCAAGCTCGAACGAAACCTCATCGGGCAGCCTCACCAGGTTGTCGTCCGTGGCGAGCAGCTTGGGGCCGAAGCCGCCGTCCCACTTGCCGTAACCGATGGCGTCGCCGTCGCTCATCACCGGGGAGAGGCCCACGCGGTCGCCGATCCTCCAGTGGTCCATGCCCTCGCCGACGTCGGTGATGACACCCGCGTTTTCGTGGCCCATGGTGCGGGGGAGCTCGGGGAACAGCGGCATCCAACCGGCGTCGTCGATGGCAGTAACGTCGGAGTGGCAGACGCCTGCGGCCTTGACGCTGACGACAACCTGGCCCGGACCGGCCTTGGGTTCCACGACCTCGTTGAGCTCGAGTGGGTTGTTGGTGCCGGTGAATTGCCAGGCCTTCATGGGGCATCTCCTTGGGGTGGTCCTCAAGTTCATGCATATGCATGAACTATCCTCACTGTACTCCCGTCTCGGCCGCCCATCTGCTGGATGTGATGGGACTATCACTTTGAAGTCCCGGGAGGGCTGCGTCGTCACCGGCGGGCTCGTGTAGGCCGGAAGCGAGGAAGGGTGCCGCCCGCGTCAATGCGGGCGGCACCCTTCCCCTGTTTGGCGGCCTAATCCTTGAAGGCGTCCTTGACCTTCTCGCCGGCCTGCTTCAGGTCCGCTTTGGACTGGTCCGCCTGGCCTTCGGCTTTCAGGCCCGGATCGTTGCTGGCCTCTCCGGCCGCTTCCTTGCCCTTGCCGCCCAGCTTCTCGGCAGCATTCTCGATCTTGTCTCCCAGACCCATGGTGGTACTCCCTCCGGTTTGGTTGCCGCCGGCCGTGCGCCGGTTGCTCGCAAATTCATCGTAAACCCGATCCCCGCCCGATAGTAAGTATGCTGACTGAATTTGTGGCGGCTTCGGCCATGCAGCCTGGTCGCAACCTTTGAAGTCCTAGCATGGGGACACACTCCCCACAGCGACACAACGAAGGGTTACGCGAATGACCAGACTGTTGATTATCGGCCCGCCCGGTTCCGGCAAAGGCACGCAGGCGGAGCGAATTTCGGACCGCCTTGGCGTCGTTGCGATCTCCACGGGCGACATCTTCCGGGCTCACGTCAGGGGCGGGACGCCGCTCGGCGTCGAGGCCAGGAAATACATTGACGGCGGCGATTTTGTGCCGGACAGCGTCACGAATGAGATGGTGCGCAGCCGGCTAAGCCAGGACGACGTCGGCACCGGCTTCCTGCTGGACGGTTACCCGCGGACTGCAGCGCAGATTGATTACCTGGACGGCGTCCTGGCCGCACGAGAGCTGACCCTCGACCTCGTTCTGCAACTGACCGCCGACGATGAGGAACTGGTAAAGCGGCTCCTGGGCCGCGCCCGGGAAACCGGCCGCAGCGATGACAACGAAGCGGTGATCCGCCACCGGCTGGACCTCTACCACGATCAGACCGAGGCGGTGGTGGCCGCGTATGCCAAACGCACCATCCTGACCCGGGTGGACGGCATCGGCGCGGTCGATGACGTCACCGAAAGGGTCATGGATGCCATCGACGACAAGGTGCCGGGCTAAATAGCCACGGGCGGAGTCCTGCGGCCCGCGAGCCAGATGGCCGCAGTGTTGGTGGCCACGATCACCGCCATGCCCAGCCATTCGTGGAGCACCAGGATCTGCCCCAGGACCACGGTTCCGGAGAGTGCGGCGAGGATGGGGTTGATGCTCATGAATACGCTGAAGAACCCGGCGGGCACGTGGCGGAGTGCGATGAGGTCGGCGGCGTAGGGAATGACCGAGCAAAGAAGTCCGGCAATGACGGCGAAAAGCAGCGCCGGGCCGGCGAGCATCCCTTGCATGAGGAGGTAGGCGGCCACCGGCAGGTAGAACACGAGGGAAACCACGGTGGCCGCAGCCGGGGCCTGCAGTCCGGGCAGCCGCTGGCCGGCGACGCGGTTCAGCACGATGTACCCCGCCCAGCACGCAGCCCCTGTCATGGCGACGGCTATGCCGGCGAAGTCGCTGGAGGGCCCCGGCATGACAAGGACGAAGACTCCCAGGCCTGCGCTCAGCCCGCACAGCAAATCCCGCCGCGTCCTCGATCCGAGGAGGGCAACCGCCAGTGGACCCAGGAATTCCAGGGTGACGGCAAGGCCCAGTCCGATCCGCTCGATGGCCACGTACAGGCAGATGTTCATCAGGGCGGTAGCCGCCCCCAGCAGCAGGACCGGCCACCACTGCCTCCACGTGAACCGATGGAAGGGAGGGCGGGCCACGGGAAGAAGCACGGCAGCGGCCACCAGCTGCCGCACCGCCACCACCCCCGCCGGTCCGATCATCGGAAAGGCGTGGGCGCCGATCCCCGCGCCGACCTGGTTGCTGACCCCGCTGCCCGTCATGGTCAGGACACCGCGAACCACTGACGACTCGCGGGCCGGCTCCGCGCCCTGCACTGAATAAGCGTCCATAACCCAAAGTGTCCGGGCAAACGCGTGCTCTGAAAAATGTGCCCCGCGATGGTTCTATACGATGACCGTATGAATGTAGAGCTGCGGTACCTCCGGGCACTGGTGGCCGTGGTGGACTCCCAGACGTTTACGGACGCCGCCATCGCGCTCGGGACATCCCAGGCCGCCATCTCGAGGTCCGTGGCGGCGCTGGAGCGGGCCCTTGGACTGCGCATCCTGCAGCGAACAACCCGGAACGTCACCCCGACGCCCGCCGGGGAACGGATCATCGAGCACGCACGGCGCGTCCTTGACGAGGTGGCGCTGCTGGAACGCGCAGCCCAGGACCAGGGCGGCGAACTAAGGGTCAGCTATGCGTGGTCCGCGCTGGGCCGCCGCACCGTTGCCCTGCAGCGAAAATGGGAAGAGCTCCACCCTGCGGTGCGCTTGATCTGGGTCCAGTCGAATGCCCCGACAGGCGGCCTGGCAAACGGTGGCGTCGACGCCGCCGTCGTCCGGCGCCCGCTTGTCCTCGGCCGGCCCGACTTCACGGCTGCTGCAACGCGAACGGCTGCCTACCTCGAACGGATCCACTGGACGGACGGCACCCTGCTGGCCTTCTCGACCTACGCGGTGGGCTACATTTCCCGGCCCGTCGGCGGCATCATCTTCGGGCGGCTGGGGGATGAGATCGGCCGCAAGAAGATCCTGGTCATCACGCTGATGCTCATCGGCGTCGCTACGTTCCTGATCGGCCTGCTGCCCACGTACGACAATATCGGCGTCATCGCCCCCGCCATCCTGGTCTTCCTCCGCTTCGCCCAGGGCGTCGGCGTCGGCGGCGAATGGGGTGGCGCAGTGCTGCTCTCCAGCGAATTCGGTGACCCCAACCGCCGCGGATTCTGGGCATCTGCCGCGCAGATCGGCCCGCCCGCCGGCAACCTGATGGCCAACGGTGCGCTCGCCGTCCTGACCCTGACCTTGTCAGAGCAAGCCTTCCTCGACTACGGCTGGAGGATCGCGTTCCTTATCTCGGCGCTGCTGGTGGCCTTCGGGCTCTGGATCCGGCTCAAGCTCGAGGACACCCCCATCTTCAAGGCCATGGAAGCCAGGGGAGACAAGCCCAAGGCTCCGATCCGCGAAGTCCTGACCACCCAGCGCCGGCCCCTCATCGCAGCCATGCTCAGCCGGATCGGCCCGGATGTCACCTACGCTCTGTGCACGGTTTTCACCCTCACCTACGGCATCCAGGAGCTTGGCTTCGACCGCGGCCAGGTACTTGTGGCTGTACTCATCGGGTCCGCCCTCCAGCTCTTCACCATGCCGCTTGCCGGGGCCATCTCGGACCGCATCAACCGCCGGCTGGTCTACGGCATCGCAGCAGTGGCCGCCGCCGTGTGGGCGTACCTGTTCTTCATCGTCCTCGAAGGACGGTCCCCGGTCATGCTGATCGTGGGAACGGTCCTGGGCCTGCTCTGCCACTCGTTCATGTACGGTCCGCAGGCGGCCTTCGTGGTTGAGCAGTTCTCGCCGCGGCTCCGCTCCACCGGCAGTTCGCTGGCCTACACCTTCGCCGGAATCATCGGCGGCGCCATTGCACCGTTCATGTTCACCCTGTTGCTGAGCACTTTCCACAGCTGGGTCCCGGTTGCCATGTACCTCAGCGTCGCGTGCCTGCTGACCCTGGTGGGCCTGGCCCTGGGTCGGGACTCCAATGTTGCCGAGGACGAGGAATACCTGCAGGCCTCGGACGAACCCGCCGAGGCGGTGGCCCGGTGAGCAACGCCACCGCCCTCATGTCACCCTCTGCCGCGCGCCTGAAGTTCCGCAACGGCCTGGTCACCCCCACCTCCGGATGGAGCGACGGCTACACCCAGGCCAACCTGATTGCGGTGGCGGCCGACTACGCCGACGAATTCATTGAGTTCTGTCGGCTCAATCCCAAGGCCTGCCCCGTCATAGACATCATCCCGGCGGGACATTACGAAAGCGTCCTCGCTGCAGGATCGGACATCCGCACTGACATCCCCTCCTACCGCGTGTGGGTGGACGGCGAACTTGCCGACCAAGTCACTGACGTAACGCCGGTGTGGCGTGAGGACATGGTGGGCGTCCTCATCGGCTGCAGCTTCACCTTCGAGGCCGCGCTTGCCGGTGAAGGCATCCCGCTGCGGCACACGGAAACCGGCCGGAACGTGCCCATGTACCGCACGAACATTGAGTGCACTCCGGCAGGACGGATTCACGGTCCGATGGTGGTGTCCATGCGCCCGATGCTGCCCGGGCTGGTCGAAACCGCCATCAGGGTGACATCGGAAGTGCCGAAGGTCCACGGCGGCCCGGTGCACGTCGGGTCCCCGGAAGACCTGGGCATCGCCGACATCAACCGCCCCGACTTCGGGGACGCAGTGGAGATCCGGCCAGGCGAAGTCCCGGTTTTCTGGGCCTGCGGTGTGACACCGCAGAGCGCGGTTATGGCGTCCAGGCCCTCCTTTGCCATCAGCCACACGCCCGGGCACATGTTCATCACCGATGTCCCGGAAAGCAACTACCGGGAACCGGCAGGAGTGTCGTCATGAAGAAGCGACTTCTGGTTGCCGAGGCACGGGCCCGAAGGATCAACAACCTTGCTGCGCCGCGGCGTCAGGGCACTGGCGCAGGCCAACCGGCCGGCAAAGCTGGAACCGGCGGGGCCGTGCCGGCCGCTCCGGAGCATCACAGACTCTAAGGACAGCAAGCGGCACGCGGACGACGACGGGACCTCCCGCCGTCGTCCGCTTCCGTTGTGCCTGCCGCGCTACGGCAGCCGTGACGGCCGGAGCAGAGTGGGCGTGCCTGCGCGGTCGGGGTCGAGCGGAACGGGGCTGACCAGCACCGCCGGGCCGCGGTGCAGGATGCCGCCCGAGAGCACCTGGCAGCGGACCCCGCCCCGCCCGCGCATCGCCTTGTGGGCGCCCGGGGCGAGCACCTGGTCCATCCAGGCGCAGGGGTGGGCGGGCCGCCCGGCCTTCAACCGGACAACGTCCCCGCGTGATTCCAGCACAAATTCTCCGCCCAGCAACGGTGCCAGGTCTGCACCCCTGAGGACCACATTGCGCCGCGTCAGCAGCGGGTCAAAGGGGCCGGCCCCCAGCTCTGCGGCCATGGCTTCGAGCGCCTCGACGGCGAAGAGTGTGACGGCGGCATCCATATGGGCGGCCTTCCCGAAGAACCGGTCGCCCACAATGCCTTTGCCCGCCACCAGTTCAACCCGCTCGGCATCGGTGGTGGGGACGTCGGCTGCACCCTCGCGGGCGCGGCCGAAGTAGGCGTGCGCCGGAGACACCAGCAGATGCAGGACCTCCACGTCATACCTGTAGCTTGCCGTCATGCCTCAAGGTTACGCCGCAGAATCTGCCTGATCCGGCGGCCCCTATAGGCTTGACCCGTTCCCAGTCAGCCTGCGTCATCAGCCGGCCCTCCAGCAGAAAAGATTGAGGAAAACGGTTTGGACGGAGTCCTCAAGGGTTTCTTTGTGGTCAGCGTGGTGCTGCTCATCGGCTACATCCTCGGCAGGACCAAGGCACTGGGCCCGCAGGGGAGCAAGGTGCTGTCCACCCTGACCTTCATGGTGGGGCTGCCCTGCCTGATGTTCTCCGCCATTGCGTCCCGGCACATTTCCGACGTCCTGAGCAGCACGGGCCTGATCTCCGTGGCGACAGCAGTCGCCGTCATGCTCGTGTTCACCGTTGCGGGGGCGATTGGCCGCTGGGGTGTCCGGCGCACCACCATCGGCGCGCTGTCCGTGGGCATCGTCAATTCCACCAACCTGGGTGTTCCGTTGTCGCTCTACATCCTCGGCAGCGCCACCTACGTCACGCCCATCATGCTGTTCCAGCTGGCCATCCTGACGCCCATTGCCCTGACCATCCTGGACCTTACGGATCCGGCGGGAAAGCATGTTTCCATCTGGCGCATCCTGTCCATTCCGTTCCGCAATCCGGTAACGGTGGCAGCCATCCTTGGCGTGCTGGTCAGCGCCGCGGGGATTGAAGTGCCCAGCCTGGTCCTGGATCCACTGGCACTGGTGGCACAGCTCGCGGTCCCGCTGATGCTGATCATTTTTGGCATGTCGCTCCACGGACTCTCTGTCCGGCCGGGGCCCGGCGACCGTGTGCCGACCACTATCGCCGTGGTCCTCAAATCCGCCGTTCAACCGCTCCTCGCCTGGGCCTTGGCCGCGTTCGTCTTCCACCTCGACGCGTTCAGCACCTTCGTGGTCACGGCCTGCGCGATCCTTCCCACCGGGCAGAATGTGGTGCTTTACTCGGTCCGCTACGGCGCGGGCCAGGGCATCGCGCAGTCAACGGCCGTGTTCACCACGGTTCTGGCGGTCCCGCTCCTCCTGGGAGCGGCCTGGCTGTTCGGCTGACCGCACCACCCGGAAAATGCCCGACGGCGGCACTCACCGGAGTGCCGCCGTCGTCGTCCGCTTACGTAGGTCAGAGCCTCAGGGCGCTGGACCGCGAGGTTCCGTCGTACCCGCCATCCGGTGCCGTGAGTCCGTAAATGTCGCCGATGGTCGGTGCGGCATCAACAGTCCTCGCGGGCTCCGAAGACACCGACCCCGGAACCACCAGTGGGCTGCCGCCGGAGATAAAGAACGGAATGGGCTCGGTGGCGGGATGCCCGTGGTTGCCCGGGATGGGGTTGGAAGCCACGTACGGGTCGGAGAAACGCCAGCCTGCGCGGCAGTAGGCCACGAGGTCGCCGGCCTCGGCCCCGAGGCGCAAATCTGCGGGCCGGTTCACGGCCAGGACGCCCTCATGCGCCGCGACCAGCTGCTCGACGGCGGCCAGGCCTGAGGCGCGATCGGCTTCGGCGCCGGTCCAGTAGAGCAGGTCCGCCCCGCCGTTCTGGGCGATTTTGACGTTGGATTGCAGCTCCGGGCGCGACTGCAGGATCAGGTCGATGGAAATGACATTGCTGGGGAGGGACCAATCCATCGAGTGGTCCGCCAAGACCATCACCACGCTGGAATCCCACTTTCCGGTGCCCTTGAGGTGGTCGATGAATCGCCCCACCTGCACGTCTGTGTCGGCGAGGGCTGCCTCACGCGCCGCCCGCAGCGTGGTGCCCGTGAGATCGGAGTGCCCCACGCGGTCAATGTCGCCGAGGTTGGTGAAGACGAAGTCCGGGTCCGGTCCGCCCACCATCGCGAGCAGCGCGTCCATCGTGGCGGCGTCGGGCGCGTGGCCGGTGACCGGCAGCAGCGGCTGGGGTTCCCAGCGGTAGCTGGCCCGGGTGCCGAAGATACCGTAAAGGTACTTCTTGCTCAGTACCGAGCCGGTGGTCAGCCCTCGCCCCTGCAGCCGGTCGAGGAGGGTGGGGAAGTGCAGGTCCGTGGGCCGGTCGAGGTCGCGGACCACGCCCCCGGCCCGGTCGAAAATCGCGTTGGCCGGAACGCCCGAGCGGTCAGGGCGGACCCCGGTCATCATCATCACGTGGTTGGGAATGGTCTCCATAACCGGGAGGGACCGTGCCGCCGGGAAATTCGTTCCGGCCGCCCGCAGGCCAGCCAGCCTCGGGGTGAGGGCGGACGTGATCTCGTCCGGGCGGCAGCCGTCCACCACGAGCACGTAGCTCCGGGTCCGTCCCGCCGCCGCTGCTGCCCACGCCGCTCCTTGCGCGGAGGAAAGGACGACGGCGGCACCTCCGGTAGCGGCGAACTTCAGGAACTGCCGGCGTCCCGGCGTCGACCGTCTGTTGACGGCGGGCGTACGCTGCTGCGGTGAACGGCTCACTGGAGTCCTCCCTGGACCGGCGTGACCTTGCCGGTGCCGGCCTGAACGTTGAACGATGTGGACAAAGCGGATCCGGAACTGGCTGAGGTGCGTTCGGCAAGGACGTACCAGTCCATCCGGACTCCGGCGGCCGTCACGTCCAGGACGGAGTAGCCGTGCGAATCGAAATCGAGGTATTTCACGTGCGGATTCGCCGCCTTGATGGCGTTCTCGACGGCGACCGACCCGGTCCTGGGCGGAACGTTCAGGATGTCATCGAGGTTGTCGCTCGTGACGGACGTGCAGACCAGTTCCGCGGCCACGGAATCGCCGGTGGCCGGGTAGCTGGCCGGATCGGCGGGGATGTCGCAGGCCCAGCCGGAGTGGATGTCGCCGGTGAGGAAAACGGTGTCCTTGACGGCGTTGTCCCGCAGGTGGCGGACCACACGGTTCCGGTCGGCCTCGTAGCCGTCCCACTGGTCCACGTTGTAAGGCACGCCGCTGATGCTCGTTCCGCCCATCAGCTTCTGGACGCCGGCCAGTTCGGCAGTGCTCAGGGTCGAGGGCACCCGGACGGGGGCAATCATGACCGGGTTGCCCACGAGTTTCCATTGCGGGCCCGTGGACTTGAGGTTGCCCAGCAGCCAGTCCATCTGGGCGGCGCCGGTGATCGTCCGGGCGGTGCTGCTGATCGAGGGGTCCATGCCGTTGGCCGCCTGCTGGTCCCGGTAGGAACGGAGGTCAAGCATGGACAGGCTGGCCAGCGAGCCGAAGTCCAGCCGACGGTACATCTGGCCGCCCGGTTCGTAGCGCACCGGCATCCACTCGGCGTACGCCTGGTGCGCGGCGGCAAACCGACCGCTCCACGCACCTTCGGCGCCCTCGGTGTGGTTCTCGGCGCCGCCCTTCCAGGCGTCGTTGGCCGACTCATGGTCGTCCCAGGTCACGATGAACGGGGCGGCGGCATGCAGGGCTTGAAGGTCGGCATCGGTTTTGTACTGGGCGTGACGGCGGCGGTAATGGGCAAGTTGGGTCATCTCATGTGCGGGGTCGTGGGGACGGACCACGACGTCGCGGGCCTGGTATTCGCCCGGCCCGTATTCGTAAAGGTAGTCGCCGAGGTGGAGCACCGCGTCGAGGTCCCCGCGGGCTGCGAGGTGGCGGTAGGAGGAGAAGTAGCCGGCCTGCCAGTTGGCGCAGGACACGACGCCGAACTTCAGCCGGTCCACCGGGGCGCCTGCCGCCGGTGCCGTGCGGGTGCGGCCAACCGGTGAGATCTCCTGTCCGAGAATGAACCGGTACCAGTAGCTCGCTCCGGGGGCGAGCCGGGCCGCAATGACCTTGACGGTGTGGTCGCGGCCCGGGCCGGTGGCGGCAGTACCCCGCGCCACCACTTTCGTAAATGCGGGATCGGCGGATACTTCCCATCGGACGGAAACGTCCGGGCCGGCACCACTGCCGGGTAGTGATTCGGGGGTGGGCGTCACGCGGGTCCACAGCAGCACACCGTCCGGCATGGGGTCTCCTGAGGCAACCCCGTGGCCAAAGGCGCCGTTTTGGGAAGCTGAAAACGCTCCAGCGGGAGTGCCGGTGGCCATGGTTCCGGCCACGGCAGCGACCCCCGCTGAACGCAGAACTTGACGACGAGTAAAGGTAGTCATGCCTTCCAGTATTCCTCCCCGCCAGTAGCGGATTGGGCTTTCCGGACGCCTGTTTCCCCGCTGTTCGCCGAGTGTTTACTCCGTGGCTAGGGGCGCAGCGCGGCCACCACTAGTTGATTCCGGATCACCCCAGCAGGTCGTCCTTGTAGCACCAGCGCCAGTCCTCGCCCGGCTCGATGCTCCGCATGACGGGATGCCCGGTCGCCTCGAAATGCCTGGACGCGTGCGTCCCCGGGGAGGAATCGCAGCACCCCACGTTGCCGCAGGCCAGGCACATCCTGAGGTGCACCGTCGTCGTGCCTTCCCGGATGCAGTCCGCACACGAGGCGCCGGCGGGCACGGCGGGGGAGCGGGCGGACTCGAGGTGACCGCACACCCCGCCGGGCCGGGCGATGCCTTCCCCGCCGCCCTCACCGGAAGTGTCCAGCTCGTTCAGTGAAAGGTCCAGCATCGATTCCTCAACGTCCAGCCGGTCCAGGACTTCGCTGAGGACCTCGTGGGCATACTCGCCGCCCCGCCGCAGCTCCAGCACCTTGGCGCGTTCAGCCTCCAGCATGGCAAGCCGCAGCTGGGCGTAGCGCTGGCTGGGGGTCGCGGCTTCCGACGTCGGCCGGCCAAGCCGCTCCCAGGCCGCCAGCCCGCGCTCCTGGGTCCGCCGCTTCAGCATGGCCACCACCTCCGGCGGGTCATTGTCCGTGCGCAATTCCTGCAGGCGGGCCACTCCGGCGGAGGTGGCAAGCTGCATCAAGGAGGCCTGGTTGAGGGCGTCCTCGCGCTGGTCCGGACCCTGCACGCGGAGCAGCCGGACCAGCGCGGGCAAGGTGAAACCCTGCAGCGTCAAGGTTCCGCCCACCACCACCATCGCTGCCAGTATCAGCACGGTCCGGTGCTCCAGATCCGCGGGCAGTACCAGCACCGCGGCCAGCGTCACCACCCCGCGCATCCCGGCCCAGGACACGATCGCGGCGAACTGCCAGGGCGGCGCGGGGTCCTTCCGCCGGACGGACGGAATGAGCCGGGGCAGGTACGTTGCCGGAAACACCCACACGGGCCGGAGCACCAGCACCGCCAGCAGGATCACGGCGCAGCCGGCCCAGATCCGGCCCGCACCCAGTGAGTCGTCCTGGACCCCGTTGATGATGGTCCGGACCTGCAGCCCGATCAGCAGGAATACGGAGTTTTCCAGCAGGAACTGCACCGTGTTCCAGTTGCTGCGCTGGCTCAGCCGTGCGGCGCCGTTGGGCATGGACGGCGCCTTGGTCCCCATCACGAGCCCGGTGACGACGACGGCGAGCACCCCGGAGGCGTGGATCGCCTCGGCCGGAAGGTAGGCGACAAACGGGGCCACGAGTGACGTCGAGGTGTTGATCGCGACGTTCCGGATCCGTTTACGGAGCACGGTCAGCACGTAGGCGGCGGCCAGACCCACCACCAGGCCGCCACCGGCAGCGAGCAGGAATCCGCCCGCGATCCCGGCGGCGGACACGGACCCGGAGATGGCCGCGATGGCAGCACGGAGGCAGACCAGGGCCGTGGCGTCGTTGACCAGGGATTCACCCTCGAGGATGGTGACAATCCGGCGCGGCATGCCCACCTTCCGCGCGATGGCGGTCGCGGCCACCGCATCCGGCGGCGCCACCACGGCGCCGAGCGCGATCGCGGCGGCCAGCGGGATCTCAGGGAACAGCCACCACACCACGAAGCCCACCGCGAGCGTTCCGAAGATGACGTAGCCCACGGAGAGCAGTCCGATGGCGCGGCGGTTGGAGCCGAAATCAAAGAGGGACGTCCGCAGCGCGGCGGCGTACAGCAGCGGCGGCAACAGCCCCACGAGAACCAGTTCCGGGTTCAGTTCAATCTGCGGGACGAAGGGGAGGAACGAACCCGCGACACCGGCCAGCACCAGCAGCAGCGGCACCGAGACGTTGAGCTTCCGGCCCAGGGCGCTCCCGGCACAGACCACCGCCACGAGAACCAGCAGTCCGAGGGCGACCTCCATGGGGCCATTCTCTCAGGCGGCATCAAGGGGCCGGCAGTGTCCTGCCGCGACACCCACTGTTCATGGACCCGATACCGTGCGGTTCTCGCGCGTTAGTCCGCCACGGGCACGCTTTTTAGGCACCCTCGCTCACGGCCGGACCGCCCGGGCGGGATCCCGTTGAGACGCACCAAGGAGAACCTCCGTGCTCGTGAAAAGCGCTGCCACCGCCCTCGTGGCCCTCATGTCCCTGACCGGGTTTGCCGGCCCGTCCGCTGCCGCCAACGCCGGTGAAGACGATGCACGGCAGCAGGCGTTCAGCTTCGGCGTCATCGGCGATATTCCCTACGGCGATGCCGAAATTGCCAAATTCCCCGCCCGCATCCAGGACATCAACGCCGACAGCAGCCTGGACTTCGTCGCCCACGTGGGCGACATCAAAAACGGGTCCTCCGTCTGTTCGGATGAGTACTTCGAACACATCCGCGCCGAATTCGACACCTTCGAACACCCGCTGGTCTACACGCCCGGTGACAACGAATGGGTGGACTGCCACCGCGGAAACAACGGCGCCTACAACCCGCTGGAACGGCTGGACAAGCTTCGGGAAGTCTTCTTCAACGAACCCGGCAAGACCCTCGGGGAGACGATGTCCCTGAAGACTCAGGAGGACCTCGGACTGCCAGAAAACGTCCGTTTCACGAAGAACCGCGTGGCATTCTCCGTGGTCAACGTCCAGGGCAGCAACAACTCCCTCCTGCCCTGGACCGGCATCGGCGAAACCGCGGTCACGGCCGAGCAGCAGGCGGAAGTGGACCACCGCACGCAGGCCGTCCTGGAACAGCTGCGGGACACGTTCCGGGACGCAACCCGCCGCCACGACCGTGCAGTAGTGCTCATGACCCAGGCGGATATGTTCGATCCGTCGCTGCTCGCCGCTGCCACGGCGCATCCGGAATCGGTGTCGGGCTTCCGTGAAATCGTCCGGACGGTCACCGAGGAAACCAACCGCTTCGACGGTCCGGTGTACCTCATCAACGGCGACAGCCACGTCTACGCGGAAAACCGGCCGCTGGCCGAAGGCTCGCCGTGGCTGACGGTCTACGGCCAAGGAGCGGCGGATGATCTGCAGCGCATCACCGTGGACGGCTCAGCCAACGCCACCAACTACGTGAGGTTCACGGTGGCGCCCAACAACGCCGCCGGCTCCGCCGTCCTGTCCTGGGAAAAGGTCCCCTTCAAGGAGTAGCCGGGTGATAATGAAGGCCCCGGACCGGAAGGCGCCCTCATGCAAATGGAAAAGGCAACGGAAACTGACAAAGAGCAGTTCAGATCGTTGCTGGCAGGGCTGCCGGGCATTGACATCAAGCCGATGTTCGGGAACCTGGGCGGCTTCGTCAACGGGAACATGTTCGCGGGGCTCTTCGGTTCCACCCTGGGCCTGAAGCTCGCGGATGCGGACCGCGACGAGCTGGTGAACAACCGCGAGACCCTGCCCTTCGGCCCCGCCGAACGGCCCATGGGCGGCTACGTCGGGCTCCCGGTGCAGGGCCCGGCGGAAGAGCTTGAGCCGTGGGTTGCCCGGGCGCTCGCCCACGTCGCTACCCTGCCGCCCAAGGCACCCAAGACTGCCAAACCGAAAAAGTGATGAACGACGACGGCGGGACGTTCCGGACCGTCCGGGTTAGGGCCTAAGTGCCGTCCCTGAGCCGCTGAACGAGGGCGTCCAGGATGGGAAGCTGGCCCTTCACCAGCTTGGTGCGCGCCTCGGATCCGCTGAACCAGCGGGCGTCGTCGATCTCGGGATAGTGGTTGATGATGCCTGACCCCCTGGGCCATTCCAGCGGGAAGGTGTTGCTCACAATGGTTTCGGGCTGGAAGTCCCAGCTCGCGGCGAAGGCTGTGATGACCTTGCCTGAGGGCTGCTTGAAAGCGCCCAGTTCGACATAGTCCGCCGGCGGTGCGGCAGTGCCCATTTCCTCGGCGAACTCGCGAAGGGCTGCCGTCAGCGCATCCTCGTCCTCGGAGTATTCACCCTTCGGGATGGACCACGCGTGCTCGTCCTTGCGGGCCCAAAAAGGTCCGCCCATGTGGGCTATCCAGACTTCCAGCTGAGCAGCCGAGTTCCACCTGTACAGCAGGATGCCTGCGCTTCGAACGGTCATGTTGCCTCCTGTTCCTAGGCTATACGCGGCGGCAGCGGGGGTCGGCTCTCGGGTAGTGTGTGGGCATGGTGCGTGGACTTGCCGACATGGGAGCAGAAGGCGTTCTGCTGGCCGGGGCAGGGCGGGCAATCCTGCTGCAAATTGCGAACCCGGCGGTGGGCCACGGCGTTGCCGAGCACAGCAACTTCGCCGATCGTCCGCTCGAACGCCTCCGCGCCACCCTCACCTACGTGTACGCCGTGGTGTACGGGACCGAGGACCAGGTGGCAGCGGTTCGCCGCAGTGTTAACCGCGCCCACGCCCCCGTCCGCCGTAAACCTGACGCAGGATCCGCGGGCTACAGCGCCTTCGATGCGCAGTCCCAGCTCTGGGTGGTGGCAACCCTGTACGACACCGCCGTCACCATCTACGAAAAGATCTACGGCGCGCTGGACGACGAAGCCGCCGACCACATGTACCGGGACTACGCGAGAATCGGCACGGCCTTGCAGCTTCCCGCGGAGCTGTGGCCGGCTGACCGCGCGGCATTCGGCAGCTACTGGGAGGGGTGCCTGCAGGGACTGGAAGCCGATGCCGTGACGTCGGGCGTTGCCCGCAGCCTGCTCTATCCGGCAGACCCCCGGACCTGGCAGCGGGTGGTCATGCCGCTGGCCCGCTTCATCACTGCGGGGCTTCTGCCGGACCAGTTGCGGCAAGGTTTCGGGCTACCGTGGACTGAACGTCACGGCCGCTGGTTCGACCGCACCCTGCGGTGGTCCGCGGTGGTGTATCCACGGCTGCCGCGCAGAGTCCGGCACTGGCCAAAGAACTACTGCCTGGGCAGGCTCGACGCCGCCTAGCGAAACGGGGGATCAGTGCGGAGCTTCACATCCGTAGAGCTTTTGATCGATCAGCGGGCCCACAGGTTCCTGGACAGTGCGCCTGCCGGCGGTGCCCGGTCAAAGCTCACCGAGTTTGTGGTGTTCGGCCTCAAGCAGGGCTGGGCGTGCATCTTTGGCGCCGCGCTCCTCGCGGTGCTTCTGGCAGCGCGCCTCTGGTATCCGGACGACGCCGGTTTGGCCCGGAACGACTTCCTGACCCTCGCCGCCGTCGTCATCCAGATCCTGATGGTGGCAACACGGCTGGAAACGGTCCGCGAGCTTAGGGTCATTGTCCTGTTCCACTTGGTGGGGACGGTGATGGAGTTGTTCAAGACGGACGTCGGCTCCTGGTCCTACGGGGCCGAGGGCGTCCTGCGCATCGGGGCGGTCCCGCTCTTCAGCGGCTTTATGTACGCGGCCGTGGGTTCGTACATGGTGCGCGTCTACCGGCTCTTCGACCTGCGCTTTGCCCGGTACCCGCGGCGGTGGATCACGGCCATCATGGCTGCGGCCATCTACGTGAACTTCTTCACCCACCACTACCTCTGGGACGCACGCTGGGTGCTGCTGGCCGCCGTCGCGGTCGTCTTTGGACGGTGCGTCATGCACTTCCGGGTGTTCCGCAGGAAGTTCCGGATGCCGCTGGTCCTGGCATTCCTGCTGGTGGCGCTGTTCATCTGGATTGCCGAGAACATCGCCACCTGGTCCGGGGCCTGGCTCTACCCCAGCCAGGTGGACGGCTGGCAGATGGTCTCGCTCGACAAGCTGGGGGCCTGGTTCCTGCTGATGATCATTTCCGTGGTGCTGGTGGCCTGGGTCTACAAGCCGCAGGCGCCGGAAGCCGAGGAGAACGCCAGCGCCGAAGTGCCCCTGGAGGCCGGCATGGGGCCGGCCGGCTAGGGTATTTGGACCTTAGGCCCAATCGCAGGCGTCAGGGATCAGCCCTCCAGGTAGCCGCCGCTGGCCCAGCGCCGCAGGGCCGCTTTCTCGCCGTCGTCGAACTCCATCAGCGCTACCCGGCACAGCTCCTCCACGTCCTCCGTCCAGGCCGCCGCGAGCCCTTCCGGGGTTGCGTTTTCGTTGAGCTGATAGTTGACGTAGCCCAGGCCTTGGATGACAAAGTTCACCGCGCCGCGGGACACGGGCTGGCCTGCGGTGACACAGTCATCCCGGACCAGCCGGGACAGTTCGTTGCGGCTGACCGGCTGCTCCCGAAGCCTGGCCGCCAGTGCCTGGAACAGCTGCCGGAACTGGGCTGCGGAGAGCGCGGGCACGTCCGTCACCCGGGTGACGCGTTCCTCGATGCCGGGCTCGACGTCGGCATCCGCCGGCAGGTCGTCACTGGAAAACCGCTGCGCGTCCCAGACCCAGCCGCCCCGTGAAGGGGAGTATTCAACGCTGTTGCCGATTTGGGCCACCCAGGTCCCGAATTTTCCGTACCCTGCCCAGTCCGTCTTCAGGGAGGGGTCCGCCGTGAGGGCGCGGTGGGCCACCATGGCCCCGACAACCGGACCAGGGGCGGCACGAACGAAGTCGCAGACCTCCCGGACCGCGGCTGAAGCGGTCTTCGACAGGGTCTTGGGCTTGGCTTTGGCGGCCGGCTGGACCTGCGGCGGCTGGACAGACGCCACGGCCCGGATGGGCTCGCCGGTGGTGCCGTTGAGGATGGCCACGAAGTCGTGGGACTCCACCACGCTGTCCGCCATCTCGCGGTAGGCGAAGGCCACGGCTCCCGCAGCGATGACCGTGGTCAGCTTGTCGGCGGCCCGGAAACGCTGGATGAGGGACGTGAAGTCGGCATCGGCCGAGGCGATGAAGAACTCGTCGATGCCGGCGCCGCCGGACAGCGTGTCCATGGCATCCAGTACCAGGTTGATGTCGGTGCTGCTCTTCCCGCGCTGCGTCAGTGACGGGCAGTCGATCACGCGGAAACCTGCCCGGGTCCAGTACGTCCGGTACTTCGAATACACCACCGGATTCAGGTAGCAGTTCCGGATCAGGAAGCGGCGGGAACTCTCCCCGGAGCCGCCGGCGGACAAGGCGTCCGCCCAGTGTTTGGGATCCTCGGCGAAGCGCTTCGCCGCCAGGGGATCGAGGGCCTGCAGGCCCGTGTAGACGTTGTCGAAGTCGACAAACATGGCCGCCCGGATTCCAGGCCGTCGGGAAGGGGACCGCGACTCTTTCATCTGCCAAGTGTGCCAGCAAGCCGCTGCCCATTGACACCCGGACACGACAGACATATCCTACAACCAAATGGTTGTAGATCAGCTCAGTGATGCCGAAGTGGACCGCCTGTTCCAGGCGTTCGCCGATGCCACCCGTCGCGATATCGTCCGGCGGGTCACGGTGGCCGAGTATTCCGTTTCCGGCCTCGCCGCCCTCTACGCCATGAGTTTCGCCGCCGTCCAGAAGCATGTGGCGGTGTTGGAACGGGCTTCCCTGGTCACCAAGGAGAAGCGCGGAAGGGAGCAGATCGTGCGGGGTAATCATGAAGGCCTGCAGAAGGCCCGCCGGCTGCTCGATGAGTACGAGGCGATCTGGCGGCAGCGTGCCGAGCGGATCGCAGACATTCTCGCTGAAGGATAGGAAAGGGTTCCGCAATGACCGTTATCAGTTCCACCAAGAATCTCGAGGCACTCAGCTTGACCCTCGTGGCGGAGTTCGACGCCGCCGTCGAACGCGTCTGGCAGATCTGGGAAGACCCTCGGCAGCTTGAGCGCTGGTGGGGCCCGCCCAACTATCCGGCCACGTTTGACCGGTTCGACTTCCAGCCCGGAGGGATGGCCGACTATTACATGACCACCCCCGAAGGCGAGAAGCCCCGAGGCTGGTGGAAATTCAGAACCATCGAGGCGCCGCGCAAGCTCGAATTTGATGACGGCTTCGCTGACGAAACCGGAGCGCCCGTGGATGCCATGGGCAGTGCCCATGCCGCTGTTGACCTTGAGGACATCGGTGGCCGCACCCGCATGACCATCATGTCCACCTTCGATTCCGAAGAGCAGATGGAAGAGATGGTCAAGATGGGCATGGAGGAAGGCATGCGGGAGGCCGCGGGCCAGATCGATGCAATCCTCGCCGAGCATGCCAGGGCCTGACTGTCTGCACCTGATGTTTCACGCAAAAGGGGCAGGAGGACGACGGCGGGAATTCCCGCCGTCGTCCGCTCGCGTTTAGGTGCCCAGCAACCAGGCTGACGCCGCACTGCGGTAGCGGCTGATGCCCTTGTACTCGGCCATGTCCTCCGGAAGTTCGGCCAGGACGCGGCCGAGGCGTTCCCGCCATGCCGGTACCCGGGCAATGTCCGAGAGGGACAGCAGGTGCGTCCGGACGAGGAACAGGACGGCCCCGGAGTGGGGGAGCCGGATGAGGTGCTGCACTTCCACCCGCAGGTGGAGCCTGTCCGGCAGGGCGGGGTCGCCGGCCACGGTCGCGCGGTCCCGGGCCCACTGGGGGTAGGTTTCGGTGGAGGTGTCCAGCCTGCGGTCCACGGTCATGGTCCAGTTGGCCCTGCGGTATTTTTCCCCGGGCTGCAGGCGCAGGAGGAATTGCTGCGCACGCGTGATGATCTGTTCCTGGTGCACGCGGGGGACGGGGCCGTGGACCTCGAGGAACTTCATGCCGACGTCGAAACCGAAGGACCAGTCAGCAGCGAACGTGACGAGTCCCGCGTCGAGCCATAGTGCGCCCTCGCGCTGGTCAAGAAGCGCAATGTCGTCCTGGATCTGGCTGCCCAGGAACCGCAAGGGTTCCACGGGCAAGGAACCGTCGTCGCCCAGCGTGAACTCGAGATCGAGGTCCTGCAGGGTGTTCTGCCAGCGGCAGGCGTTTCCGTCCCGGTCGAAGGACATGGCGTCAGGGTGTTCCGCGGCCATAATCGGCAGCAGGGTGGAGATGGCGTCCCACACGGCGGGCCGCATGTGGGGGAGGACCTGCAGGCGGGTGGGGTCCCTGGTCAGCACCGCGTCGCGTTCCGTGAGCTCGTGACGGTAGTGCTCATCGATGTCCAGCAGGCGGCCGCCCCAGGCGCCCGCTTCCGTCACCACCGTCTTGAGGGCGGGCTCGACGTTGGTGCTGTAGCGGTAGCTGTCACTGGGAAACGGGAAGGGAAAGCGGGAAATCCGCTCGGGGAGGACGGCAGTGCCGTCGATGACGCTAGAACTCACAGGTCCAACTCCAATTCCTGGTCCAGGCTGCGGGACACGCAGCACATCATGGTGGTGTTCGCGGACTTTTCCTGCTCGCTCAAATAGAGGTCCCGGTGCAGGGGTGCCCCGCGCAGGACCGGTAGGGAACATTCGCCGCAGACGCCCTTTCGGCACATGTTGGGGACGCCTTTTCCTGCGTTTTCAAGGGCCTCCAGCAGGGAAACGCCCGCCGGGACCTCCAGCGTGACGCCGCTGCGGGCCAGGTTCACCGTGAACGGCTCGCCCTGGTCCAGTTCGACGGCGCCAAATGGCTCCGAATGCAGCCGGCCCTGCGGCCAGCCAAGCTCCCGGGCCCGGGCCAGGACGGTGTCCATGAACGCGGCAGGTCCGCACACGTAGAGATGTGTTCCGAGCTTCTGGTCCGTGAGCCGGCGCGTTAGTTCCTCCTGGAAGCTCCCACGGTCCGTGCATTCGGCCAGTGCCGGCCCCAGCAGCTCCCGCGCTTCCTGTACGTGTGCTCCCTGACAGGGCCGGTAAACGTAGACCAGCGTCGCCTCACTGTCCCGTTCGGCGGCCGCCCGGGCGTGCGAGAGCATCGGGGTGATTCCGATTCCTGCCGCTATCAGCAGGTGGTGCCTGGCTGTTGCCACGGGTGCAAACGCGCTGCGCGGATGCGAAACGCGGACCAGGTCCCCGACCGCGAGCCGGTGCATCGCAAGGGATCCGCCGGCGCCGTCGTCAACCCGCAGCACGGAGATGGTGTATTCGGAAGGGTGCCTGCCGGACCCCGTGAGCGAGTAGGCGTTGGCGCCGTCCCCGTACTGGACCACGAGGTGGCTCCCCGGCACATAGCCGGGCAGCGCCGTCCCCGCCGGGTCGGTGAAGGTGATGCTGGTGACGGAAGCCGTCTGCACGCTGAGATCCGCCACCTCCAACAGCAGGCCGCCCTCCACCGCGGGATGAACCTTGGCCTGGAGTGCCGTCGCGGTCATGCTGCCTCCTCGGCATGGGCTGCGAATCCCAGGTAGCCGCCGATGCGCCGGGAAAAGTGGCCCGAGAAGGCCAGCGTGGTGGCGCATCCCTCACAGTCCACCTCCGAGCCAACTCCCTGAACGGTCGTGTTGGCGGTGCGGCAGTGTGCGCAGAAGACCAGCCTCCGCCCGGATTCGTTGGCCAGCAGGGTCACCTCCTCCTCCAGCAGTCCGCATGCAGCGGCCGCTGCGGCGGCTGCGGCGACGTCGGCCGGGGGACCGGCGAGTATCAGCCGGACCCCGACGCGGGCCTGTTCAAGCACGGCTATCAGGCTCGCGAGGGCTTCCCGGTCCGCGGCATCGAAACGGACGTCATGCCCGGCCATGCCGGCCGATCCTTCCGCCGCAGGGACCGCTGCCGTTCCGAACGACACCCGGATGACACCGCGGAAGCCGGCTTCGGGTCCGGTGCCAGCGGCCGGTGCCATGGCGATGGGACACATCGAGGGGCCTACGGTGCGAACGAGCGGTGGCCGGTGTAGAAGCCCAGCGCATAGTCCGGGGTCTCAAATTTGACCGTCGTGCCCTTGGGGAAAAACAGCACATCGCGTTCCTTGGCGTGCGTCACGTCCCCTGTCGCCTGGTCGGTGAGGATGAACTCCCCCTGCACGACCACCTTCATTTCGTCATAGGTGTACTCGTACACCAAGGGCTCCGAGGCCTTGAGTTCGAAGAACCCGGCGCTGATGGCCGAGCCGCCGGGGTTCGAGAGGGAGTCCCCGATGGCGGCGTCGCACCCGGGTTCGTTCATCGACGGCAGGCCGATGTAGCCGCCTTCAACTTTGTGGATGGCGCCGGCCGTGCTGAGTGTGCCCGTCAAGGGTTCCATGGTTTCTCCTCAAATAGTGTGGTGAAACCATGATTCATCACAGTGAACGGCCGCGGGTTTCGGAAGAGTTAACTCCCCGTTCCAATCCCGGGTCGGCCGCGTCATCCGGATTTAACATCGGGTGTCGCTTGGGACGGCTGCCGGGTGCTGCCCGGTCCCCGCTTAGTAAACGGAGCCCTCGAGAAGTTCCGATAGCCTGCCGGCAGCGCGCCGCAGCTCCGGCACGGCGGCTTTGAGGGCGGGCTCGGTGGCCGTTTCCACCGGGCTGGTCAAAGCGATCGATTCGCTGGGGCGGCCGGACCGGTTGGGTATCGCGACGGCGACTGACAGCACGCCGGTAGCCCGTTCGTCTGCGGAAAAGGAAAAGTCGGTGCCTGCCTCGGGGAGCCGGGCGCGGAGCCCCTCGACCGTGAACGTGCCGTCCTCGTGGCCTGCCGCAATGGCCGCCCCCACGGCCTGCTGCAGTTCCTCGGCCGACGCCGAGGCAAGGAGTATCTTGCCCGCCGCCCCGACGGTGAGCGGGAGGCGTTTGCCCAGGGGCAGGTCGTAGCGGAGGGGGGCTTCACCGTCGACTCGCGCAACGAGGATTCGCTCAAAACCAAGCCGCGTGTAGAGCGATGCGGTCAGTCCGGTTTGGGAGGCCACCTGCTGCAGGACCGGGCGGGAGGCGACCACGAGCGGATCGTTCTCGAGATAGCTCCGTGCTGCCGGGAGGACGGCCGGCCCGATCCGGTAGGACTTGTCGGTCTGGCTGACCATGCCGAAATCCTGAAGGACGCGCAGGATCCGCAGTGTGGTGGGCAGGCTCATCCCGCAAGTCCTGGCCAGGTCGCTCAGGCGCTGGGGCCGCTCCGCGCGCTGCAGTTCAGCGAAGACCTCCAGCGCCCTGGAGAGGGAACGCATGTTCCCGGCCTTCGCCCCGCCCTCTTCGGCAGAGCCGGCCGAGTGTGTGGAAGTCACCGTCATCCTTTCATTCTATGTAAGTTCCTTGCGCTTGACATGCTTTGTGTCGCCTGTCACTATTTCTTCAGACGAAACATTCTTTCATTCTATGAAATGAATGATCACGGAACGTAAGAAGGAAACGATGACAACGGAGTCACTACTGACCAAACCCGGGCGCGCCGTGCGCGTCGCTCCGTCGGTGCTCACGGGCATCGGCGCGTTCGCCGCCGTCGGCGTGTATGTCCTTGTCAGCTCGGTCGGCCTCGGCCTCTGGACGTCGCTGGGCCCCGGCCCCGGCCTGTTCCCGTTCGCCATGGGGGGAGTGCTGGTGGCGATGTCAGCTCTCTGGCTGATCCAGGAGTTGCGCCAGCCGAGCGGGAAGGCTGAGGGGATCGACCGGGGCGTGGTGATCGCCGTTGTGGTCAGCCTTGTTCTCCTGGCGTCCCTCATGGACCTGCTGGGCTTTCAGCTAAGCATGTTCCTGTTCCTGCTGTACCACCTGAAACTGCGCGGCCGCCGGACCTGGGTGTCGTCGCTGATCATCGCCCTCGCCGGAAGCGTCGGCGCGTTCTATGCCTTCAATTACGGCCTGAACGTCGCCCTTCCCGTTTCGGCCTTCACACCGCTGAACCTGATCGGACTCTAGACGTGGATACCCTCAACGAACTTCTCGGCGGCTTCGCGGCCGCCATGACCTGGCAGAATCTGCTCTTTGCCTTCCTGGGCTGCCTGCTGGGCACCATCATCGGCGTCCTGCCCGGCATCGGACCCGTTGCCGGCGTCGCGCTACTCATACCCCTCACGCTGAACCTGGATTCGACCGGCGCGATCATCATGCTGTGCGCCATCTTCTACGGCACCGCGTACGGGGGAACCATCACCAGTGTCCTGCTGAACACGCCCGGTGAAGCTGCCTCAGCGATCACCACCATCGACGGCTACGCGATGACGAAGCTGGGCAAGGCCGGGGCTGCCCTGACCATCGCCGCCGTGGGATCCTTCGTCGGCGGAACCATCGCGACCATCGGCCTGGTGGCCGCCGCCAAGCCGCTGGGGGAACTGGGCCTGCTCGTCGGGCCGCCGGAATTCTTCGCCCTGATGGTGGTCGGCATCTCCCTGCTGGTCGCGCTCGCCGGCAAGTCCATGGTCAAAGCGGTCATCTCCGGTGCCCTGGGCCTGCTGATCGCCATGGTCGGGATCGACCCGGTGGCGGGCGCCCCCCGGTTTACCTTCGGCATGGACAGGCTCCTGGACGGCGTCAGCTTCGTCGCCGTGATCGTGGGTGTCTTCGGGCTCTCGGAACTCCTGTCCTACCGCAAGGACTCGCAGGCCCCTGCGGTGCATGCACCGAACCTGCGTTCATTGCTCCCGACCGGCAGGGAATGGCGCCGAAGCGCACCGGCCATGGCCCGCGGCACGGGCATCGGCTTCGGGCTGGGACTCATCCCGGGCATGACGGGCTCAGTGTCATCCCTGCTGGCCTACGGCGCCGAAAAGAAGTTCTCCCGCCACCGCAACGAGCTGGGCAAGGGCGCCATTGAAGGTGTCGCCGGCCCCGAAACAGCAAACAACGCCCACGCGAACGCCGCATTGATCCCGCTGTTCACCCTGGGCATCCCTGCGTCGCCGACGATCGCCGTGCTGATGGGGGCCTTCCTCCAGCAAGGGCTCACACCGGGCCCGACCCTCTTCACCGAACATTCCGAAATTGCCTGGGCGATCATCGCGAGCCTCTTCATCGGAAACCTCCTGCTGCTCCTGCTCAACGTGCCGCTGGTGGGACTGTGGACGTCCATCCTCCGGGTACCCTCGTCGATCCTGACCGCCCTCATCCTGCTCTTTATGGTCATCGGCGCCTACACCATCAACTTCAGCGTCTTCGATGTTTTCGTGATGATCGGCTTCGGCCTTCTCGGTCTCGCCCTGCGGCACCTGGATATCCCGCTGGCCCCCATGGTGCTGACCCTTGTGCTCGGCCCCCTCATGGAGCGCTCCCTGCGGGAGTCCCTGGAAATCTCCCAGGGCGACTTCGGCATCTTCGTCAACCGCCCCATCGCCGTGGTCCTGATCGGCCTCGGCCTCCTGATCGTCTTCAGCCCCCTGCTCAAGCTCCGCAAACCCAAGGCCCTGAACGAAGATCCCGAAACCTAAACCGCCTCATTCCCCTGTCCGACCACCAACCACCCCCTAGCCCCTACATCTCTTCAAAGGAGAAGACCTTGTCACGCACAAAAATCACCGCAGCCTTCGCCGCAGCAGCCCTTATCGCCCTCACCGGCTGCGGCGCCAATGCCGGCGCAGCCACCGGCGCCGGGGATGACTTCCCGAAAAAGGGCAAGTCCATCGACCTGATCGTGGCCTTCTCGTCCGGCGGGGCCGTGGACACCGCAGCCCGCCTCGTCCAGCCGATCCTGGAGAAGGAACTCGGCACCAACGTCGAGGTCATCAACAAGCCGGGTGCCGGCGGACAGATCGGCTACACCCAGCTGACCAGCGCCAAGCCGGACGGATACACGATCGGCGCAACCGGCTCCCCGTCAGTGGTTGCTTCACCCCTGGATCCGGCCCGCGGCGCCAAGTACACGCGGGACAGCTTCCAGCCCCTCGGACGCCAGGTCATTGACCCCGCCGTCATCGCCGTCCAGCCTGACAGCCCGTACAAGACGCTGAAGGAACTCCTCGACGCCGCCAAGGCCAAGCCGAAGTCCATGACCGCGAGCACCACCGGCCTGCAGACCGGCGAACACTTCGCCCTGGCCCAGATCCAGGAAACCACCGGTTCCGAGTTCGCCCCGGTGCACTTCTCCGAAGGCGCCTCCCAGGCCACCACCGCATTCCTCGGCAAGCACGTGGACGTCCTGGTCGCCAACGTCAGCGACGTCAACGACCTGACCAAGCAGGGTAAGGCCCGTGTGCTGGGCGTCATGACCGCAGAGCGCTCACCTGCCCTGCCGGATGTTCCCACGTTCAAGGAATCCGGCTACGACGTGGAAGCCGGCACCGCGCGCGGCTACTCCGCCCCTGCCGGGCTGCCCGACGCAGTTGCCAAGAAGATCGAAGCTGCCCTCCAGAAGGCCATTGAGGACCCCGCCGTTGTCCAGAAGATGAAGGACCTCGGCCTGCAGACCAGCTACCTCAACGGTACGGACTACCGGACGTTCTGGGCAGGGCAGGAGGAGGACTTCAAGAAGGTCCTCCCGCTGGTCCAGAAAAAAGACTGATCCTCCAACACCCGCCACTCACGGAAGACACCATCATGACAATCCCCGTCCTTGAGGACATCGACGCAGACTTCCCCCGCCCCGAACGAAACGTGCTCGATCGCCTCGGCAAACTTCCCGCCGCCAACATCGGCGACGCCATGGACCGCCTGGGAATCGCTGACTCCGCCATCCAGGCTGTCTGGACCGGCGCCCGCCTCGCCGGACCCGCCTTTACCGTCTGGACCCGCCCCGGAGACAACCAGGGGATCCACCGCGCTCTTCAGCTCGCCCGCCCGGGGGACGTCATCGTTGTAAGCGGCGGCGGGGATGAATCCCGCGCCCTGCTGGGTGAACTCATCGGCGAACGCGCCATCAACCTTGGCATCGCCGGCTTCGCCCTGGACGGGGCCGCCCGTGACGCCGAAGCCCTCTGCGAGATCGGCATGCCCGTCTTCGCCCGCGCCATCACGCCGGCAGGCCCGTACAAGAACGGCCCTTCCCGACTGGGTACCCCCATTTCCTTCGGCGGCGTCCCGGTCCTGCCGGGGGACATCATCATCGGTGACTCCGACGGCGTCGTGGTCATCCCCAGGGAACAGGCAGCCGCGGTGGCCGACGCCGCCGAAGCCGTCTTCGCCGACGAAACCAGCCGCCGTGCCGCGATCATCGCAGACCGGCACTAGGCCGAGCGCAACTACACGAAAGGCAGAACTCAAATGATAGCGTGCACCGTCATCGGCCTCGGTGAGGCAGGAGCCACCTACGCGGCCGCCCTCGTCGCCGCCGGCCACAGCGTGACAGGATTCGATCCCGTCGCGCCATCCACCCCGGCCGGCGTGGCCCGGGCCGCAACGGCGGCAGAAGCCTGCGCCGGCGCGGAGATCGTCCTCGTCCTCACGGGAGCGGCCGCCGCGCGCAGCGTCGCCCGGGAATGCCTGCCTGCCATGCCGGCCGGCAGCTGCTACGCGGACTTCACCTCCTCTTCGCCACGAGTCATGAGGGAACTGGGGGAGCTGGCCGGCGGAGCACTTTTCGCGGACGTCGCCATTCTCGGACCCGTTCCCGCCCAGGGGGTGAAGACGCCCCTGATGGTGAGCGGGCCCGGGTCCCGGGCCGTTGCCGATCTGTTGGCCCCGCTCGGTGCCGGGATCGAAATCGCCGAGGGCGAGCCCGGCGCGGCCATGGCCCATAAGCTCCTTCGCAGTGTCCTGATGAAGGGACTGGCGTCCGTGGTTGTCGAGGCCGTCACCGCGGGCAGGGCGGCCGGGCTCGAAGAGTGGATCCGGGCGCAGATCGCAGGGCAACTCGCGGGCGACGGACAGGCGGTCATCGACAGGTTCCTCACGGGCACGGCCAAGCACGCGTTGCGCCGCTCCAAGGAAATGCAGGACACTGCGGACTACCTGTCGGACCTTGGGGTTCCGGCAGAGATGACCACGGCCTCATCCGGCGCCTTGACACGCATGGCCCAGGAACCGGCACCGGCCTTGCGCTGATCCGGGCATCAGGAAGAATCAGGGACAAGAAGCAACGATGGATTACCGAGCAAGAAATTCCCCGTCAGGAGCGGCAGCATGATCGGCATATGGGCCCTTGGCGCCTACCTGGCCGTCATCCTGCTCTGGACCACCCTGGTCAAGCGCAGCGTCGGGGAGGCCATGATCCTGGGATTCCTGGCGGTACTCCCGTTCACGGGGGCTGCCGGGGCGCAGATCGGCTGGTCCTCCTTGTACTCGGCGGTGACGGATGAAATCGTCTACGCCACCATGGCATTCGTTTTCATGGGGTATCTCCTGGACAAGACCGGGGTGCTGGACAAGCTCATCGACCTGTTGAACTCCCTGATCGGCGGCGTTAAGGGAGGCCCCGCCTGGGTGTCCACCGTGGCGTCCGCCGGCCTCGGCGGGGTGGTCCACAACCAGGCCGCCATCGCCGCGACCGTGGGTTCCGTGACCATCCCCTGGATGGAGAAGTCCCGGCTCGACAAGCCCTCGGCCGCGACGCTCGTGGCCGGCAACGCGGGCATGGGGATCACCTTTCCGTTCAGCGCCTCCATGTTCGTCCTCGTCGGGTCCGCCACCGTCGGGCCCCTGCTGAACGTCAACGAACTCGTCTTGCCGCTGCTCATCGGGGGGCTGTGGTGCTTCCTGCACCGGCTGATCGTCACCTGGCTGCTGATCCGCAAGAGCGGGATGGCCCCCCTGGACGCCGCACACCGCCTGCCCGTCCGGACGGCGTTCAGCCGCGGCTGGACGACGATGCTGCTGTTCGTCGTCGTGGCCATCCCGCTGGTCATCACCTCAGGCGCCATCGCCTCGGCGCTGTCGGACTGGACCGGCGGGGACATCACCAAGTCCGTCAGCGTCGTCGTCTGGATCCCGGTGGTCCTCATCATCACCGGTGCACTGCTGGGCAGGAAGCAGCTGCCCGCCGGCAGGCAGGCCTGGTGGGCCCTGCTGCAGAACTCCGCCCCGAGATTCGGCGTTGTCGGTGTCACGGTGGTCTTCGCCTTCGCCGGGGCAAACGCCCTCGCCGCCACCGGACTGCCCAAGCAGATGACCGCGCTGCTCAGCGAGATGAACTTACCGCTGTGGCTGCTGGCCATCCTGATCGGACTGATCGTCATCGCCGTCGCCGCGCCCCTCTCCGCAACAGCCACGATGGCTGCCGTGGGAACGGTGGGCGTCGCGACACTCGTTGCCGCCGGGGTTCCGCCGACCACCGCGGCCGTCGCCGTACTGGTTTTCTCATCCTGCGAAGCAGCCGTCCCGCCCGGAGGCGCGCCCCTGTATGTCGCCTGCGGCATCGCAGACGTGGACCCGATAAGGACTTTCGCCCGACTGCTCACCCACTACGCGCTGCCGCTGCTGGGCATCGGCGTGCTGATCATCCTCGGCGTCCTGCCGATCTAAAGGAAACACGACCCATGCACCAGATCAGAAGGACCACCGAAATCATCTTCGTCCTGACCCTTGCGGCGCTCCTCGTCGGGGGAGTGGTGTTCGTGGCCGGCCAGGCCATCGCCCTGATCGCCGGCCAAGGCGAATGGCTGAAACTCCTCAACGAAGCGATCAAGACCCCGATGTGCGTCGCAGCCTCCGTCTGCGCCGTCGCCGGATTCCTGCTGAGCTACAAGCGACACCAGAAGCAGGGGCAGACTCCGCAGGAGGCAACAACGCGATGAAAGGGACAACGGACGCCGTGCCTTACCCGACTTTCGACGAACTGCTCGAACGAACGGGCAACCCCGCCGGCACATCGTGGGGACTGTTCCCTGAGCCCGAGCGCGGAACGCCCTCGTTCATCACGCAGGACATTGTCCTGGAAGCCCGGAACTCCATCAGGACCGGGACTGTTTTTGGCCTGGACTACCCGGCGGACGCCTTCGATCCCGGAATGTCACTCAAACGCAGCGCCCCGCGCCACACGATCTACTCCTCCCATCCGGCCCACCGCGACGACTATCTGGACGGGTACTACCTCCAGGGCTCGACGCAGATCGACGGGCTCCGGCACCGCAGGGCGGATGACGTGGGTTTCTACAATGGGACCGCTGATGACCGGATCAGGGAAGGCACCCCGGACCTCGGCATCCAGGCGTGGGCAGACCGGCCTATCGTCGGCAGGGGAGTGCTCGTGGACCTCGACGGCTACCGCGCGGGGCAAGGCAACCCCATCGACCACGAGGGCGGTGAGCCCCTGGGCCTCGAACTGATCCAGGCTGCCGTCCAGGCCCAGTCCCTCAGCCTCCGCCCGGGCGACATCCTCATGCTCCACACCGGCTGGTGCGAGTGGTTCCTGGCACTGCCCCCGGAGGACAGACGGCGGCTCCGTGACAGCAGGCGGGCAAGCGGCGTCGAACAGTCCCGGGACTTCGTTGCGTGGGCCTGGGACAACCGCATCGCGTTGCTGGCCGCCGACAACTTCGCCCTCGAATGCCTGCCACCCGTGGCCACCAGCCCGTTCCTTCATTCCGCCCCGAATGACCACGGCATGATGCACCAGCAGCTGCTCGCCAAACTCGGCATGCCCCTGGGTGAACTGTGGCGGCTCGGACCCCTGAGCCGGCACCTGAAAACCACCGGGAACTGGGATGCCTTCGTCAGCATCAAACCGCTCAACATCACCGGAGGAACCGGTTCGCCCGCCAACGCCACGGCGGTGGCGTAACTCGTCCTCAGGCGGAAAATTTAAACCACAAGGCCAGCGGACGACGGCGGGAATTCCCGCCGTCGTCCGCTGGCTTTTGTTGTGCTTGGTTTTCCTAGACTGCGGCGCCCTGGGCGGAGCTGCGGTTCAGGCTGACCGTGAAAGTGTTCGGTCCGCTGAGGGTGACGGCAACATCGTTCCGGTGGGCGTTGGCCTTCGTGGAAATGTCGTGCACCAGGGCGTCCAGCGTGTGATCGATAGCTGAGCGGTCCCAGATCTTAAGGGTTACGGAGTGATTGGTTTCGAACGTCATTATTCGGTGCCTCATTCATCAATTGGGTCATGGGCTTCGCATCGGCGCGGAGCCCGGGACGGGACAATCCATGAACGCTCAGAGGCCTTGCGCAGCTCGGCGAGCTCACTGGTTTGGCCTCGTTGCGTCCACCAGGTTGGGTCGTTCGTTGCCGCTGCATTCACTGCGCCGAAGCGCCAAATCAGGGCTGGTGCGGTTGTGAAATCGTGTTCTCAACCGTCCTTTCCATGATGCACAGAGGGGCGGTGACGTCTCAAGCCAATAGGCCGTTCATTGCGCGTGAGACTCATCACAGGCGTACCGGCGATGTTGCAGGAGCCCGGATCCCTTGACAAGTGTACTGTGTACACCTATGGTCATTCGCAAGAGGTGTACACCGTACGCCGGCCAGCGAAGGACCCGCCATGAGCACCAACACCACCAGCCCTCCTGCCGCCTCCGTCCGGCGTACCCGGCCCCAGTGGCCCGTACCTGCAGGCCTGCTGCTGCTCAGCCTCATTCCGGTGATTTTCGGTGCCCTCCGGCTGACCGAGCTGACGTCCGGGGCAGCTGTCACGCCACAGAACGCGCGGTTCTTCGCCTCTCCCGTCCCGGTGGTGGCGCATATTGTCAGCGTTACGGTTTACTCCCTGCTCGGGGCGTTCCAGTTTGTCCCCTCGCTGCGGGGCCGGCGCGGCTGGCACCGCATCGCCGGGCGCATCCTCATCCCGGCAGGCCTGCTCGCAGCGCTTTCGGGGCTGTGGATGTCCGTGTTCTATCCACTTCCGGACGGCTATGCCGATGTGCCGCTACGGCTGTTCTTCGGCTCGGCCATGCTGGTGAGCATCGTCCTGGGGCTCGATGCGATCAGGCGCCGGGACTTCGTGCGGCACGGCGCCTGGATGACGCGGGCCTACGCGATCGGCGTGGGCGCGGGGACCCAGGCGCTGGTGGGCATTCCCTGGCTGCTCCTGATCGGCCCCACCGATGTGCCCACCCGCGTGGTGCTCCTGGGTGCGGGCTGGGTGATCAACGTGGCGGTGGCGGAGTACGTCATCCGTCGCCGAGCAGGGAAGGCGCCCCGCCGACCAGTCAGTAAGCCTTCACCCGCTGCTCCACGATGAGGTGGATGAGCGCAAACCTTCCCTCCCGGTCGATGGCCTGGAACGCGGCGTCGAGGGCGTCCGGCACGTCCCCGTCGCGGGTGACTGTGATGCCGAACCCGCCAAACGCCCTGGCCATGAGGCCGAAGTCGGGGTTCTTCAGCTGAGTCCCCGAAATCCGGGACGGGTAGTGCCGTTCCTGGTGGGTGCGGATGGTTCCGTACTCCTGGTTGTCCATCACGATGATCAGTGGCGTGGCCCCGTACTGGGCTGCAGTGGCCAGCTCCTGACCGTTCATCAGGAACTCCCCGTCGCCGGCGATGGTTACCACGCGGCGCTGCGGACTGGCCAGCGAGGCGGCGATGGCCGACGGGATGGAGTAGCCCATGGAGCCGTTCCTGGCGCTGATCATGGAGGCGTAACGGCGCGTGGGGAAGTACCGGTGTGCCCAGTTGGTGTGCTCGCCTGCTCCGAACGTCACGATGGCATCCTCAGGCAGCCGCGGGACGAGGTTGGCCATCAGGGTGTCCATCCTGGCGGGCCCTGCCGCCGGCTCGGCCGGCGGCAGGGCGGCAAAGGACGTCTGTTCGGCACGCATCCTGGCGGTCCAGGCCTTCCACTCGTCTTTCACGGCGAGGTCGATGCCCAGCAGGTCGCGGACGAAGGCATCCGGTTTGGCCACAATCTGCCGTGAGACGGGGCCTGAACGGCCGCGCAGCGAGGGGTCGATTGTCACCAGGAAGTTCTGCTTGTTCCAGTCCTGGCGGCAGACAAATCCGTCGGTAATCACGTCCCCAGGGACCGTCCCGACGAAGACGAGCAGGTCGGTTTCCTGCAGGAGGTCGTACGTGGGGCGGGGGCGTCCGTAGCCGATCGGGCCCACGTAGGACGGCGAATCAAAGGACACCGTACCCTGCGTACGCCATTCCGCGGCGGCCGGGATGTGGTGCTTTTCGAGCCAGCCGGTGAGCAGGCCGGCCGCTTCCTGGGTCCAGTCGTTGCCTCCGGTGACAAACAGCGGCTTCGTGGAAAGTGCAAGGGCGCCGGCGAGTGCTTCGGCGTCGGTGGTGCTCATGCCGCCCGCGGCCACGGGGATCCTCGGGTGAAGCACCGGATCAACCTGCTGCCGGATGATGTCTTCCGGCAGGCCCACCACAACGGGCCCTGGCCGCCCGCTCATGGCCGCGAACATGGCTTCCGCGACGATCTCGGACGCCCGCTCGGCATGGTCAAGCACCATAACCCGCTTGGCTCCGGTGTCGAACCAGGCCTTGATGTCGAATTCCTGAAATGCCTCGCGGTCCCGGTGCGCAAAGGGGATGAGCCCGACAAAGAGCAGCATGGGTGTGGAATCCTGCCAGGCCGTGTGCAGGCCGACGTGGGCGTTGGCCGCACCGGGTCCGCGCGTCACCATTGCGACGCCCGGGCGCTGGTTCATCTTGCCGTCGGCTTCGGCCATATACGCGGCGCCGCCTTCGTGCCGGCAGACCACAGTGTCGATCTTGGAGTCGTGCAGCCCGTCCAGCACGTCCAGGAAGCTTTCGCCGGGAACAACGTAGGTGCGCTCCACTCCGTGGGCCACGAGGGAGTCAACAATCACGTGCCCGGCGGACCTCGCGGTAGTACCGCCGGTCGGGCTGCCGCCGCCGCGGGGGTTCAGTGCTCCGGGGTCAGCCGCGGAGGCTGGCTGTGCTGCGATCTGATTGATGGTGTCGCTGTCGAACGACTGAGTGTCGGTTGCGGTCATGGTGGATGCGGACTCCGTTGTCATCACTACTTGTCTTCTTGGACTGGGCGTTGGTTTACGTCTCTTGGGTGGAGGCGCCGGCGGCACCTAGTCGGTTTCCGGTCCGGTGCAGAAGAAGCAGCCGTCCTCGCAGCTGTCAGTCGTCTGGGTTTCCGTTGGCGTCCCGTGGGGTTGCGGGCTCAGCAGGTTTTGGCTGTTCATGGCGGGCTTTCGTCGGTTGTTGGTGGGGTCTGGGGCTGGCGAGCCCGGGCGGTCGCGGGACTAGTTACCTGATGGGAGTCGGGTTGGCCACCACGGGCGCGGCGCCGGTATAGCCCTCGCGTGCCTCGGCGATTTCGTGGATCCGTTTGCGGCAGGCGTACCAACCGGCGACCATAAGGGCGCATGCGATGAGGGTGACCAGGAGGGTGAGCGGGGAGTCGATGAAGACCATCACCAGGACGCCGGCGAGGAACAGGAGTGAGAGGTAGCCGGTGTAGGGAGCGCCGAACATCCGGAAGGACGGGCGATTCAGCCAGCCCCTGTCCGCCCAGCGTTTGAGCTGCATCTGGCAGAGGACGATGGTGGCCCAGGTGACGACGATGCCCACGGAGGCGACATTGAGAACGATCTCGAAGGCCTGGGAAGGGACGAGGTAGTTCAGCGGGACGCCGAGGAGGGAGACGCCGGCGGTGATGGCGATGCCGCCGTAGGGTACGCCGGCTTTGTTCATCCGCTGGGCAAATTTGGGGGCGGAGCCGGCCACGGACATGGAGCGAAGGATGCGGCCGGTGGAGTAGAGGCCGGCGTTGAGTGAGGACAGAGCGGCGGTGAGGACCACGAGGTTCATGATGACGTCCACGCCCTGGATGCCGATGGATCCGAAGAAGGTCACGAAGGGGCTGACGCCCTTTTCGTAAGAGGTGTAGGGCAGCAGCAGGGCCAGGAGGATGACTGAGCCGACATAGAACACGGCGATGCGGAAGACCACGGAGTTGATGGCCTTCGGCATGATCTTTTCGGGGCTTTCGGTTTCGCCGGCGGCCGTCCCGACCAACTCGATCGAGGCGTAGGCGAACAATACGCCCTGCATGAGGATGATCATGGGCAGGATGCCGTTGGGGAAGATTCCGCCGTTGTCGTTGATAAGGCTGAAACCGACGGCCTGGCCGTCCGCAGGGGTGCCGAAGATGACGAAGTAGGTGCCGATGAGCAGGAATGCGACGAGGGCGACGACCTTGATGATGGCGAACCAGAATTCCATCTCGCCAAAGACCTTGACCGAGACGAGGTTCAGGCACAGCACGACGATGAGGGCGATCAGGGCCCAGGCCCATTGCGGTACGGCTCCCATCCAGGGGATGTAGTGGCCGAAGAAGTTCATGTAGAGCGCTGCGGCGGTGATGTCCACGATGGTGGTGGTTGCCCAGTTGATCCAGTAGAACCAGCCCGAGATAAAGGCTGCCTTCTCGCCGAAGAACTCACGGGCGTAGGAGACAAATGAGCCCGACGACGGGCGGTGCAGCACCAGTTCGCCCAGCGCGCGGAGGATCAGGAAGGCGAAGAAGCCGCAGACGGCGTAGGCGATGACCAGGGACGGGCCTGCGGCATTCAGCCGGCCGCCGGCACCGAGGAACAGGCCGGTACCGATTGCGCCGCCGATTGCGATCATCTGGATCTGCCGCGGCTTCAGGCTCTTGTGGTAGCCCTTGTCCTCCGCGTGAAGGAGTCTCTCGGAGGCATGCGCGTGGCCGCTGTCGGCCTCGTACTGGCCAACCTCGTCATTGGGGTTGTTGGGCATGGGTGATCCTTTCGACCGGTTGAAGATCTAACTGGGGGTGGAACGGAAAAGTGCGGGACCGGATCAGAAAACGGACCATCCGGTGCGGTCGGACAGGTCAGCGAGGGCCGCCGAGCCCGCCAGGGAATTTCCCTTGGAGTCCAGCCGCGGGCTCCAGACGCAGATAGCGCATTCGCCAGGGACGATTACCAGGATTCCGCCGCCCACACCGCTCTTACCGGGAAGGCCGACGCGGTAGGCGAACTCACCGGCGGCATCGTACATGCCGCACGTGAGCATGATGGATCCGATGCGCTTGGCCTCGCTCCGGGAGACGACGGGGCCGTTTGTTCCGTGCCCGCCGCGGGCAAGGAACAGCCCGGCCTTCGCCATCTCGACGCAATTCATCATGATGGAGCACTGCCTGACGTAGTTCTCCACCACGGCCTCGGGGGGCCGGTGCAGGTTGCCGAAGGTCTTCAGGAAGTGGGCTAGCGCCAGGTTGCGGCTGCTGTTGGCGAGCTCGTTCCCTGCGGCGAGCTCATCGATGAACGGTCCCTGCCCACTGTGCTGCCCCACCTGGCGGCGGAGGAACTGCAGGACATGACCCGCAGCGTCGGGGAACCTTTCCATCAGGTGGTCGGTCACCACGAGGGCGCCGGAATTGATGAACGGGTTCCGGGGGATTCCGTGCTCCACTTCAAGCTGCACCAGGGAGTTGAACGAGGTACCCGACGGTTCGCGGAGCACCCGGGACCACAGCCTGCCGGGGTCGTTGGCGCTGAGGGCCATGGCCAGGGTGAAAACCTTGGAGATGCTCTGGATCGAGAAGGGCAGGTCGGCGTCGCCGGCGCTGAACACGTCCCCGGAGGTTGTGGCCACCGCGATTCCGAAGCGGTCGAACGGCGGCGATGACAGGTGGGGGATGCTGGCGGGCACCGAGCCGGCTTCACTCCGGGGCCGGTGGCTGCGGACAATGTCAGCCAGGACCAGGCCAAGAGGCGGTGAATCGAGTGCTGTCATCATTTCTTGCCCAGGTGCTCCTTATTATGCGTGGCGGCCCACTCCTGGAGGTGGAGCAGGGCGACCAATGAATCTCGAGGATTGCTGAAGTTGAGGCCGGTGACCCGGCTGATCTTGCTGATCCTGTAGTAGACGGTGTTCTTGTGCATCCTCATCCGCTGGGCGCATTCGGCCACGTCCAGCGATGCCTCGAAATACGCCCGGAGGGTTTCGGCCAGTTCGCCATCGTCGCGAAGGAGGGTCCAGAGGCTGCGATGGCGGAAGTCGGAGGCCGTGAAGTGCTGCACCGCCTCGTGGAAGAGGATGTCCACCTCGAAGTCGCCCAACGCGGCCACTGTCGCGGTCCCTGACCGCCGCATGCAGCCGAGCAGGGCCTCCGCCTTGGCGGTCACCGAATGAATCGACAAGAGGTCGGGGGCGATCGGCCCCACTGCCGCGAACGGACTGATGCCCAGGTGCTTCCCCGCGTCCCGGACGATGGCCTCGGCGAGGCTTCTCAGCCCGGCTTCGGCGTTGGCGGACTGAAGTCCCGGGACGATCACGGCGGTGTCGCCGTTGAACTGCCCCACGATGGCAGACGCTTTGTAGGCCGCCGCATGGATGGACGCAAGGTTGGCGAGTTCCCCGTGTTTCAGGGCTGCATCGTCTTCCTGCGCCTCAGCGGCGGACATTCCCAGCAGGATCAGTGCGGAGGGGCGGTCCGCCGGGATCTTCTCGCTATGTGCACTCGCTGCGGCTTCCGCGGGGCCGGAAAGGATCCGCGCGATCCGGTCCTCTCGCATGTGCACCGATTGCTGGTTGCGGTAGCGGATCAGCTCGGCTGACACCCGGGCGGCCGATCCGGTCAGGACATAGTCGACGTCGGCGCCGAATCCGTCCCCGGTTTCCTGCAGCCAGATGTAGCCCATGATGCGCTCGCCGGCGAACAGGGCGACGGCCACGCGCTCCCTCAGCCCGTCCTGTGGCCGGGCCGGAACCCTGACAGGCAGGCGTGTCCGGTGCAGTTCGCGGTAGGCGCCGAGGTCCTTGAGGAGGAGTTCGTATTTTCGCGGACCACGGCGGGCAAGGATCGATGCCTTGCGGAGCTCGTCGATGTCATTGGTCACTGTGGAGTAGGCCAGGACTTTGTTGGCGGCGTCCTCGATGACCACGTGGCTGGACGTCAGGCGTGCGGTGGTCTGCGCGATGGCGAACAGGTCTTCTTCCAGCAGCGTCAGCACTTCGCTCTGGTAGCTGCGCGGCATGATCCGGTCTTTGGCGATGGACAGGAGCCGGTCCCAGTCCGCGGCCGGTTCCACCAGGAGCAGGCCCGTTCCCGCTGCCCGGAGCAGCTCTTCAGCTTCCTCGAGTTCGCCCGGACTGCCCTTAACGGCAAGCACAAGGGGAGGATTTTTCAGCAGACGCCGCAGCGCCGGCAATGCGGAGCGTCCCCGAACGCCGATCAGCAGGACGAACGCGGCCACGCCGTCGGATGTTTCGTCGTCGGCGTCAACAATCACGAAGCGTTCGATCGGCGAATCTGCGCGGGACGGCCGGAGAATGAGACTGGCGAAACCCAGGGGGAGATCCGACAGGATGTCGTCCACTGTAGCTGCGGCCATGGGCTTCCTTCTGCGTTGATACCCGACCGGACGGCTCTGTCCGGTCACTCCATGCTATCCAGAGCATTTCGCGGAAAATATGGATGCCGGACTAAATCCAGCGCTACGTTTTAGGTCCCCAAACCAAGGCGCGGTCGGCCGGGGGAGCCGGGCATGGGAATCCGGCCGGAAAGGCAAAGCGGACGACGGAAGGAGGTCCCGCCGTCGTCCGCTCTGATAGCGGCCGGCGCCGCCCAGCTAGGATTCCGACCCTGTTTTTTCTGGCTTTCCGGGCGTTGCAGGGGCGAGGGCGTAGAAGGGCGTGCACCGGCCCCTTTCACCCGGAGCAATGTTGGAACGGACGATCGAGGCGCTCTCAAGCGCGGCCAGATGGTGCCTGACTGAGTCCCGGCACGAGGCGATGCCGTTGCTGATGTCGGCTACTTTGCTTGCGCCATTGCTTGCCAGATAGTCGACGATTTGGGTCCTGATCGGTGTTCTTCGCGTCCTTTGCGCCTGCTTAGTGGTGGTTTGCACGTCCGTCGGGCTCTGGAGCTCAAAGGCAGCGGTCATGGGCTTTGGCCTTTCATTTGGTGTGGAGTGGATTCGCTGGTGGAGCTTGAGTGGCCGTGCAGGGGCCGGTCAGTGCATCGAAACGCGCTCAGGCTCCGTGCTGTATTCACCGTCTTGCGTGCTGTGGGACGCGTCGGGGCGAGGGGCTTCGAGCGGGGACGCGGACCTGTCGTGCTTTTGGCCGATGACCGCGGTAGCGATGGCATTTCCCAGGATGTTGGTGGCAGTGCGTCCCATGTCCAGGAGTTGGTCGATCACCAGCAAGACGCCAATTCCGGCGGCGGGGATACCGAAACCAGGGACCACCGCAGCCACCACGACGAGCGACCCGCGGGGCACGCCGGCCATGCCTTTGCTGCTGAGCAGGAGCATCGCGGTCATCGCGATCTGCTGGCCGAGGTCCATGTCGATGCCGTAGGCGTTGATCAGGAAGACCGACGCAAAGGTCATGTACATCATGGAACCGTCCACGTTGAACGAGTAACCCAGGGGGAGCACAAAACCGGTGGTGCGCTTCGCGATGCCGAACTTGGTCAGGCCTTCAATGAGCTTGGGAAGTGCGGCCTCGCTGCTGGAGGTAGCGAACGCGATGACCATGGGTTCGCGAACGATCCGGACCAGCCGGAAGGCGGCCCGTCCGAGGAAAGCGACGGCGACGGCGATCATGATGGCCCAGAGGGCGGCCAGGGAGACATAGAAGCCGCCGATGAAGGAGGCATAGGTTGCGAAAGCATCCACGCCCTTGGAGGTGAAGGCTGCCGCGATGCCGGCGAACACCCCCACCGGGGCCGCCTTCATCACATACCCGGTGACCTTCAACATGACCCCCATCAGTTCATCGATGGCGTCAGCTATGGAGGAGCGGCCCTTCTTCCGGAGGTTGAGCAGGGCTATGCCAAAGAGAGCGCCGAAGACGAGGATCTGCAGGGGGTTGTTGGCGGTCAGCGCGGCGAAGACGCTTGTGGGGATGATGTGGGTAATGAACTCCTGGTAATCGAGGGGCTTCGTTTCCATCCCGGCATCACCACCCGGCATCAGGTGGAGCCCGTCACCGACGTTGAGGATGTGGGCCGTGATGAAACCGAAGGCGCCCACCAGGACGGAGGCGGACAGGAACCAGATCATTGAGCGTCCAAAGAGCTTGCCCACCCCTGCCGATTTCGCCGCTCCCGCGATACCGGAGACGAGAGTGGCAAAGATCAGCGGCGCAATGATCATTTTGATGAGGTTGAGGAACATGTGCGTCACGGTGTCGAGGACCGCCACAACGGATGCGCGTGTGTCCGCTGGCAGCAGCCAGTGGAACAGCAGCCCGCTGAGGATTCCGAACACGAGCGCTGCCAGAATCCACATCGTTGATTTGTTTTTCATACTCAGTCCTTGCGTAGAGGCCGGGGATATTTGGGCACGGCGGTGTGCCCCAGCTCCCTCTAAATCGGGCGGGTTAGATGGTGGGTGTCGAGTGGTTTTTCGGTTGACTACCGGCTGAGGTTGGCCAGGCGTTGCGGGCTGAGGAGCTCTTCCAGTTGCTCGGCGGTGAGCAGCTGGTGTTCGAGGACCA
>NZ_JARCCY010000039.1:0-48118 GCF_039907775.1 Arthrobacter sp. CC3
CGTCATGCCCATCGACCGAACCCGGACCAAGATCAGAACGACCCCGCCCCATCAAACACAACCGGTGGATCGAGGCTAAGGGCAGCTCCCGCGGCAAGATCGGACTTGAGCCAAGACCTTCTATACGTCCGGGCCAGCTGGAAGCCCGGAACGGCTTTCAGGATCCAATCTCTACGCATTGGGGCCTCCCGGGCTGGTCGTCGGCGTCAGGCTACGGCGTGCCCTGGATGGGGCCGTAATCCTGGCCGTACTCGGCGGAGACCAGGATGGGGAGGTGGTCCGAGGCGCCGCGCGGCAGCGTTTCCACGCTTTCGATGTCCAGGCCGAGGGACGTGGCAAAGTCGAAATGCCCCTTGAAGACCTTGTACCTCGTGTAAGTCCGCCGGTCGCTGAGGGAAAGCTCGTACCCGGAGTTCTTCATGTGTTCGTTGAGGTTCTTCGTGAAGAACGGGTAGTTGAAGTCACCCACCATAAGCGTCATCAGCCCGCTGCCCATCCCGAGGAGCTCAGCGTGGGCCGCCTTGATCTGCTTGCGGCGCAGCGAATTGGAGGCCGTCAGGGGCGCCGCGTGGAAGGAGGCGATCACCAGCTCATGGTCTGTTTCGTTGTCCACTACCCGGGTGCCGATCAGGCGTTCATGGGCCGGGGCCAGCACACGGTCATGCAATGACTTCTTCAACGCGAAAGTGTTGGTTTCAAAGGCTGTGAAGCGGTCCATCCGGTAGTAGATGGCGAGCCCCAGCCTGTTGCCCTTGGTGGAGTCGGCCAGATGAAGCGGCCCCAGTGTGTCCGGTAAGTCCGTGGTGTCGCACTCCTGCAGGCACAAGGCATCTATCCCGAAGTCGCTGGCCAGATCCTGCAGTTCACCGACCGCCGCGTGCTTGCGTAGGTTGTAGCTGATGACTCGTATCAGGGGAATACCTCTTCCGAGCGTAGTAAGGAGAACCGACTCCTGAGTCTAGTCCGATACAGGGTACCCAGCACAGAAGGACGCCACGGAAGGACGCCACGGAAGGGTCCCGCGAAAGCAGCCAGGCATCACGGCAGGGGACGTGGCCACGCCGTCGTCCCCTGCCTGCGGCGTGTCCCTAGCGGCCGCCGGGACCGCGTGCGGCAGTGTATTCGCCGGCGGTGACAGTGCCTTGCTCCTGGGCACCGTCAAGCGTTCCTTCCCCGAGGCCGGCAGTGACTTTGGCGGTCCCGCCGGTGTACACGGTGTATTCCTCGCCGGCCGTGATGGCTGCGGAGGAGTAGACCAGCGAAGCCGCCTGCTTCGACGTTACGAAGGTCGCCACCACTGCGCCGCCGGAGTCTGCCAGCTGGATGGTGGTGCCGGCCGGGAGGGCGGAACCGAAGGTCAGCTGGACGCCGGACTGCGCTGAAGACATCCCCGGAGTACCAGCCATGGCGGAGCTACCCGCGGCCGCCACCGTGCCGCCATTGACCACGAGTTCGCCGTTGACGTCCAGCGCGCCGTTGCCGTCGTTGGTGGGGCCGTTGACCACAACCGTGCCGCCGGTGATGGTGGCGCTGCCGTTGGAATCCAGGCCGTCACCCTGTGAATTGATGGTGAGCGATCCGCCGCTGATTTCCACCGTGTAGTCTCCTGCGGCCATCTCACCGCCGCCGCCCATACCGCCGCCCATTCCGCCCTGCGAGGTGGTGCCCGTGCTGCCCCCGGAAGCGTTGACGCCGTCGTCGTTGGACGTGACGCTGGCGGTACCGCCGGAGATGACGATGTGCTGGGCTTCCAGGCCTTCTTCGGATTCTTTCACCGTGGCGGAGCCGGCTGCGACAGTGAGCGTGTTGAAGGCCTTGATGCCGTCGTCGCCGGCGCTGACGGTGAGGTTTCCGCCGTTGATGAGCACCCAGCCCCGGCCTTCGTCTTCCTCGTTGTCCGACTTGAAGCCGTCGTCGCCGGCCGTGACCTGGTAGTCGCCGTCGAGGAGGACTGCGTAGTCCTTGCCCACGATCCCGTCGTCCTTGGCGTCCACGGTCACATTGCCTGCGGCCAGCACCAGGCCGTCCTTGGCCGAAATGCCGTCGTTGTAGTTGCCGTCCACGGTCAGCGATCCGGTGCCGGCGATGGTGAGGTCGGCCATGGAGTAGAGCGCGGCGTTGGGTGCGTCGTCGCTCTGGTCCGTGTAGCTGGCGGCGTCGGCCAGGGCATTGGAGGTTCCCTCTGCCAGGAAGACGATTGCTTCGTTGGCGCTCTGCACCACCAACGGGGCTCCGGTGGAGCTGGTCACGTCCGCACCGTCCAGGATGATGCGCACCACGTCATCTTCACCGGCGGCAACCACCACCCTGCCGTCCGTCAGGGAACCGCTCAGGCGGTAGGTTCCGGCAGCGCTGATGGTGACGGTATCGCCGTCGACCTTTACGGCGCCCGAGGAATCTGGTGTAACAGTGCTGGCGTCGTCCGCCAGGGGCACGGCTACTTCGGACGCGGCGTCCCAGGTGAGGTCGTCGGCGTCGTAGTGCGTATCCGCCGAGAGGGTGTCCAGGGAGACGGCCTCGGCCGTTCCGGACGACCCCGACGCTGCTGAGGTGGACGTGCCGCCGGTGATCGAGGTTCCGGTGGAGGCGGTGCCGGCCGCGGAGCAGCCGGCCAGGCCCACGGCAAGGGCCAGGGCAGTGACGGAGAGGTAGGTGCGGAAGCTTTTCATGGTGTGTGTTCCTTCGGTGAAGTATGTGGGTGAAGCGGAGGGAGATGGGTGGGGGAGCCTGCCCGTGAGAGGGTTCAGGCGGCGGGGCGGAGGGCCAGCGTCCGGCGGAGCGTGCGGTTCCAGCGGTTGGCCGGCAGCTCGGGGCAGAGGGCCGCCATTCCGGTGGCGAATTTGGAGATCCTTGAGGGCCGGACGCCCTGGGCCCAGAGGTGCCGGTCCAGCGGGCCGGCCGTCGATCCGGACTTGGTCTCCAGGATGACGGCGCCGTCCAGGACCCAGGCCTGCCCGCCGGGCCGCTGCCAGGTGACATCCGTGTCGATGGTTGCCCGGCTGCCGGATTCGGGCAGGTACAGGGTGGTGCGGTGGTAGCGCGTTTCCAGCACCGGTCCCAGGGAACTGTCCGGAATGCAGCCCACCGCGGCGGCGAGGGTTTCCCGGACGTAGTCCAGGCCCTCCTCCGTCAGCCGGGCGCGGTCGGTGGGTTCGTAGGGGATGCGTTCCTTGACGGTGGCCTCGCGGGCGCCTTCGGTTTTGACTTCCAGGAAGCTGACGGCGCTGTCCACATAGGTCCTGGTGCGGACCTTGTACCGGCGTCGGCGGCCGTGGGCGGCCAGGAGGTAGCTGTCCAGCCCGGCCGAGTCGAAATACACGGAGTCGTAAGCGAAGGAGCGGCAGCCGTCCATTTCCAGGACGCGGACATCGGCGTCGAACGTGGCCAGGAGTTCCTGAGCCTGGGCCTCGGGGACTACGTACTTCCTGTCCACCCGGGTCTGCAGCGCCGCTTCCGCGTTCAGTTCGTCCAGCCCCACAGACGGCAGCAGGCGGAGGGAGTCCAGGACGCCGGCCTGCGCCGCGCCGCTCATGCCGCACCTGCCGACGCATGGACGGGAGCGGAAGCCGGAGCGGACGCGGGGTCAATCGGGAGTCCGGCGGGCTCCGAGGGCGCGGGCTTCGACGACGCGGGCTTCGACGGCGCGGGGTCCGCGGAGGGGTGCGCTGCCAGGTAGCCCGGCGCAATTTTCCCTGCAGGCGTGGCGGCGGGGAACGTTGCCGGGACGTAGGCGTAGCGCACGTCAACCACCGTCTTGTCGTTGACGAGGTCCAGTTCCTGCACGGTGGCTGAGTGGACTTTTCCGTGGACCACTTCTTCGAGCCGGGCGTAGAGGTCCTCGTCCACGGCTATGGCGCGGTCAAGGATCACTGTCTGGTGGCGGTACGCGGGCAGGACTCGGGAATGGTCTCCCACGAACATCACCAGCAGGATCATGGCCATCAGCGCCAGCGGCAGCCACACGGGGTCGATGCCGAGGCCGGCGATCAGGCCCAGGGCAAGGGCCGAGAAGTAGTAGGCCACCTCGTGCTGGGCCAGTTCGGTGGAGCGCAGCCGGATGATGGACAGGACTCCGAAAAGGCCGAGGCCCAGGCCCACGCCGGCGGCCGAGCCGGAGAGTGCGGCCGCCACGGCCATGACGCCGACATTCATGCCGAGGTAGGACACCACCAGGTCGCGGCGCCGGTGCCGGCGGAGGTACAGGGCGAAGGTCAGGATGCTGATGGCGGCCAGGTCGGCGGCGATGAGGATGAGGGGTGTCATGGGATTCTCCGGAATCTGATTGGTGGACTGGTTTTCACGATCCACGGCCAAACTGTGCGGGTGCTGTGATGGAACCTAGGCCGGAATATGAGTGTTTGCCGGGAGTTCACCTGCTGTTTCCGCCGAGCCTTTGCCTTTGGCCTTCCCTGCGTTCTTCCCGGAAAAGAGGTACCGCTGCTGCACCGCGTAGCTGGTGGCCAGCAAGGCGATTTCGGCAAGGATCTTGGCGGCGGGCATGGGCAGGTACAGCGCTTCCAGGGCGGCGATCAAGCCGTAATTGGCGGCCAGCAGCACTGCCACCAGGGTGAAGTAGCGGACGCCGGTCCGGGCGGTGGGCTTCTCGCGCCCGCGCCGGAATACCAGCTGCCGGTTGACGGCGAAGTTGACGGCCGAACTTACGGCCCGGGCGCCCACCACTGCCAGCAGCAGGGAGTCGGTGACGGCCGTGAGGACCAGGAACATCAGGGTGTCCACCAGGAACGCCGTAAAGGATGATCCCAGGAATTTCAGCAGCGGGGCATAGATCCGGGCGGAGTCAGCCACCGGCCTGAAGTGCGAACCCGAGTTGTGCTCAAGGTACACGGTCGCGATGTCCACGGTGCTGATGGCGTATCCCGCCTGTTTGGCTTCCAGCAGCAGATTCAGCTCGTACTCGTAGCGCTCGCCGTGGACGGACCGGAGCCAGGGCAGCATGGAGACGGGATAGCCGCGGAGGCCCGTCTGGGTGTCGGAAATTCGCTGGCCGGTCGCGAGCGTGAACAGCAGCCGGGTGGCGTTGTTGCCGAACCTGCTGCGGGCCGGGACGTTGCCGGTGAAGCTTCGGGTGCCCAGGACCATGGCAGGTGAGCCGGGTTTCACAGCTGCCACCACCTTGAGGATGTCCACGATGGTGTGCTGCCCGTCGCTGTCGGCGCAGACCACGTTGTGGCCCGGGAGGTGGTCGGCGATGAAACCGAAGCCGGTCTTGAGTGCGAAGCCCTTGCCGCGGTTGGTGGCATAGCCGACGACGTGGCACCCGAGTGCCTTGACGCCGTCGAACACGTCCCGGTACGCGGGGCCGCTGCCGTCATCAACCACCACCACCGTTGCCCATGGTTCCGCGTCGCGGATGGAGCGGATGAGGTCGGGCAGCTGGCGGTCCGGCTCGTAGGCCGGGATCAGGATGATCATGTCTGCCGCCTACTGCGCGATGTAGAGGATGTCGGAGGTGCCGCGTTCCTTGTTCTCGCCAAGGGGGTTGTTGACCAGCTCCCCGTTGAAGTACATCGTGGAGGACCCGCCGCCGTCGATGTTGTACGCGGTAGTGGCGCCGAGGCCCTGCATGATTTCAGCCAGCCCGGTCATCGTCACGCCGGCGCTGTAGCCGGGGCTCCGGCCGTCCACCACCACGAAGACGAGATGGTTTTCGTTGATGATGCCGACGGCGGTGCGCGGCTGTTCGCCCTGGATGGAGTGGTTGCCGAAGTTGGTGTCCACCTCCACGTCCTCGATTCCTTCGGCGACTTCGCCGTCGTTCAACAGGGACGGACCGAAGGAGAGGGTGTTCCAGACCCCGTCGGCCAGCAGTTGCTCGGCGGTGGTGGCGGTTTCGTCGTACACCTTGACGGTGCCGTCGCGGTAGAAGGCCAGTCCTTGCCGGGCGCCCTCGTCGCGGAACACCACGCCGTTGCGGATCACGATGCCGGTGTCGCGGAAGCCGTAGTAGTCGCCGTTGATGGCGAACACCGCGTTGTTGGCATCGGCGATCTGGGACGTGGTCTCGGTGATGTTTTCGCCGAAGCTGTCGTTGGCGAACGCCGACCGGAGCGTGGTGGCGTCATCGAGTACGACGTCGGCAACGTAGTAGGTGACGGTGCTGTCGCCGCTGCCGGTGGTCACCGTGGAGATGTTGATGTTGGAACTGTCGGAAACATAGGAGGTGTCGGTGGTGGCCGCGGCAGTGGCGCCGCCCGGTGCGGCGGTGGACCCGGTGGTGCTGCCGGCCGCGGTACTGCTTTGGCTGGCCTGGTAAGCGGAGACGTCCGAGATCTCCACATGCTGGACCACAAAGCGGTCCAGCGCCCAGACGGTGGCTCCGCCGGCGGACAGGGTGAGGGCGACGGCCCCGGCGACGACGGCGCGCCGGACGCGGCCGCCTTTGCGTTTTTCGTTCGTGAGAGGAGTCATGCCATTATTTCTAGGCTTCGGACTTATGCCGGCCATGAGGCCTGGTTATGAGCAAGCTGTGAGGATGAGGGCAAGCTGTGAGCCGTCTAGCGATAGTGTGTTCTGGGATCATCACCAGCCATGCGAAAGGGTCGACGTTGACTGCTGCACTTCCGGAACTCGCCGAAGGGGAGTTCTACTACGAGTCATTGGGCGGCGGACGGTTCCGTTCCACGATCCACGCCCAGGGTGCCTGGAACGAGCATGAGCAGCACATGGCGCCCGCATCCGGGATCATGGCGGACTGCCTGGAGCGGCATGCGCCGCGGGACGACGTCAGGATGGCGCGGCTGAGCTACGAGATCCTGGGGCTGATCCCTGGCGGCGAATTTGAAGTCGTCACCACCACCCTCCGCCCGGGCCGCACCATCGAACTGCTGCAGGCCGAACTTGTGGCCGAGGGGCGCGTTGCCATCCGCCTCACCGCGTGGCGGATGATCACGTCCGATACTTCGGCAGTCGCCGCCGTCGAAGATCCCTGCATTCCCGGACCGGAAAAGTGCTCCCCGTACGATGCCGCGACCGTCTGGCCGGGAGGCTACATCCGGTCCCTGGAAATGCGCGTTGCCGACGGACACCGCCCGGGCTCCGGGACAGTCTGGATCCGCACCGCGCACCCGCTGACGGACAAGGCCGACAGCGGCGACCTGGCGCGGCTCATGGGCCTGGTGGACACCGCCAACGGAATAGCGGCGCGGGTACCGCCGGGCAAGGACAGCTACGCGTTCCCCAACCTGGACCTGCAGATCCACATGTACCGGAAACCCGCCGGCGACTGGCTGGGCCTGGACAACGCTGTTTCCTTCGGAGCTGACGGCATCGGGCTGACGTCCACGGTGCTCCACGACCTGGCCGGGCCCTTCGGACGGGCAGAGCAGATCCTGACGCTCCGCAAGACGTAGTTCGCCGCGGATCCCGGCTGGTGCGGCCGCTAGTTCTTGTGGAACACCAGCCAGCCGGCCAGGGTGGCCAGGGCGGTCAGGGCTGCGCCCCAGAGGATATCCACGATGATCAGCTGCAGCGGCCAGGTCTTCAGGGTCGCGGCGTTGGTGAGGTCGTACGTGGCATAGGCGAAGGCGCCCAGGGCGGCGCCGTAGCCCACCGCACTGAGCCAGCTGCCGCCGTCGAGCGCGGGGCGCAGGGCGAAGAACACAATGCCGGCAATGTAGATCACGTAGAAGACCACCGCGTACCCTAGATTGGGCCGGTCGGCCAGCAGTTCACCAATCTGTCCGCGGTAAAAGGGGTTCATCGTCTTGAGCCAGATGGCGTCAATGACGGCGAAGGCGGCGGCTACGACCAGGAATTGCAGAATGACCATAAGGGAGCTTAGCAAGATGCAGCATACGGCCGGCGCACCCGCCACGCTGACCATTGTCCGGCAGGAGCAGTCGCTGGGCGCGGCGCGCGACCTGGAGTTCGGTATTGAGTTGCTGGGCATGGCCAAGACGGGGCGGATCGGCCCGACGCTCAGGCTGTACCGCCCGGCTCCGACAGTCGCCTTTGGCCAGCGCGATGCCCACCTGCCCGGCTTTGAGGCGGCAGCGCAGGCGTGCCGTGAGCTCGGATTTGAGCCGCTGGTCCGCAAGGCAGGCGGCCGGGCTGCTGCGTATCACGAGGGAACGCTGATCGTGGACCACGTGGAGCCCCATGCCGATGCCATCGCCGGCGCCAAAGGGCGTTTCGCCTTCTTCGGCGGGATGCTGGCGGATGCGCTCCGGAGCGCCGGAGTCCAGGCCGCCGTCGGCGAAATCCCGGGGGAGTACTGCCCCGGGGAGTTCAGCGTCCATGGCCTGGACCCGGCGGATCCGCTGCACCGGGTAAAACTGATCGGCACCGCCCAACGGGTGGTGTCGGGCGGCTGGCTGTTCAGCTCGGTGATCGTGGTGGAGAATTCCGCGCCGATCCGCAAGGTCCTCGAAGCCAGCTACGCAGCCCTTGGGCTTGACTGGGACCCGGCCACTGCCGGTGCCGTTGACGACCTCGTCCCCGGGCTGGACGTGGCCGCCATCGAAACTGCGGTCATCAACACCTATGCCGCGTATGCGCAGCTGGACTACGCGGATTTCGCCAGCCTGCGGGCGGGCTAGGCGGCGAGCCGGCTCTTGACTTCTGCTGCCGACGGGTTGGTGGCAGCGGTACCGTCCGGGAAGAGGACGGTGGGTACCGTGCGGTTGCCTCCGTTGAGCTGCTCCACCAGGTCGGCGGTGCCTTCGACTTCTTCGATGTTGATTTCGGTGTAGCCGATGCCCTGGGCGTCCAGCTGCTTCTTCAGACGGTTGCAGTAACCGCACCAGGTGGTCGAAAACATGGTGATGGTGCCGGATTCGGGAGTGAAATCCACGGAGTTCTCCTCAGTATCGTTTGTGCTCGTCGTTATCAAAGCAGATGTCTTTTCACTCAACGGTAACCCGGCGGCCGGTATTCCCCGGGCGTCGGGGCACCGCACCCCTGTTCCGGCGCCGTCCCCGCGGGCTCCCGCCCCGCCGGGTTACGCCGGGTGACACGGCTCCGGGGCGGGTGGCATGCTGGTGCCATGTGTGGACGCTACGTGATGGCCCGGGCCGTCGGGGACCTGCTGGCAGAATTTGACGCCGAACTGGACGAGGAGCTGGTGGTTCCGCCGTCGTGGAATGTTGCTCCGACCGCCGATGTGCCCATCGTGCTGGAGCGGCTGATGGACGGCACTCCGGTCCGGCAGCTGCATGTGGCCCGCTGGGGCCTCGTTCCGTCCTGGGCCAAGGACCCTTCCATCGGCTCGAAGATGATCAATGCGCGAAGCGAAAGCGTCCTGGAGAAGCCAGCCTTCCGCAAGGCGACCCGGTCCCGGCGCTGCGCGGTCCCGGCGGACGGCTATTACGAATGGAAGGGTGAAGGGCGCGGCAAGCAGCCCTACTACGTGCATCCGAAGGACGGCCGGCCCCTGGTGTTCGCAGGACTCTATGAATGGTGGAAGGACCCGTCCAAGCCCGAGGGTGATCCGCAGCGGTGGATGCTGTCCACCTCCATCATGACGACGGACTCGCCGCCCGAAGGCTATGCCGGGGGAATGCTCGCCGAACTCACCGCCCTGCATGACAGGGTGCCGCTGCCCATGAACCGCGGGACGATGCAGGCATGGCTGGATCCGCAGGCGGATGACGCCGCCGGCCTGGTGGATCTGGTTCGTGCGGGTGCGCACGACGTCGCCGAAGGCTGGACCATCGATGCCGTGGGCACCGCCGTCGGGAATGTAAGAAATGACTCGCCCGAACTCATCCAGCCGGTGGGCAGCCTGTTCTAGCCGGTGACTCTAGACCGTGACGTTGCCGCCGGCGTCGACGGTCCACGTGGGATTGAAGGCGATTTCCCAGCGGAAACCGTCGGGATCGGCGAAGTACCCCGTATAGCCGCCCCACGGCTGGGTCTTCGGGGAGCCAACTACCGTTGCCCCGGCCGATTCCGCTTCCGCCATCACCCGGTCGACGTCCGCCGCGCTCCCCACGTTGTGGCTCAGCGTGATGCACGGGACGCCGGCGGGGCTGCCCACTGACGCCTCCGCCTGCATCTGGCCTGCGTCCCACAGCGAAAGAATCAGGCCGTGGTTGGCCTGGATAAAGACCACCTCGCCGGGGACTTCCCGGTGGACCGGCCAGCCCAGGCCGTCCACGTAGAAGGCGCGGGAGGCCTCGACACTGCGGACGCCCAATGAAATGAAGTCGACTCGAGGCTGCATTCTTAGATACTGTCATGCACATGCCCACAAATCACGGACACGACAAAGACGCCCAGGCCGACAGGGAACAGCTCGCGGCTGTCCGAGTGGCCGTCGATGAAGTTGACGAGCAGATTGTCACCCTGATTGCCCGCCGCGAACGTCTGATCCGGATTTCCGGGACGTTGAAGGGTGACGACGCGGAGGTCAGGGCTCCGGGCCGGGTGGAAAAGGTCATCCAACATGTCCGTGCCGCCGCCGAGAAAAAAGACATCGACCCGGACATTGTGGAGAAGACTTACCGCGCGATGATCACGGCTTTCACCGAGCTTGAGATGAAAGTGCACAACGCCAGCAGCTAGCGGCTCAAAGCGCAGCTAGCGCCTCAGGCGGATCCCACCCTCAGAGCGCTTCCTCCACGGGAACGTTCGCCTGGTATTCCCTGCCGTCGGCGTCGCTGAAGGCTGTCATCAGGTGGCCCTTTTCCAGCCCCAGGACCGTGGTCATGGGAAAGTTGCCGGTAATGGTGTTGCCGGAATGCGAAACGCCGCTGAGATCGAAATTCTCCTCAGTGCCGTCGTGGCTGAAGCAGTAGAAGGACACAGCTTCGCCGTTCATGAACTCGATTCCCATTCTTCGTTGATGGGAATGATCCGGTGTGGACGCGACGAGGCCAACGACATAGGCGCCCGCCCCGGGGATATTGCCGTCTATATCAAAAGTCGCCACCAAGGTGGAATCCTTGGCGGCGATGGCTACGTGCTTCAGGAGTGCGTCATGGGAGCTCATGGCTCAATCCTGCCCCCCTCGCCCGCGTCCGTCCACCCCTGATTCAGGTTTTGTCAGGGCTCCGGCGCAGTCGTGATTCATTAGAAGATATATTCGATTGTTTGCAGCATCGGGGTGCCCCGACCGGCCGGCGGCCTTCACGTCCAAGCCCGGCAACGGTACCGTGGGGGCCCATGACTTCTGCAGACCAATTTCTAGCGGCATACGATCGGCAACTCCGGACGGACGCGGAGACCCGGGGGGCGCTCGCCGTCGACGGCTGGGGCCCTTGCTGATGTGCACCTTCGCGGGCGGCCGGGGTTTCGTGACGTACCGAAATCTCGATGGAGCCGGTTCCCGGGCGATTGCCCGGTGGGTATTGGAAGCGCTCGCGCACTTCCGCAGGGATCCCTCCGTGGTGCGGGTGGAGTGGAAAACCCGCGGCCATGATCATGCGCCCGGACTCCATGACGCGCTGTTGCGAAGCGGATTTGAACCCGAAGAGGAGGAGTCGATCATGATCGGCCGGGTGGCCTCCTTGATCTCAGCGGTACCACTCCCGCCCGGAGTGACCCTGCGCAAGGTGGCCGGGGAAGGGGGTATGGAGCTCTGGGTTGCCGAACATCAGGGATTGATCGTGAGTGCGGGCCGCCTGGAGCCCGTGCCTGGTACCGACTTCGCAGGAATCTGGGGCGGTGCAACGCGCGAAGAGTGGCGCAGCCAGGGGATTTACCGGGCCGTCACCGCGGCCCGGGCCCGGTCCGCTGTGAAGCTGGGAAAGAAGTTCATCCACAGCGACTCGACCAGCTACTCGCGGCCGATCCTGGAGCGCTACGGGTTTCTCCGGGTATCAACAACCACGCCGTACTGTTGGCGGCGCTGACGCCAAAACGTCCCGTAAAGCTCCTGGTTCCGGCCCCGGGAAGGCTTGTGTAGGTTTTGTCCCGGCTCCGGCGTAGAATTGATTATTCGAAGATATATTCGAAAGAATTGTTTCGAACGAATCATTTCAGAACTTCCCTGCACCGGTCCGCTCCTGCGTGGCGGCCGGGGGGAGTGCACTTCCGGGAGGCGCCGATGGGCTTGTTCAGCGAGGGTGTCGACGTCGTCTGCACGCCCGCCGGCCAGCCTTCGGCGCTCACCTGGGCCGGCCGTCATTACACTGTCTGCGCAGAGCCCGTGCGCTGGTTTGAACGCAGGCGGTGGTGGGCCGAAGAAACCCGCGCACCGCTGGGTACCGGACCGGGACTGGTGGATCACGAGATCTGGCGCGTCCAGGTCCGGCCTTCTGCTGCAAACGCGGAGCCGGAAGAAGCCCTCACCCTCGACCTGACCAGGGACATCGGCAGCGGCCGGTGGCGGTTGCTGAAAATCCACGATGCCCTGAGGCCTCGATCAGCATGAGCTTCACCCATCTTCATGTTTCCACCGCCTTCAGCGCACATTACGGGGTCTCCTGGCCGGATGAGCTTGCCCAGGCTGCCGCCGCCGACGGCGCCACCGCGCTTGCCTGCACCGACAGGAACGGCCTGTACGGCACCGTCAAACACCTCAAGGCCTGCATGGCGGCGGGACTGGATCCCGTCGTCGGGGTTGACCTTGCGGTCTATGACGACGACGGCGACCTCCGGACCCAGCTCGCGGGCCGCGTCGTCGTGCTTGCCCACGGACACAACAAAGGTGCCGGCTACCGGGCCCTCTGCCGCCTGATTTCAGATGCCCATGCCCGTACCTCCGGCAAAGCCGGGGGAGTGGTGCCCGTCGCGGTCACCCGCGCCGAAATCGCTTCCAGGGCTCTGCATCCGGAAACACTGGAACCGGTGCTGACTGTGCTGGTGGGCCCGGACTCGGACGTTGGCAGGGCGATGAGCGGCCGCCGGTACCTTCGGCCCCGCACGTTGTTCAAGCAGTGGCTGGAGACCATGCCCAAGGGAACCGTGGCAGCCGAAGTCGTGTCCCACCTCAGCGCTCCCGGGGAGCCTCTGAGCACAGCCCACGCCGTGCGCATGCTCAAACTAGCTGCCGAGCACGGGATTCCTGCCGTCCTGACCAACGCCGTGCGGTACTGCGCGGAGGACGGGGCCGCCACAGCGGATGTGCTGGACTCTGCCCGAACCCTGAAATCCCTGACCGAACTGACCGAGGAGCCGTTGCTTCAGCCCAACGGCCGCGGGTGGCTGAAGACATCAGCCCAAATGCTCGAGCTCGGCAAGGAAATCATCCATGCCGCCGGCTACGGCGCCACCGACCTCACCAGGCTGCTCGGCCAAACCGAGGCGCTCGCGGACCGCTGCCGGATGGACCCGGTCACGGACATGGGATGGAAACAGCCGGTGGTTCCCGAAGCTTCGGTCATCGGCATCGCCGGCGATCCGCTGGCCGAACTTACCCTGCGCTGCGAGGCCGGCATCAGCCGTCGGTTCCCGGGGATCTCAGGGCGGCCCGAGGCGGAAATGCGGGCGAGGCTGGAGCATGAACTGAGGATCATCGCCAACCTTGGCTTCGCCTCCTACTTCCTCACGGTGGCCGAGGTTTCCCGAATGATCCTGGACATGGGAGTCAGGGCGGCTGCCCGGGGTTCCGGCGCCTCCAGCCTGGTGAACTACCTGATCGACGTCAGCCAGGTGAACCCCCTGCAGCACGACCTCATCTTCGAACGGTTCCTCTCCAATGACCGGGCAACTCTTCCGGACATCGACATTGATGTGGAAAGCGCCGAGCGGCACAACGTCTACCGAAGGATCTTCGACCGCTTCGGAGCCGAGCGTGTCACCCTCATGAGCATGCAGAACGGCTACCGCGCTCGCGGTGCAGTCCGGGACGCCGGCCACGCATTGGGCATGGACGACGGCGACATCGGCGAGATCGCCAAGCAGCTGTGGCGGTTCTCGGCAAGGAACTTCCGTGAAGCCCTGGTGGAAAAACCCGAACTGAAGGAATTCGCAGGAAGGGTGGAGCAGCGTGAGTTCGCGGAAAACCAGCAACTGGACCTGCTCGTTGACCTGACCGAGAGGCTGGACCGCCTGCCACGGCACATTTCCATGCATCCCTGCGGCGTAATCCTTGGCGACGCCACGCTGCTGGACCGGACCCCCGTTCAGCCCAGCGGTCTCGGCCTGCCCATGAGCCAGTTCGATAAACACGACATGGATCCGATGGGGATGCTCAAGCTGGATGTCCTCGGCGTCCGAATGCAGAGCGCCATGGCTTTTGCCGTCCGTGAGGTGGTCCGGCTGCACCCTTCGAAGGCTGAGGTGGTGGCTGCAGGTGCCCATCCTCCCGGAGCGGACGGCACGGGACCGGACTTCATCTCAGCCGACGGGCACATTGACCTCAATGCCGTACCGCTCGATGACGAACCAACCTACGAGCTGATCCGAAGTACGCATACCCTGGGCTGTTTCCAGATCGAATCTCCCGGTCAGCGGGAACTGATCGGCAAAATGGCGCCGCGGGAATTCAACGACCTCATCATCGACATATCGCTGTTCCGCCCCGGGCCCATGAAATCGGACATGGTCCGTCCCTTCCTTGAACACCGCCACGGATTCGCGCCGGAGGTCTATCCGCACCCGGACCTCAAACCGGTGCTCCAGGAAACCCACGGCGTGACGGTCTTCCATGAGCAGATCCTGAAGACATTCGACGTCATGACCAAATGCGGGCTTGCCCGGGCTGATGAATTCCGCCGGGCCCTGGGGAACGAACTCCTGGAACCCAAAGTCGAGGAATTCTTCCGCAGGGAAGCCCGGGCGCGGGGTTACACCCCTGAGGTCGTGGACAAAGTCTGGGGAACCCTCAAGGCCTTTGGCAGCTTTGGCTTCTGCAAGGCACACGGGGCAGCCTTCGCCGTGCCCACCTATCAGTCGGCCTGGCTGAAGGCCCACCACCCCGAAGCTTTCCTCGCCGGGCTGTGGGAACACGATCCCGGCATGTATCCCAAGCGGCTCCTGGTGGCTGAAGCGCGGCGGCTGGGGATCCCCATCCTGCCCCTGGACATCAACAGGAGCCAGGCCGAGTACCGGGTGGAGCGGGTCGGATCAGGGCCTGACCGCGGGAGGCTTGGCATCCGGCTCAGCCTGAACGGCATCTACGGGCTCTCCGGGGCTGAACTGAAAAGGATCGTTGCCGGCCAGCCCTACGACTCGCTGGCAGACCTGAGGGCTCGCTCCAGGCTGAGCAAGCCCAGCATCAAGCGGCTTGCCCAGCTGGGGGCTTTCGATGCGCTGCACCGGGAATCCGGCGGAGCCGCCAACCGGGCGGACCTCGTCCAGCATCTCCAGACCCTCCAGAACCGCCCGGGCAAGAAGGGCATTGAGGTCATCGAGGGCCAGCTGTCCCTGCCTCTTGGCGACGTTGAACTCAAGAACCTGAAGGCCGAACTTCCTGCTCCAAGCATGATCGAAAACGTGCGGGCCGAACTTGACCTGATGGCGGTGGATGTCAGCGAACACCTGATGGCCAGCCACCGGCCCCTGCTCGACCGGCTGGGCGTGACCACCGCGGATAAGCTCCTGGGACTCCGGAACGGCACCGAAGTGTTGGTGGCCGGGGTCCGGATTGCCACACAGACACCGCCGATGCGCGGCGGGCGCCGGGTGGTGTTCATCAGCATCGACGACGGAACAGGCTGCGTGGACTCCGTGTTCTTCCATGAGGCACAGGAACTGGCAGGACCGTTGCTGTTCGGCACCCGCCTGCTCCTGATCCGTGGCAACACCCGCAGGACCGGCCCCCGCGGGATCAGCATCAGCGCCACCATGGCCTGGGACCTCAGCCGCACCGAGACCCTCCCGTACCCGGAGCAGCAATCCACCGGCACCTGGGAACCTGCCCTCCAAGTACGGGGGCCGCTGGACGGAATCAGCCGCAACCTGGCCATCACGGGGCTTGGCAGCTGAACCCCAACTCCGGAAGGGCGGGGGACGCGCGTCCCGGCCGCCGCTTTGGTCGGCCTCTCTCCCAACCGATAGCATGGACGAGGCTGGCTGTGGTCCCCGTACGCCACAAGCTACGAAGCCTTAACTTTGAATAGGAGACACCCGTGTCAGATGCCCAGCAGATCACCCTCATCGTCGACGGCGAAGAGACCAAGGTGACTACCGGGACCACCGGCGCGGAACTCTTTTTTGAGCGCCGCGACGTCGTTGTCGCCCGAGTAAACGGCGAACTGAAAGACCTCGACCAGCCGCTCCCCGAGGGCGCGGACATCGAAGGGGTCACCATCGATTCCCCGGACGGCCTCAACGTCCTCCGGCACTCGACCGCCCACGTCATGGCCCAGGCCGTGCAGCAGCTGCGTCCCGACGCCAAGCTCGGCATCGGTCCCTACATCACCGACGGCTTCTACTTCGACTTCGACGTCGCCGAGCCGTTCACCCCGGAAGACCTGAAGACCCTGGAAAAGATGATGCTCAAAATCATCAACCAGAACCAGAAGTTCGTCCGCCGCGTGGTGTCCGAGGACGAAGCCCGCGAAGCCATGAAGGACGAGCCCTACAAGCTGGAACTGCTGGGCAAGAAGAACGACGCCGCAGACGCCGGCGAAGGCGTCAACGTCGAGGTGGGCGCCGGCGACATCACCATCTACGACAACGTGGACCGCAAGAGCGGGGACAGCGTCTGGTGCGACCTGTGCCGCGGCCCCCACCTGCCCAACACCAAGCTCATCTCCAACGCCTTCGCCCTGACCCGGTCCTCCGCCGCCTACTGGCTGGGCAACCAGAACAACCAGCAGCTGCAGCGCATCTACGGCACCGCCTGGCCCACCAAGGACGCACTCAAGGCCTACCAGGAGCGCATCGCCGAGGCCGAGCGCCGCGACCACCGCAAGCTCGGTGCCGAGCTGGACCTCTTCTCCTTCCCGGACGAGCTGGGTTCCGGCCTGCCGGTGTTCCACCCCAAGGGCGGCATCATCCGCAAGGCCATGGAGGATTACTCCCGCCAGCGGCACGTCGATGCAGGGTACGAGTTCGTCTACACCCCGCACATCACCAAGGGGCACCTGTACGAGGTCTCGGGCCACCTGGACTGGTACAAGGAGGGCATGTTCCCGGCGATGCACATCGACGCGGAACTCAATGAGGACGGCACCGTGCGCAAGCCCGGCCAGGACTACTACCTGAAGCCGATGAACTGCCCCATGCACAACCTGATCTTCCGTTCCCGCGGACGCTCCTACCGCGAACTGCCCCTGCGGCTGTTCGAATTCGGTTCGGTATACCGCTACGAAAAGTCGGGCGTGGTGCACGGCCTGACCCGAGTGCGCGGCATGACACAGGACGACGCCCACATCTACTGCACCCGCGAGCAGATGAAGGATGAGCTCACCACCACGCTGAACTTCGTCCTGGGCCTGCTCAAGGACTACGGCCTGGACGACTTCTACCTGGAGCTTTCCACCAAGAACGAAGACAAGTTCGTGGGGGACGACGCCACCTGGGAGGAAGCCACCCGCACCCTCGCCGAAGTGGCCGAAGCCTCGGGCCTGGAGCTCGTCCCGGATCCGGGCGGAGCCGCGTTCTACGGCCCGAAGATCTCCGTCCAGGCGAAGGACGCCCTCGGCCGCACCTGGCAGATGTCCACCATCCAGCTGGACTTCAACCTGCCTGAGCGCTTCGAACTCGAGTTCCAGGCCGCCGATGGCACCCGCCAGCGCCCGGTGATGATCCACCGCGCCCTGTTCGGTTCCGTGGAACGGTTCATGGGTGTACTGACTGAGCACTATGCCGGCGCTTTCCCGGCATGGCTCGCACCGGTGCAGGTGGTGGGCGTCCCCGTGGCGGAGGCCTTCAACGACTACATGTTCGACGTCGTGGGCCAGCTGAAGGCCGCCGGTATCCGTGCGGAGGTGGACATCTCCTCCGACCGGTTCCCGAAGAAGATCCGCACCGCCAGCAAGGACAAGATTCCGTTCGTCCTCATTGCCGGCGGCGAGGACGCCGAGGCCGGAGCAGTCTCGTTCCGGTTCCGCGACGGCAGCCAGGACAACGGCGTGCCGGTGGCCGAAGCTGTCCAGAGGATTGTCGACGCCGTCCGCAACCGGACCAGCTAGCGGAATGGCAGGCGACGTGCAGGAGAACACAGGCGCTGGCGGAGGATATCCGGGCGACGGCGACGTGACCGATGAATTCGGTCTGGCCGGCGTTCCGGACGCTTTCCAGCGCCTGTGGACCCCGCACCGCATGGCCTACATCAAGGGCGGGCAGCACCAGTTCAAGAACAAGGATGACTGCCCGTTCTGTGTGGCCCCTGCCCGCAGTGACGAAGACTCCCTGATTGTCTACCGCGGGCGCACCGCCTACGTGGTCCTGAACCTTTTCCCGTACAACCCGGGCCACCTGCTGATCTGCCCTTACCGGCACGTTCCGGACTACACGGACCTGACCGTGGAGGAAACCGCGGAATTCGCGGCGCTGACCCAGGCCTCGATGCGGGTCCTGCGCAAGGTGTCCAACCCCGGAGGGTTCAACCTCGGCATGAACCAGGGCGTCGTGGGCGGGGCCGGAATCGCCGGCCACCTGCACCAGCACGTCGTTCCGCGCTGGGGCGGGGACGGCAACTTTTTCCCCATCATCGCCCAGACAAAGGCAATCACGCAGACGCTCGGCGAGGTCCGCCAGCAGGTCGCCGAGGCCTGGCCGGAGGACGAGCATGCTTAACCGGCATGCCCGCGGGTTTTTCACCGCACTGTTCTCCCCGCTTGCCCGGTGGCTCCTGAAGATCGGTGTTTCGCCCGATGCCATCACCATCGTGGGGACGGCAGGCGTGGTGGTGGGCGCCCTGGTGTTCTACCCGCTGGGTCAGCTGTGGTGGGGAACGCTGTTTATTACGGCCTTCATTTTCTCCGACGTCCTTGACGGCATCATGGCCCGGATGCAGGAGCGGGGCGGGCGCTGGGGCAACTTCCTGGATTCCACCCTGGACCGGGTTGCCGACGGCGCCCTGTTTGCCGGTCTTGGCATCTGGTTTTTCACGGGAGGCGCGGACCACGCGATCGCCATCGCCGCCGTCGTGTGCCTGGTGCTTGGCATGGTGGTCTCCTATGCGCGGGCCAAGGCCGAGGCTCTCGGCTTCCACGCAAACGTCGGCATTGCCGAGCGCGCCGAACGGCTGGTGTCTGTTCTGGTGGTCACCGGATTCACCGGGCTCGGGCTCCCCAGCGTGGTCCTGCTGGTGACCCTGACCCTCCTGGCCGCGGCCAGCCTCGTGACCGTGGTCCAGCGGATCGCCACCGTGCACCGGCAGTCGCTGGAGGAGACGGGACTGCCGGGGTAACCCGAATTCAGCAGCGTCGCAGCGTGGGACTAGTATTAGCAGTACCTGGTCATTGGATCCGGTAATCCGGTGTGCGCGCGGCGTGGCTTTCCCGTCTGTGCTGCCGCCTGCGCCGGGACCGAGAGACCGGATCTACGTAACATCTAGCTACCCATAGGGGTTTTTGTGTCTACACCTGATGTAAGCAGCGAAGCCGGCTCGTCCGCCAACAGCGTCACGGGCAGCAACCGCGTCAAGCGCGGCATGGCCGAGATGCTCAAGGGCGGCGTCATCATGGACGTCGTCAACGTCGAACAGGCCCGCATCGCCGAAGACGCCGGTGCCGTGGCCGTGATGGCGCTGGAACGCGTTCCGGCCGATATCCGGGCCCAGGGCGGCGTGTCCCGCATGTCCGATCCGGACATGATCGACAAGATCATCGAAGCCGTGTCCGTGCCGGTCATGGCCAAGGCCCGGATCGGCCACTTCGTCGAAGCCCAGGTCCTGCAGTCCCTCGGCGTGGACTACATCGACGAGTCCGAGGTCCTGACCCCGGCCGACTACGTCAACCACATCGACAAGTGGAACTTCAAGGTTCCCTTCGTCTGTGGCGCCACCAACCTCGGTGAGGCCCTGCGCCGCATCAACGAGGGCGCGGCCATGATCCGCTCCAAGGGCGAGGCCGGCACCGGCGACGTCTCCAACGCCACCGGCCACATGCGCCAGATCCGTTCCGAGATCGCCAAGCTCGCCGCCCTGCCCGAGGACGAGCTTTACGTCGCGGCCAAGGAACTGCAGGCCCCGTACGAACTGGTCAAGGAAGTCGCTGCCGCCGGCAAGCTCCCGGTGGTGCTCTTCACCGCGGGCGGCATCGCCACCCCGGCCGACGCCGCGATGATGATGCAGCTCGGCGCTGACGGCGTGTTCGTCGGCTCCGGCATTTTCAAGTCCGGCAACCCGGCCCAGCGCGCCGCCGCCGTCGTGAAGGCCACCACCTTCTTCGATGACCCGGACGTCATCGCCAAGGCCTCCCGCGGCCTGGGCGAAGCCATGGTGGGCATCAACGTGGACGAGATCCCGCAGCCGCACCGCCTCGCCGAGCGCGGCTGGTAACAGCTTCACAAGCAGTACGACGCCGGGCGGTCACCTTGTTGGTGACCGCCCGGCGTCGTTGTTTCCCCGTCGATTGCTCCCTAACCGCCCTTATCGGCGCCTAAAACGGCGTCCACGGAGCAATCGATGAAGGGTCAGTCCAAACCGCGGCGCTTCAGCAGCGGCTCCAGCCTCGCGTCCCGGCCGCGGAAGGCACGGAAGGAGTCCAGCGGTTCGCGGCTGTTGCCGCGGGAGAGCAGTTCAGCCCGGAAGAAGTCGCCGTTGGCACGGCTGAGTCCGCCGTTTTCCTTGAACCATTCAACGCTGTCCGCATCCAGTACTTCGCTCCAGATGTAGGAGTAGTACCCTGCGGCGTAACCGTCGCCGGCGAAGATGTGCTGGAAATAGCCGGTCCGGTACCGCGGCGGAATCAGGCTGTGTGCCACCCCGGCCGCGGCGAGGGCCTTGGCTTCGAACGCCAGGACGTCCGCCGGGACCCCGGATTCGTCTAGGACATGCCAAGCGAGGTCCAGCAGCGCCGCGCCCAGGTACTCCGTGGTGCCGAAGCCTTCGCCCCACAGCTGCGATTCGTTGAGCTTGTCCACGATGTCCTGGGCAAGGGGCTCGCCGGTCACATGGTGGCGGGCATAATTGGCCAGCACCTCAGGCCACATGATCCACATTTCGTTGACCTGGGACGGGTACTCCACAAAATCGCGCGGAACGGCGGTCCCGGAGAACCGGGGGAAGGTCACGTTGGAAAACAGTCCGTGCAGGGCATGGCCGAATTCGTGGAACGCGGTCCGGAGCTCGTCCAGGGTCAGCAGCGTCGGCTCGCCCGCCGGAGGCTTGGAAATGTTCAGGTTGTTGATCACCACCGGCTTGGTACCCAGCAGCGCGGACTGATCCACCAGCGAGTTCATCCAGGCGCCGCCGCGTTTGGACTCGCGGGAATAGTAGTCGCCCAGGAACAGGCCCAGTTCGGAGCCGTCCTCGTTGCGGACCTCCCAGACCCGGACATCGGGGTGGTAGCCCTTGAGGTCGGGCCGCTCGTGGAAGGTGACACCGTACAGGGAAGTCGCGGCGTAGAAGACACCGTCGCGAAGGACGCGGTCCAGTTCGAAGTAGGGCCGCAGCGCCTGCTCGTCGACGCTGTACCGTTCCCGCCGCACCTTCGCGGAATAGTACGCCCAGTCCCACGCCTCGAGCGGATGGCCTGCAACCTCTGCAAGGGCGGCCGCCTCGGCGTCGGCATTCCGGACCGCCGCAGGTGCCAGCCGGTTCATCATGGACTGCACGGCTTCAAAATCAGGGGCAGTCTGCCGGTCAACGGTGAGTTCGGCGTAGTTGGCAAATCCCAGAAGCCGGGCCTTCTCCGCCCGGAGCGCCACCATGGACTTCACCAGGTCCCTCACATCCAGGCTGCCCCCGCTGCTGCCGCGGCTGATGGACGCCTCGTAGAGCCGGCGGCGGACCTCGCGGTTTTCCAGGGATGCCATGGCGGGCTGGTTGCTGGGCTGGATCAGGGTGAGCAGGTACTTGCCGTCGTGCCCGGCTGCCCGGGCGGCTTCGGCGGCGCTGGCAATGTCATCCGCCGGCAGCCCGGACAGCTCAACGGCATCGTCGAGCAGCAGGGCCGAGGTCTTCATGGCTTCCTTGACGCGCTGCCCGAATTCGGTGCCCAACCGGGACAGCTCTGCGTTCACCGCCCTCAGCCGGTCCTGGCCGGCATCCTCGAGCTGGATCCCGGACTGGCGGAACTCCTTGAGGTACTCCTCCACGAGCCTGGCTGATTCATCGTCGAGGCCGGTGGTGTCCACGGCGGCGAACCGGTCAAAGAGCCGCCGGTTCATGTAGACGGCATCCTGGTGGGCGGAAAACTCCGGGGACAGCTCGGTTTCGAGTGCCCGGATGCCGTCCGAGGCGTCCGCCGAGACCAGGGTGAAAAACGATGCGGCAGCGCGCTGGAGGAGCTGCCCGGAGCGTTCCATTGCCAGGACGGTATTTTCGAAGGCGGCGGGTTCGGTGTTGTCCACAATGGCCTGAATTTCGGCGAGGTGTTCCGCCAGGCCGGACCGGACCGCTTCGGAATAGTCGGCCTCGTCGATCTCGGCAAACGGGGGGAGCCCGAACGGCAAAGGACTGGGAGTCAGGAGGGGGTTGGTCATGAAGCAACACTTTCATGTAACCGGACGGTTCTCAATGGTGATTTGACGGGCTGCCGGGATTGGCCGCCGTAGGATGGCGCTTATGGGGGAACTCGCAAGGATGCCGCTGAAAATCCACCGCGGACGGGGAGCCGCGGCGATCGCCGCGGCTGTCCTGCTGTCCGGACTGACGTCGTGCGGCGTCATTGCCTAACAGGACACCGGCCAGCGCCCGGCCGGCGCAGCACGTACGACGACGGCGGCCGTGGCACCGCCGTCGTCAACTGCCCCGGCGGTGCCCGCTCCCTCTCCCGAACCCACACCTGAAACCACGCCGGGCAAGGGCCCCGCCTGCGCTGCCGTCCGGTGCACGTCAGTCCTGGTGACCGGAGACATGCTGGTGCATGCCCAGCTGTGGGACCAGGCCCGCGCCGACGCCGCCGCCCTCGGAAAGCCGGGCCTGGACTTCACCCCGCTGTTCGAGGGCCAGCGGGCGTACATCGGCGAAAGCGACCTCGCCATCTGCCATCAGGAAACTCCGGTCGCGGACGCGGACGGCCCTTCTCGGCCTATCCGTCGTTCAACGTGCCGCCGCAAATCGCCGCGGCGGCCAAAGACGTTGGCTACCAGCCTGCACCACCGCCAGCAACCACACCATCGACCGCGGAACCGACGGCCTGGTCCGTACACTGGACGCGCTGGACGCTGCCGGCTTGAAGCACACCGGTTCCTACCGGACCGAGGCGGAATCGCAAGGGATCCTGCTTCTGCAGACCGACGCGGCGAAAATCGCCGTGATTGAGGCCGCCTATGGCCTGAACGGGCAATACCCCGAGTACGCCTGGCAGGTGGACATGCTGGACGCGCCCGCGATGATTGCCAAGGCGAAGAAGGCCAGGGCGCTGGGCGCGGACATTGTGCTCGGAGTGATGCACGCCGGGGACGAGTATGCCAGTGCTCCGAATGCCCAGCAGCAGGAGACGGCCCACGCCCTGGTGGACAGCGGTGAGTTCACCATGGTCTACGGCCACCACACCCATTCCGTGCTGCCCATCGAGAACTACAAGGGGACCTGGATTGTGTACGGGCTGGGTAACGGCGTCACGGAGCTGTCCCCCTGGTATGTGGTGAACAATGAGGGACTGCTGGTTCGGGCGCAGTTCAGCCAGGACGCGGCCGGAAAATGGTCAGCCTCGGACCTGGCCTGGGTGCCGTCAGCGATCGTCCGCGATCCGTACCGCTGGTGTTCCGTGGCGGCCGACGCGCCGCAGGGACCGTGCGCCGGGGCGGAGGCCGACGCCGCGACGCGCCTGCGCACGAGGACCGTGGTGGAATCGATGGGTGCGGCGGCTGCGGGTGCCTGTGAGCTGATCCATTCCGCCAAACCGTGAAGGCAGCCGCAACAGGACTTGGACCGTCTCAGGTGATCCGGCGGGCAACATGCCTGACGTACCAGTGCTCCCAGGGGGTCTCCACCGCCGGACCGCAGTGCTCCCGGACGTAGGACACGGCATGTCCCGGTGCGACGCCGTCCAGGATGGCGATGCAGGCAAGGGCCATGCCGGTCCTGCCGTGCCCTCCATGGCAGGCAATTTCAACGCGTTCCTTTTCTGCCCGCACCCATGCTTCCCCCAAGGCCTCCACGGCGTCGTCTTCGTTGAGGGGCAACCAGAAGTCCGGCCAGCGCACCCACCTTTGTTCCCAGGGGGTCCGGGCCGGACGCCTGCCCAGCAGGTAGACCGCGAAGTCGGGGTCCGGACCCGGCGGAAGCAGCCGGCGAAGTGCCCGGCCGCGGATTCGCCGGCCGGAAGGGAAACTGACGACGCCGTGATCACCCGGATCCCATGTGTTCATGGATTGACTCTGGCATCGGATTGCCGGAACGGGAAGGGCGTATTGCCCGAGGCCGGCGAAAAACGGCGTAAAGGGGAAAAACGGCGTAAAGGGAGGGGCATCGCCGCGGGCGATGCCCCTCCCTCCCGCCTCGCTCCGGTTTTTCCGGACCGTTGGTTAGGCGGCCGATGACGGTTTAGCGGTGGCCGCGGCGGTGGTCGTCGTCGCAGAAGTGCCAGTGCCTTCCATCCTTGTGTTGGTGCCAGTTGCCGTTCCGGCCGTGGTCATGGTTGTAACGGTCACAGCGCTTGTCGTCGCGACGCCAGTCACGCTTATCGTCGTCCCTCTTGTGGTCCGTGTAACCCTGGTAGTTCACAGCCGAAATCGTGACGGACTTCAGCCCCGTATCCGCTGCGGCGGGTCCGGCAGCCATTGCCGTCCCCCCAATCCCGAGTCCTGCAGCCAGCAGGGTGGATGCGAGCAATCCCATTGACCTCTTCATGAGATCTTCCTATCTTGTGGTTCATTCCCAGATGTATGCCTCAGACGGCGGCCAAGCGGAATTACCCATCACGGATCAGTGTGGGTTCTGGCGCGCCACGCTAAACGCAGCGGCGGATTAGATTCCGATCGGACGCTTGTCTGCGGTTGATGGCCCCAAATTTACGCGGCGATACGTTGCGTGAATCGGCGCATTGCCCCATTCTTGCAGTGACTGATTCAAGCGGCGGCGCAGAGCCCCAGCCGCATTTGGGAACCTCCGTGCCCCACGGTGCGTGTGATCAGCGCACGGAGAACGATATGAGGGCACCCCCCGTGCCTACCCCAATATCCACAATCCCGGCTCCGGTAACGGTGATCCGGCCGCCGGCCTGTAGTGCTCGAACAGCGCTCTTCCGCCACGTCTGTGTGATGGGAGGGCTTGTTCACCAACAACGATAGCGCGCTGGCCGGAATCAGAATAGGCGCAATGGGTAATTTTTTGCGCACATGCACTGCGGCCTAGCCTGTGTCGGTCATTTCTTCCGGGACGGCCACCACATGCAGTTCCGTTCCGTCCCGGAGCGCCGAAATGTCCAGCGGCGCTCCGATTGCCTCGGCGAAGAGGAGCTTCTGGAGGCTCTCTGCGTTCGAAACGGACTTCCGGCCGACACTCAGCAGCACGTCTCCGGCGCGGAGGCCCGCCCGTTCGGCAGGTGATCCCGGGAGGACTTCCACCACCAGGAGCCCGTCTCGGTGACCGGTCCGGACCACGGAGCTCACCGGAAGTTGGACGGGGGTGTTCACCAGTCCGAGGTAGGCGCGCCGGACCCGTCCGTCCGAGAGGAGCGAGGCGATGATTCGGCGCGAGGTGGCATTGATCGGAACCGCCAGCCCCAGTCCCGCACCAGCGACGGCCGTGTTGATTCCCACGATCCGGCCGCGGGCGTCTGCCAGGGCCCCGCCGGAGCTGCCGGCATTGAGCGCGGCATCGGTCTGGATGACGTCCTCGATCACGCGGCGGTTGCGTCCGGACCATACAGGGATGGAACGTCCCAGGCCGCTGACGACTCCTGCCGTCACGGAGCCCGAAAGCCCCAACGGGTTGCCGACAGCGATAACCAGTTGACCGACTTTGAGGAGTTCAGCGTCGCCGAATTCGGCCGGCTGGGCAATCGGTGCCCTGCCGTGGACGATGGCGAGGTCGGACAGAGGATCGGCGCCTACGACTTCCACGGCCGTCCGGGTGCCGTCGGCAAAGACCGCGTGGCCTTTTCCGGCCGAGCCCACCACATGGGCGTTGGTCACCAGGTATCCGTCCGAGGTGAACAGGACTGCCGAGCCTGCGCCCGCGCGGTACCTGCCGTTGCGGCCATTGCCGGTCATTTCGACGGCGGCAACGTGCGGGGTGACGGTTTCGGCCACGCGGATAACCGTGGCGGAATAGGAATCCAAAGGGTCTTCGGTAGCGTTCGCTCCGTTGAATCCGCTGCTGACTGCCTCCATGGCGCGCCTCCTGAGAAGATGCTTACCTATGTCAACGGTTGGGCACCCGGCGGTAGTCCGGCGACGGCTACGCCTTCAGAGAAATCCGGCAGGGAAATCCGTCTGGGGAATCAGCGGTGGTTCTGCTGCAGCCGGCGCCAGAGGTCCGGCCAGGCTGTTGCGAACGCCGGGTGCAGTTCCCGGTCCTGAACGGAACCTGCCGGAACCCACCTGAGTTCGATGCTCTCGGCATCGTTGATGGCGGGGTCGAAGGATTCCACGACGCGGACCGCCACCGTGGTGTAGGACCAGTAGCCGACGTCGAACACGGACGTGAACAGCACGCGGACGTTCTCCGGGGGCACGGCGGCTTCTTCGTGGGCTTCGCGCAGGGCGCCAGTGATGGCGTCTTCGCCGTGGTGGAGCGCGCCGCCGGGCAGGCCCCAGGTTCCGCCGTGGTGACTCCACGCGGCCCGGTGCTGCAAGAGGATGCCTTTGGCGGGATCCTGGACCAGGAGGCCGGCCGATCCGAAGCGGCCCCAGAATTTGCCCACCGCGCCTTCGACCCAGGCATCGCCGGGATCGCGCGGGCCGGACGGGTGGCGGAGGTGTTCCGGGAGGCTGGCGGCTGCAGTGTCCATGGGACCAGTTTCCCACGGTCCGTTTTCCGGCCGGTCACAAAGCGTCACCGGTGAGTCGTTGCAGGTGTGGAACCGGACCGTACGGTTCTAGCGGGGCCGCCGTGCGGCGTGTTCCCGCGCCAGTACGGCGTAGCGGTCGTCCGGCGTGCCGGCGGTGAAGCTTCCGTATTTGCGCTCCACGGCGGTGCGGATCAGGAAGTCGGCAATGGCAGGGTTCTTGGGCAGGAGTGATCCGTGGAGGTAGCTCGCCACGATATTCCGGTAGCGCGCCCCTTCTTTCCCGTCGCTGCTGTTGTTGCCGGTGCCCTTGGAGGTGGTGCCCAGCGGCTGGACGCCGGGGCCGAGGGTCGTCTGGCCGCTGTGGTTTTCGTAACCCAGGATGTCCCCGAACTCGGGAGAGGACACCGTGACATTGCCGATCAGGCGTTCATCGGTGCCGTGCGTCTCGACATCCAAGACGCCGATGCCCGGAATCACCGAACCCGTGCGCGTCTTGAAGAACCGTCCGAAGAGCTGGTAGAGCCCGCAGATCAGCAGCATGGGCGTTCCGCCTTCAGCCAGTTCCTTGAGCGTCGATTCACGGGAGAGCAGATCGTCCTGGATCACCAGCTGACCGCTGTCCTGCCCGCCGCCGCCCACGATCAGGTCCACATCGGCCGGAAAGTCGTCGCCGACGTTGTATTCGAGCAGCTCCGGGGTGTAGCCGTGCCAGCGGAGGCGCTGCTGGAGGACCAGGGCGTTGCCCCAGTCACCGTAGATGTTCATGTCGCGGGGATAGAGCTGCAGGACCCGGATGGTTCCCTTGCTTTCTTCGGACGCCGGGCTCATGAGACCACCTCCACTGTGGTGATTTTGGACAGCTCGCGGCGGATGGCCAGCATTGCCGTGTAAGTGCAGAAAATACGCTTGGGCTTGTCCTTGGCGCCCTGGATGAACGCGGCAAGAGCCGGTGCGATTTCTGGGTTCACTGCGCCGATTGCCACCTCGTCGTACTGCAGCCGGAGGGCCATGTCGTAGGCCCGGGAACCGGACAACTGGTCCACGCCGCCTTCACGCAGCGAATCGAACTCCACGTCCCAAAGCCAGGACATGTCGCGGCCGTCGGCGTAGTTGTCATTGATCGCCACCATCGTGGCGTAGCCGCCGGCCGGGAAGGACTTCAGGCCCAGCCGGAAACCGCTGGGGTTCTTGACCAGCACCAGGTCCAGCGGCAGGCCGTCAACCACCAGGCTCTCGCCGCGGCCGAAGGCGGGCGCAACCTCGGACAGGGCCTTGAGCAAGCCGCCATGATCCGTGGGCGCGGCGCCGTTCCCGGCGATGCAACGGGCCAGGACAAGCGCGGCCGCGGCATTGAAAATGTTGTAGACGCCGCGGAGCTTCATCCCGGTGGTGACCGTGGCACCGTCGTACTCAAAATCGGCGTCATCGGTGCCCACCCGGCGCAGTACGACGTCGGCGTGCGGCTTTGCCGGCAGCGCCGGCGCCGGGCTGCCGGGCCCGGCGCGGAGGTCGTCGTCGTTCGGGAACGTGCTGAGCAGGGAATCATCGAGGCCGAAGTAGCGCACCTCGGGACCGTCCAGGGTGTCCGCTATGCGGGCGACACGCGGATCCTCACGGTTCAGGACCACGGTGCCGGTGGTCTTGGACGCGATGTGCTGCAGCAGCTGGGCGGTTTTGTCGATTTCGCCGAAGCGGTCCAACTGGTCGCGGAGCACATTGAGCAGCAGGCTGTAGCGCGGCGGAACCCTGTTGACGAAGTGCACAGCGTGCGCCTCATCCAGTTCCAGTACCGCGATGTCCGCGTCGAGCCGGCCCCGCCAGTCGACATCGCCCAGCAGGGCTGCGGCGACTCCGCGGGTGAAGTTGCTGCCGGTGCGGTTCGTGAAGACCTTCAGCCCCTGGCTCTCCAGCAGCTCCACCACCATTTTGGTGGTGGTGGTCTTGCCGTTCGTCCCGCTGACCACGGCCACACCCAGGGGCAGCGTGGACAGCGTCCGCTGCATGAAACCGGGGTCGATTTTCTCCACTACGAGGCCGGGGAGGGCAGAGCCTCCGCCCCTGAGCCGGGAAACCCGGCGGACGAGCTTGCCGAGCGGAACGCTGAAGTAAAGCATGCTCTGAATATATCCCAGTCACGGCATGGAACCGGGCCGGCCGGCCCCGCGCGGCAAGCCTCCGGCCATGCGGAGCACTATGCTGATTGGATGACCAACCCCCCTTCCACGGACTATTCCCGCGCGGGTGCAGGCCTTCGAATCGGTGTCCTGGCGCTCCAGGGCGACTTCCGGGAGCACCTGCGTTCGGCAGAAGCAACCGGCGCCGCCGGCGTCGGAATCCGGCGGCCCTCCGAACTTGACGGCATCGACGGACTAATCATTCCCGGCGGCGAATCCACCACGATCGACAAGCTTGCCCGGGCGTTTGACCTCGCCGACCCCTTGCGCAAGCTCATCGCGGACGGCCTGCCGGTCTACGGCTCCTGCGCCGGCATGATCCTGCTCGCCGACGAAATCGCGGACCCCGCCACCGACCTGGCGGGCAATCCGCAACAGACATTCGGCGGGCTGGACATCACGGTCCGCCGCAACGCTTTCGGCCGACAGCGGGAATCCTTTGAGACCGACCTCGAATTCAAGGGGCTGGAGTTCAGCGACACGGGCGCCGGTGTGGCCCCGGTGCACGCGGTGTTCATCCGCGGGCCCTGGGTGGAGCGCGTGGGCCCGGGCGTGGAGGTCCTGGCGCAGGTGGAACCCGCGGATCCGGTCCACGCTTCGCATGCGGCCGCCCTGCAGGGGACGGCTAGAATTGTTGCAGTGCGTTCCGGCCACCTGCTGGCCACCTCCTTCCACCCGGAAGTGACAGGGGAGAAGCGCGTGCATGAACTGTTTATTCGAATGATCAGAGGAGAAGCGTAAAGCATGTCAGGCCACTCCAAATGGGCGACGACCAAGCACAAGAAGGCCATCCTTGATAGCCGCCGGGCCAAGTCGTTCGCCAAGCTGATCAAGAACATCGAAGTAGCGGCGCGGATGGGCGGCCCGGACCTGTCCGGCAACCCTGGGCTGGAACTCGCGGTCACGAAGGCCAAAAAGACCTCTGTCCCCGCCGACAATATCGACCGCGCCATCAAGCGCGGCGCCGGCCTCACCGGCGAGGTCGTGGACTACACGGAGATCATGTATGAATGCCGCGGCCCGCAGGGTTCGGCGCTGCTGATCGAGTGCCTCACGGACAACAAGAACCGTGCAGCCTCCGAGGTCCGGCTGGCCATTTCACGCAACGGCGGCACCATCGCCGATCCCGGTTCTGTCAGCTACCTCTTTTCCCGCAAGGGCGTCGTCACGCTGCCCAAGAACGGGCTCAGCGAAGACGACGTCCTGATGGCCGTGCTCGACGCCGGCGCAGAGGAAGTCAAGGACAACGGAGACACCTTCGAAATCCACTCGGACCCGAAGGACCTCCAGGCTGTCCGCGACGCGCTCAAGGAAGCCGGGATCGACTACGACACCGACGAAGCAGAGTTCGTTCCCTCCATGGAGGTGCCGCTGGACCTCGACGCCGCCAAGAAATTCATGAAGCTGGTGGACGCGCTGGAGGAACTCGACGACGTCCAGAACGTCTACAGCAACGCCGACCTGAGCGACGAAGTGCAGGCCGCACTGGAAGCCGAGTGATCCGGCAGCCCTGCTGTGAAACTGAGGCCCGGCCTTGACGGCCGGCCCTTGACGCTGCGCGTCCTGGGGGTCGACCCGGGCCTCACCCGTTGCGGCATCGGCGTTGTGGACGTCGAGAAGAACCGCCGCGCCACCATGGTGGCTGTCGGCGTTGTGGGAACATCGCCGGAGGAGAGCCTGGACCAGCGGCTGCTGGTGATCGCCACATCCATCGACGACTGGCTGGATCGCTATGAACCGCATGTCCTCGCCGTGGAGCGGGTGTTCTCCCAGTTGAACGTCAGTACCGTCATGGGTGTCGCCCAGGCATCCGGCGTGGTGATAGCCGCCGCCGCACGCCGAGGTATCCCCGTGGCCCTGCACACGCCGTCGGAAGTTAAAGCTGCCGTGACGGGCAGCGGAACATCCAACAAGGATGCTGTCACCAAACTGGTCACGAAGATCCTGCGCCTGGACGCCCCGCCGCGTCCGGCCGACGCCGCCGACGCGCTGGCACTGGCCATCACGCACGCGTGGCGGGCCGGCAGCGGGGCTGCTATCGCGACGACCGGCCCCGGCAGCCAGTCGCTGACCCCTGCCCAGCGGGCGTGGGCAGAGGCGGAAGCCAAAGCGCGCCGTGCACGGTGAATGTCCGGGCTCCTTGCTAGGGTATTCGTAGATATGTTCGGATGGCCGGTTGTAAACCGGCTGCATTTTTTGCTGTAGACCCAGGAGCCCGGCCTTGATCAGTTTTCTCCGCGGAACCGTAGCGCACGTCGGGTTGTCCTCCGCCGTGATCGACCTCAACGGCGCCGGCATGAGCGTGAACGCCACCCCCCAGACCCTCAGCGGGCTGCGCCTCGGAGAAGAGGGCAAGCTCTACACCTCGCTGATCGTTCGTGAGGATTCACTGACGCTGTTCGGTTTCTCCAGCGATGACGAGCGCGAGGTGTTCGATATCCTGCTCAGCGTGAGCGGCGTCGGGCCCCGCCTGGCACTGGCCGTCCTGGCCGTCCACGATCCCGAAGCCATCCGCGTCGCGGCGCACACCGGCGACGGCAAAGCGTTCACCAAGGTCCCCGGCATCGGACCGAAGGTCGCCGGCAGGATAGTCCTGGAACTCGCCGGAAAACTCGTGCCGCACGGCACCGGTTCGGCGGCAGCGCCCGCAGCAGCCGCTCCCGCCCCGTGGAAGCCGCAGGTGGTGGCAGCAATGACGAGCCTCGGCTGGTCCGAAAAGGATGCCACTGCCAGCATCGACAAAGCACTGTCGGATTCCCCGGAACTCGAAGCCGGCGGCCAGGTGGCCGAAATCCTGCGGGCCACGCTGCGCTGGCTTGGCCAGGACGGCGCGCGCGCGGGCAACCGGGTAGGCAGCCGTGGCTGAGCCCACCCTGGTTGGCGGGGGAGAGGAGCCGGAGGAGCGGGTCATCGAGGCGGCCCTCCGGCCCAAGAACCTGCACGACTTCGTGGGCCAGCACCGTGTCCGCAAGCAACTGTCCCTGGTGCTGGAAGCATCGCGAATGCGCGGCCGCAGCGCCGACCACGTCCTGTTGTCCGGCCCGCCCGGCCTGGGCAAGACCACGTTGTCCATGATCATCGCGGCCGAGATGAACGCCCCGCTGCGGATCAGCAGCGGTCCGGCCATCCAGCACGCCGGAGACCTGGCTGCCATCCTTTCCTCCCTCTCGGAAGGAGAGGTCCTCTTCCTCGATGAGATCCACCGCATGTCCCGGCCCGCGGAAGAAATGCTGTACATGGCCATGGAGGACTTCCGCGTGGACATCGTGGTGGGAAAGGGCGCCGGAGCCACGGCAATTCCCCTCGAGCTGCCTCCGTTTACCCTGGTGGGCGCCACCACGCGTGCCGGCCTGCTGCCGGGGCCGTTGCGCGACAGGTTCGGCTTCACCGGCCACCTGGAGTTCTATTCCGTTGAGGAACTGGAGCTCGTCCTGAGGCGTTCGGCCGGCCTGCTGGACCTGAAGGTCAACTCGGCGGGCTTCAGCGAAATCGCGGGCAGGTCCAGGGGCACTCCCCGAATTGCGAACCGCCTGCTCCGCCGCGTCCGCGACTGGGCGCTCGTCCACGGCATTGAGCAGATCGATGCGCGCGCGGCCTCTGCCGCGCTTGACATGTACGAGGTGGACAAGAGGGGCCTTGACCGGCTGGACCGCTCCGTCCTCGAAGCCCTGATCACCAAGTTCGGCGGCGGGCCGGTGGGTCTTTCCACACTGGCCATTGCCGTGGGTGAAGAGCCGGAAACGGTGGAGACCGTTGCCGAGCCCTACCTGGTCCGCGAGGGGCTCCTCGGGCGGACGCCGCGCGGCCGGATCGCGATGGCACCGGCCTGGACCCACCTGGGCTACGCGGTTCCGGACGGAGTGTTCGGCCAGGAAACGCTGGCCCTGTTCGAAACGGACGACCTCAGCGTCGAGCCGGTGGCAGGGTGGCTGCCGAACGGCCAATAGCAGCGTCCGGCTTACTTTCCCTTTAGACTGGTATGACGCTCGGCACGTTCGGGTCTTTGTTTCTGTGGGCGGCTCCGGCCGCCGTTGGCTGGGCATGGTTTTTCTGCCGGGTGGGCCGAAACGAAGCCGACGTTGCTGTAAATCAGCTACGCAAGTACAGAACGGAAACTTCCTGTGTTCGGACATATTACTGCCCAGGCCCAGCCGCAGGCCGGCGGCGGCATCGACATCATGACCATCCTGCTCTTCGTGATGCTCGGCGTCTTCATCTTCATGATGTTCCGCCGCAACAAGAAGACCCAGCAGCAGCAGGCAACGCTTCAGTCGCAGTTCGCCCCGGGCGTCGAGGTCATGACCAGCTTCGGACTCTTCGGACGCATCGTCTCCATCAACGAGGACGAAAACAAGGTCGTCATCGAACTGTCCCCGGGCAACCTGGCCACCGTGCACCGCCAGGCCGTCACCAAGATCGTTGAGCCGGTTGTTGGTGCCGAAGAGCCCACCGTCGTTCCGGACGACGCCTCCTCCCTGACCGGACACGACGCCGACCGCGCCGATGCCGTTAACCGCCCCGAGGCCGTCCGCACCGACGTTGCTAACGAGACGCCGGAAGAATCGCTGAAGCGTCTTAACGACGAAGGCAAGAAGGACAGCTAGTCTGGCGTTTCCGCCAAGTCCCGCTAAGTAGAATTAACGACGGTAGCGGGCTGCCGCCGGAGTGTGAGCGGAGCTCACCCCGGCGGCTCCTCCGTAAACAATAGAAAGATCGACAATGGCACGTACTGGCCCCAAAAACTCAGCACTCAGGGTGCTGGTCTGGCTCGGCGTTATCCTCGCCGTCATGACTGCCGTGCTCGCCGGCGGCTCCATTTCCGGCCAGGCCAGCTGGGCACCAAAGCTTGCACTTGACCTTGAGGGCGGAACCCAGATGATCCTGGCGCCCAAGGTTGAGGGCGGTTCGGACATCAACGAGGATCAGCTCAACCAGGCCGTTGCGATCATTCGCCAGCGCGTGGACGGCTCGGGCGTCGCGGAAGCGGAAATCAGCACGCAGTCCGGCCGCAACGTGGTGGTCAGCCTTCCGGGTACCCCGTCCAAGGAGACCCGCGCCCTCATCCAGGCTTCGGCCGACATGAACTTCCGCCCGGTGCTCCAGGCCGGAGCCGGCGCCGCCGTGCCTACGGAATCCCTGACTCCGGACGACAAGCTGCCCAAGCCGACGGCTGAGCCGGCCAACAGCAGCGACGTCAACTGGGTCACGCCCGAGGTGTACAAGAAGTTCGAGACGCTGGACTGCGACAACCCCTCGCAGGACAAGCAGGAACGCTCGGACCCCGCCAAGCCGCTGGTGACCTGTGAGCCGGCGACGGCCACGTCCCCGGCCATCAAGTACATCCTGGGTCCGGTGGAAGTGAAGGGCTCGAACATCAAGTCCTCGTCCTTCCAGCTGCAGCAGGGCGCACAGGGCGCTGTCACCAACGAATGGGCCGTGAACATCCAGTTCGACGAGCAGGGAACCGCCAAGTTCAAGGAAGTTACTGAACGGCTGTACCAGTTCTTCGTGGCCGCCGGCGGCGAATCGGGCAACGATCCCAAGGCCCAGTTCGCCATTGTCCTCGATGACCAGGTCATCTCCGCTCCGCGCTCCCTTGCGGTGATCACCGACGGCCGTCCCCAGATCACCGGCGGATTCACCGAGCAGTCCGCAAAGGCATTGTCGGACCAGCTGCGCTTCGGTGCACTCCCCATCAGCTTCGAGATCCAGAGCGAGCAGCAGATTTCCGCAACCCTGGGCGGTGAGCAGCTCAAGATGGGCCTGCTCGCCGGTGTGATCGGCCTGCTGCTCGTGGTGGTCTACTCCCTCTTCCAGTACCGGGCGCTCGGATTCGTCACCATTTTCTCCCTTGTGGTGGCCGGAGCCCTGACCTATCTGGCGATTGCCATCCTGGGCTGGACCGAGAACTACCGCCTGTCACTCGCCGGCGTCGCCGGCCTCATCGTGGCCATCGGCCAGACGGCTGACTCGTTCATCGTCTACTTCGAACGAATCCGTGATGAACTGCGCGAAGGCCGCGGGCTCGTCTCCGCCGTGGAAAACGGCTGGAAGCGTGCCAAGCGCACCGTCCTGGCGTCCAAGGCAGTGAACCTGCTGGCAGCGCTGGTCCTCTACTTCGTCGCCGTGGGCAACGTGCGCGGCTTTGCGTTCACCCTGGGCCTGACCGCCATCGCCGACCTAATCGTCGTGTTCATGTTCACCCACCCGACCCTGCAGCTCCTGGCCCGCACCAAGTTCTTCGGCGAGGGCCACCGCTTCTCCGGCCTTGACCCCAAGCGCCTCGGCGCCGTGCCGCTCTACCGCGGTGCCGGCAGGCTCCGCACACCGGAAGAAAAGCCGGGTGTGGTGCGCGCCAAGAACACCGGCGCCGCAGCTGAAGCCGAGCGCCGGATGACCATTGCAGAACGCCGACTGGCGGAAAAGCAGGAGCAGCTTGCCGGTTCCTCCAAGAGCACGTCCAAGGAGGGCAAGTAAATGACCACGAATTTTGCCACGTTCGGCAATGAGCTCTACACGGGCAAGCGCTCGTACAACTTCGTCGGCTCCAAGAAGATCTGGTTCATCATCGCGGCCGTCGCCGTGGCGCTGTCCATCCTCCTCCCGGTGGCCAAGGGCGGATTCAACCTCGGCATCGAATTCCGGGGCGGGTCCGAATTCACTGTCTCCAATGTGAAGACCACGGAAGCGTCCCTCGGCGAGAAAGCCGTCCAGGACGTCGTGGAAGGCAGCATTCCACGCGTGGCCAACGTCGCCGGCAGCACCATGCGGATCCAGACGGACAAGCTCACCGATGACGAAACCCTCCGCATCAAGGATGGGCTGACCACCGCCTACGGTGTCACGGACAACGAGGTGACCTCCACCTTCGTGGGTCCCACCTGGGGTGCTGACGTCACCAAGCAGGCGCTCCTGGGCCTGGTGATTTTTGTCGTCATCGCGGCCGTCCTGATGGCGCTCTACTTCCGAACCTGGAAGATGTCGCTTTCAGCGCTGGTAGGCATGCTCGTGACCATGTTTGTCACAGCGGGCGTCTACGCCCTCAGCGACTTCGAAGTGACGCCGTCCGCCATTATCGGGTTCCTTACGGTGCTCAGCTACTCGCTGTATGACACGGTGGTGGTCTTCGACAAGATCCGCGAGAACACCGCAGACCTTGACGCCTCCACCCGCCGCACGTTTGCCGAAGAGGTCAACCTTGCCGTCAACCAGACGCTGGTCAGGTCCATCAACACGATGATGGTGGCCATTCTTCCCGTGGGCGCCATCCTGTTCATCGGTGCCGGCCTCCTGGGCGCGGGCACCCTGCGCGATCTGTCGCTGGCCCTGTTCGTTGGAATCCTGATCGGCACGGCAGCAACCATCTTCATCGCGGCCCCGCTGTATGCCTGGCTGAGGCAAAGCGAACCCGCGCTGGTCAAGCAGGCAGAGCGCGTTGAACGCCGCCGTAGCGAGTCGGCTGCGAAGGCAGCCGCTGCGCCGGAGACTGCAACAGCCTAAACTGTTCGGCTGCCGAGGGCCGGACTCCGTCATTCGTGACGGGGTCCGGCCCTTCGCATCTGCGTCCCGGTTACGGATGTGTCCTGCCGCGGGAATAGACTGGGATAATTAACGGGTCGTGAGGGGTGCTTCATTGGAAGAACGTTCGACGTCGGCGCCAACGGCCGACGGTGGTGAAGGTCCGGGCCAGGGTCCGCAGACCGGTTTGGTCGCGCCCGGGCACCCGGATGCAGGCGTGCCGGTTGACAGTTCAGGGTTCCGTCCCACCTTCCCCGGACGCCGCGAACGCACCAGGTCCAGGCTGGCGCGGCTGACCGGCCGCGGTACGGCAACGTACTCGCCCATCCTGGAACCGTTACTCCGCACCGTTCGGGCCAACAACCCGAAAGAGGATTTCGACCTCATCCAGCGGGCCTTCGTGGTGGCCGAACAGAGCCACCGGGGGCAGAAACGCAAGAGCGGCGATCCGTACATCACCCACCCCGTCGCGGTGGCCACCATCCTGGCCGAACTCGGACTGAGCGGCACCACCCTGGCAGCCGCCCTCCTGCACGACACCGTTGAAGACACCCCCTACACGCTTGCGGACCTCAAGCGGGACTTCGGCCCCGAGGTCGCCATGCTGGTGGACGGCGTGACCAAGCTGGACAAGGTGAGCTTCGGCGAAGCCGCACAGTCCGAAACCGTCCGCAAGATGGTGGTCGCGATGGCCAAGGACATCCGCGTGCTGATGATCAAACTCGCGGACCGGCTGCACAATGCGCGCACCTGGCGGTTCGTGTCCGCCGAGTCATCGGCCCGCAAAGCCCGCGAAACACTGGAAATCTTCGCACCGCTGGCACACCGCCTCGGGATGAACACCATCAAGTGGGAACTTGAAGACCTGTCCTTCGCGGCGCTGTACCCGAAGGTATACGAGGAAATCGTGCGCATGGTGGGGGACCGGACCCCGGAGCGCGAGAAGAGCCTGAGTGTCATCCGGAACCAGATCACCGACGATCTCCGGACCGCCAAGATCAAGGCCACCATCACGGGCCGGCCCAAGCATTACTACTCGATTTACCAGAAGATGATTGTCCGCGACAAGGACTTCGACGACATCAACGACCTGATGGGTGTCCGCGTCCTGGTGGACTCCGTCCGGGACTGTTACGCCGCCCTGGGGACGCTGCATTCGCGCTGGAACCCGCTTCCGGGCCGGTTCAAGGACTACATCGCGATGCCGAAGTTCAACATGTACCAGTCCCTGCACACGACGGTCATCGGGCCGGGCGGTAAACCGGTGGAAATCCAGATCCGCACCCACGAAATGCACCGCCGCGCCGAGTACGGCGTCGCAGCGCACTGGAAGTACAAGGATCAGCCGAACAGGACGGCCGCCGGCCCCGGCAGCCCCCGCGACGGCGACATGGGCTGGCTTCGGTCCCTGGTCGACTGGCAGCAGGAAACATCCGACCCCGGCGAGTTCCTGGACTCCCTGCGGTTTGAAATCAATGCCCGTGAAGTGTTCGTGTTCACGCCCAAGGGTGAAGTGATGGCACTGCCTGCCGGATCAACGCCCGTGGACTTCGCCTATGCCGTCCACACCGAAGTGGGCCACCGGACCATCGGAGCAAGGGTTAACGGCAAGCTGGTTCCCCTCAACAGCGAGCTCAACCACGGTGACTGGGTTGAGATATTCACCTCCAAGGCGGAGGGCGCCGGCCCCAGCCAGGACTGGCAGCACTTCGTCAAGAGCGCCCGCGCCCGCAACAAGATCCGGCAATGGTTCAGCAAGGAACGCCGCGAAGAGGCAATTGACCGCGGCAAGGAACTCCTGACTAAAGCGATGCGGAAGCAGAACCTTCCCCTGCAGCGCCTGATGACCCATGACGCCCTGGCCGAAGTCGCCGAGCACTTCAAGTATGTGGACATCTCCGGCCTCTACGCCGGGGTGGGCGACGGGCACACGTCGGCCCAGTCCGTCATGGAGCGCCTTGTGGAGACCCTCGGCGGGAACGAGGGCCCGGAGGATGACCTGACCGAGGTCAGCATCCCCACCCAGGTGAGCAAGACGAAGTACTCCGACTCCGGCGTGATCGTCCGCGGTGTGGGGGACGTCTGGGTCAAGCTCGCCCGCTGCTGTACGCCGGTACCTCCGGATCCCATCCTGGGGTTCGTGACCCGGGGATCAGGAGTGTCTGTGCACCGCACGGACTGCACCAATGTCTCCGACCTGAAGGACCAGCCGGACCGCATCGTGGAAGTTGACTGGGCTCCCACCCAGTCCAGCGTGTTCCTCGTGGAGATTCAGGTGGAGGCCCTGGACCGGAAGTCGCTGCTGTCCGACGTCACCAGGATCCTCTCTGAAAATCACGTCAACATCCTTGCCGCCAGCGTGCACACGTCAACGGACAGGGTGGCCATCTCGAAGTTCGCATTCGAGATGGGGGACCCCAAATACCTCAGCCACGTGCTCAGCGCGGTGCGTCGGATCGACGGTGTGTTTGATGTTTACCGGACAACAGGAAACCGGCGCCGCAGCTAACAACGCGTCGGGGGAACCGGCCGCGGCAAAAAACCCGTCGGGGGAACTGGCCGCGGCTATCCGGGCTCGGGCTTTAGGGCCGAGATTATCTCCAGGGCCGCCTTCTTGTGCGGAACCCGGGGCGTGGCCTCGACGGCCAGCGTGAGCAGCCGCAGCCTGACATCAAGCTCAGGGCGTGCCAGCATCTTCCGCAGGGCCGGCAATGCCCTTTCCGCGTCCACGTGCAGGGCGATGTCCAGGGCTGTACGCAGCGGACTGGAAACCATCAGCCCGCCCAGGCTGACGACGTCGAACGGGCCAAGCCTGACTTCGTGCAGGGTGCAACCGCGGGTGGACCTCAAGCTGGAAACCCGGCGGGTGGCATCCACGAGGAGCGCAAGGCGGTCCGGTTCCCCGGCGCAGCCGTAGATCCATGCAGCCGTCATCCTGCCCGCCACGACCCGCTGCCGGATACCCGGCGGGACGGCAAAGGAGGCCGCGCGGGCCCGCAACTGCGGAGTGGCCGCAGTGCCAGGCAGCATGTACCCGCGCTGGTACAACTGGCTCAGGAGGCCGTCCGCGGCCATCGCCTGCAATTCCGGCCACGAGAATACACGGCCGGGCGAATAGAGTTCCGTGGGCCCGGGGACTGCGGGCACGTGGTGCGCCGGCACGGTGCGTGGGGTGAGCGGAGACGAGGTAGCCATTCAGCTATCTTTTCCTGCCGGCTTAAACGGGTACAGGCCCCGTTCCGGATATGTGGATAACCGGAACGGGGCCTGTACTTGGCGCCTGTGTGCTTACGACAGTTCGCTGGCCGAGCGGGAGATCTGGTCAAGCCACGCCTGGCGTGCCTCCAGGGCTTCCTGGGCGGCCTTGATCTTGCGCTGGTCCCCGGCCTTCTCCGCCTTCGCGAGGTCTTCCTTCAGCCCGGCGATGGCGGCTTCCAGCTGCGACAGGGCGCTGTTGGTCCGCGCCTTCGTCTCGGGGTTGGACCGCTTCCAGTTTTCGTCCTCGGCGTGGCGGACAGCGTCCTCCACCTTCCGGAGCCCGGCTTCGATCCGGCCCATGTCCGCACGAGGAACCTTGCCGGCCTCCTCCCAGCGGTCACGGATGGACTGGAGCGCCTTCTTGGCCGTGGAGAGATCCTTGATCGGCAGCAGGGCGTTCGCTTCGACCAGAAGGGCTTCCTTCACGGTCAGGTTCGCGCCGTATTCCTGGTCGATCTCGTCGTTGGCTGCCTGCCGCGAGGTGAAGAAGACGTCCTGAGCGGCGCGGAAGCGCGCCCACAGTGCGTCGTCGTCCTTGCGGCTTGCCCGCGGTGAGGCCTTCCATTCGTCCATCAGGCGGCGGTATTCACCGGCGGCGAAACCCCAGTCTGTGGAGGAAGACAGTGCCTCAGCTTCAGCGATCAGCTTTTCCTTCGCTGCCTTGGCTGCGGAGTTGTTGCTGTCCAGCTGCGAGAAGTACGCCCGGCGGTGGCGGTCGAAGACCGTCCGCGCTGCCCGGAACCGCTTCCAGAGGGCGTCCTCGTTGCTGCGGCCCAGCCGGACGCCGTTCTTCTGCGCCGTCTTCCAGCTTTCGAAGAGTTCGTTCATCCGGGCGCTGGAGGTCTTCCACTGGATCTGCGCGGGATCATGGCCGGAAATTTCTTCCGCCTCCGCAACGATCGCTTCGCGGGCGGCCAGTTCGGCGGCGCGCACGGCGTCGTGTTCGGCCTTTTCGGCCTTTTCCAGTTCCGCAATCTGGGTGGACAGCGTGTCGAGACGGGCCTCGGCCGAGCGGAGATCGCCCACCATGTTCCGTTCGGCGAGCTGCTCGCGCAGGTGCGTCACGGTTTTCTGCATGTCGGTGGTCGGGGCCTTGGAGCTCACCCGCTGTTCGAGCAGGACAATCTGGGCCACCACGTCGTCGTACTTCCGGGCGAAGTAGCCAAGGGCTTCCTCGTCGCTGACGTCCGGGTACTGACCGACGGGGTGTTCCTCGCCGTCGATGGTCAGGAAGACGTGGCCGTCGCCTTCGACGCGGCCCCAGCGTGCGGCTTCGGCCAGGGATGCAGCCGAGGAAACCGGAGCGGGGACGGGAACGGCAGGAGAGGACGCAGCCTTCGGGCGTGCCGCGAAGGCAGCCGGTGAAGGCGCCGGGCGGGCTGCCGGACGCGGAGCCGGCGCCGGCGCGGCGGGAGCGTCGGCCACTGCGGACGGAGTCTCTGCGGCCGGAGCTTCAGCAGGCACGTCAGCCTCTGCGGCCGGAGCCTCTGCAGCCGGAGCCTCTGCAGCCGGAGCCTCGGCCTCCGCCGCCGGAACCTCGGCCGGGGCCTCAACCTCAGCCGCCGGTGCGGAAGTTTCCTGGTCCGCTGACTGCGCATCTGCCGTAGCGTCGGGGGCTGCGTCGTTGCCGGCCGCCTGTGCGTCGTCAACCACCTGAACGCCGGTCCCGGCTTCGTCGGAGGCTGCTGTTACTGTTTCGTCGGATTTCTGACTGTCTGTCACCGCTAAAAGTCTTTCGCTTGGAGGGAAATACCTGCACCCGCAGCGTGGAGGCCGGGGCTGGCTACTTCAGAGAGAACGAGTCTATCGTGACTGGTTCCGCAGGAGCGCCGTCTGTTGCGCTTCCGCCTGTCTTAATACCGCCTGCGGCGATATTTGCCACCACATCAAGGCCGGATGTCACCTTGCCCACTACCGTGTAGCCGCCGGCCTCATCGGCCGGAATGACCGTGTCCTTATAGACGATGAAGAACTGGGTGCCGTTTCCATAGGCGTTGCCTCCGGTCCGCGCCACTGCAATGGTTCCGGCCGGATACTTGTTGTCTGCCGGCGTGTTTTCCAGCGGACCCCAGGTGTACGCGGGGTCGCCCTGTCCGTCACCGGTTTTCGACCCGCACTGCAGGACGCCGAACGTCTCGCCCGTGGTCAGCCGGTGGCAGCTGATCCCGCTGTAGTAGTTCTCGTCGGCAAGGGATTTGAAGACCGCGGCCGCCTGCGGTGCCTTGGTTCCGTCCAGTTCAACGCCCAAAGCCCCGCTGTTCAGCTTGAGCTCGCCGGTAAAGACCTTGCCCGCCGCGGTCTCCGGCTTGGGGATATTGGCGCCGTTTGTGGCCGCCGGCGTCGGTGACGCCGAAGGGCTGGTCAGCCCGGCCTGCGCTGCCGCGTACTCGTCCTCTGAGGGGTTGCTGGCGAAGACGGTGAGTTGAAGGACGACGGCGAGGACCAGCGCCCCGGCGCCCGCCCCGACAGCAAGGAGGTTGTCGCGCCTACGGCGTTTTTCCTGCTGCCGCCGCAGCTCACGCTTCGCTTCCATCTGCAGGATGCGCCGCTTAGCCTCGCGGGCGCTCCGTGAACTGGCCGCCAAAAGTCCTCCTGGGTGTCGGGCCGGCCCGCCGGACGGGCCAAGGGCGACGTCCGGTGTCCGGCAGCAAGCGGCAGGCGGTGCTCCGGGCACCTCCATTAGAAGTTGCAGGCGCCGAAAGCATAAACTGACTGCCGCACATAGTTTATGCATGACTGGCTGGACTCCCGCCCTTACCGCCGCTTTTTGATCACATGGCGGAATCGGATCACCGGGAAGGGTACTCCGGCCTTCTGTTACCTGAGGAGAAAATCCACCATGGCACGCACCGCCTCCCTGTCCGGATTCCCCGAGTGGCTTCCCGAGGAGCGGCTGGTGGAGCTGCATGTGCTGGACACCTTGCGGCGTGTCTTCGAACTGCACGGCTTCTCCTCGATCGAGACCCGCGCAGTGGAAACCGTGGGACAGCTGCTCCGCAAGGGCGAGATCGACAAAGAAGTGTATGGACTCAGCCGCCTGCAGGAGGATGAAGAGGAGTCCAGGGCCGCCAAGGGTGACCACCACGCCCTCGCCCTGCACTTCGACCTGACCGTGCCGTTCGCCCGCTACGTCGTGGAGAACGCCGGCTACCTCGCATTTCCGTTCCGCCGCTACCAGATCCAGAAGGTGTGGCGCGGCGAGCGTCCGCAGGAGGGCCGCGCCCGCGAATTCACCCAGGCAGATATCGACATTGTGGGCGACGGCGAGCTGCCGTTCCGCTACGACGTCGAAATCGCGCTGGTCATCGCCGAAGCCCTCGGCGCCCTCCCGATTCCCGACTTCCGCCTGCGCATCAACAACCGCAAGCTGGCCGAGGGCTTCTACCGCGGGATCGGCCTCACGGACACTGCCGGAGTCCTGCGGAGCATCGACAAGCTGGAGAAGATCGGCCCTGCCAAGGTGGCCGAGCTGCTGAAGACCGAGCTGGGAGCCACTGAGGAACAGGCGCAGGCCGCCCTGAGCCTGGCCGGCATCCGGACCGAGGACACCTCCTTCGTTGAAAAGGTCCGTGCCCTGGGCGTGAAGGACGAGCTGCTGGAGGAAGGGCTGAACGAGCTGGAGCAGGTCATCGCAGCCTCCGTGCACCGTGCGCCCGGCAAGGTGGTGGCGGACCTGAGCATCGCCCGCGGCCTCGACTACTACACCGGAACCGTGGTGGAAACCGTCCTGGTGGGCCATGAACAACTCGGCTCCATCTGCTCCGGCGGGCGCTACGACGCCCTGGCCGGCAAGGGAAACCGGAAGTTCCCGGGTGTCGGCCTCTCCATTGGCGTCACCCGCCTCGTCTCCAGGATCCTGAGCCAGGAACTGGCCCAGGCCACCCGCAAGGTACCCACGGCAGTGCTCGTCGCGCTGAACAACGACGACAGCTGGGGCGCGGCCCAGGATGTCGCCGCGCAGCTCCGCTCCCGCGGGATCTCCACCGAGGTGGCGGCGAAGGCTGAGAAGTTCGGCAAGCAGATCAAGTTCGCCGACCGGCGCGGCATCCCGTTCGTCTGGTTCACGGACGACGACGGCAAGCACCAGGTCAAGGACATCCGCTCGGGCGAGCAGACGGACGCCGACCCCGCCACGTGGACTCCGTCGGACGAGGACCTGTACGTCCGGGTGGTTAACGCCTAAGCGGCCGTCACGGACGCAGCCGCCGCTTCCGGAGGCGCAGCACCAGGAAGCGGCCGGCTACTCCGGCGGCCAGTACGGCCGCCATGCCGGCCACCGAAGCCAGCGGCAACGTGAAAGCCAGGACCAGGCATCCGACAAAACCGGCGGCATTCAGCCAGCGGGGTGCGGTGCCCGGCCGCTCGGCCATGGTGAAAGCGGCAGCATTCGTCACCGAGTAGTAGATCAGCACACCGAAACTCGAGAAGCCCACCACGGTGAGCACATCCGTGGTGACGAGCAGTGCCACCACTGCGGCAGCCACTGACAGCTCGGCGACGACAGGCACGGTGTGGCGGCCGCCCACCCGGGCCAGGGGAGACGGGAGGTCCCGTTCCCGGGCCATAGCCAGTGCCGTGCGGCCCACTCCGGTAATGAGGGCCAGCAGGGCTCCCAGGCAGGCGGCTGCTGCTCCGGCCTGGACGAAAGGTCCCCCGGCGCTGAATCCCGAGAGGAGCACCGCGTCCAGCAGCGGTGACACGGATTCCGCCAGCCGGGCCGGGGAGAGGTGCCAGAGCAGAAGCACGGCAAGGCCCAGGTAGATCACGAAAGCCGCGGCCAGGGCCGCCAATATCGCCCGCGGTATGGTCCGCGCGGGATCCTTGACTTCCTCGCCCAGCGTGGCGATCCGGGCGTAGCCGGCAAAGGCGAAGAACATCAGCCCGGCGGCCGGCAGGATTCCCCAGGCGCTGCCGGCATTTGCCGCCAGGGCGCCGGGTTCCGGGTGGGGGCCGGATAGGCCGGCAACGGCAACAAACACCAGAGTGGCCAGCACGATCCCGAGCAGGATCCGGGTCAGCAGCGCGGTGCGGGTGATGCCCATGAGGTTGACCACCGTGAGTACTGCGACGGCGGCGATGGCCACAGGCGTGGCATAGCCCGGTGCCGCGTAATGGCCGAAGGTCAGGGCCACGGCCGCGCAGGATGCGGTCTTTCCGGTGACAAAACCCCAGCCGGCGATGAAGCCCGGCCATTCGCCCAGCTGTTTGCGGCCGTAAACATACGTCCCTCCGCTGGCCGGGTATTTGGCAGCCAGCTGGGCCGACGCAACGGCATTGCAGTAGGCAATCGCGCCGGCGACCAGCACGGAGACAACCATGAGCGGGCCGGCCAGGGCTGTGGCCGGGGAGAAGACGACGAACACGCCGGCACCGAGCATGGAGCCAAGCCCGATTGCGGTGGCGTCAAGCACTCCGAGCCGGCGCTGAAGCCGTTGATGGGTCTGCACGGCGGAAGGAAAGCCTCTCCAACGGGTAAACTCGAACGGGGCTGTTCCCGTAACGGTCCTATTCAACATCATCTCTGTATTCCTGCTGTCTCCTTCAGAAAGGCGTGCTGTGCTGCGCACACATGACCTCGGATCCCTTCGCTCCGAGCACATTGGACAAACCGTAACCCTGGCCGGCTGGGTGGGCCGGCGTCGTGATCACGGTGGTGTGGCATTCGTCGACCTTCGCGATGCCTCCGGCGTCGCCCAGGTGGTAGTCCGGGAAGAAGAGGTTTTCCACGGCCTCCGCAATGAGTACGTGCTCCAGGTCATCGGGACGGTTTCGCAGCGTCCGGAGGGCAACGAAAACCCGGCCCTGGCCACCGGCCAGATCGAGGTCATCGCGGAGAAGGTGACCATCCTCAACACCTCGGATCCGCTGCCCTTCCAGATCGACGAGCACGTCGAGGTGGGCGAGGAAGCCCGGCTCAAGCACCGTTACCTCGACCTGCGCCGCCCGGGCCCCGCCCGCAACATGCGCCTGCGTTCAGAGGCAAACCGCGTGGCCCGCGAGCTGCTCCACCGCGACGGTTACGTGGAGATTGAAACCCCCACCCTGACGCGCTCGACGCCGGAAGGCGCCCGCGACTTCGTGGTCCCCGCACGCCTCGCACCGGGTTCCTGGTACGCGCTGCCGCAGTCGCCGCAGCTTTTCAAGCAGCTCCTGCAGGTGGGCGGCTTCGAGAAGTACTACCAGATCGCCCGCTGCTACCGCGACGAGGACTTCCGCGCGGACCGCCAGCCGGAATTCACCCAGCTGGACATCGAAGCGAGCTTCGTGGAGCAGGACGACATCATTTCGCTCGGCGAAAACATCGTCAAAGCCTTGTGGCAGCTGATCGACGTCGAAATCCCGACGCCGATCCAGCGCATCACCTACGCCGACGCCATGGCACGCTACGGCTCGGACAAGCCGGACCTCCGCTTCGGCCAGGAACTGACCGAACTGACGGAATTCTTCAAGGACACCAACTTCGGTGTGTTCAAGGCGCCCTACGTCGGTGCCGTGGTCATGCCGGGCGGCGCCTCGCAGGCACGCCGCGCCCTGGATGCCTGGCAGGAATGGGCCAAGCAGCGCGGCGCCAAGGGCCTTGCCTACGTCCTGTTCAAGGAAGACGGCGAGCTGACCGGTCCCGTGGCCAAGAACCTCACGGACACCGAGCGGGCCGGCCTGGCCGACGCCGTCGGTGCCAAGCCGGGCGACTGCATCTTCTTCGCTGCCGGCGAGAAGACGCCCTCCCGTGCACTCCTCGGAGCCGCGCGCGTTGAAATCGGGCACCGCACCGGCCTGATCAACCCCTCGGACTGGGCGTTCTGCTGGGTGGTTGATGCCCCGATGTTCGAGCCCGCCGCTGCCGCGGTGGCCTCGGGCGACGTTGCTGTCGGTGCCGGCCAGTGGACCGCGGTCCACCACGCCTTCACGTCGCCCAAGCCCGAATTCATGGATTCCTTCGACCAGGATCCGGAGTCCGCACTGTCCTACGCCTATGACATTGTCTGTAACGGCAACGAAATCGGCGGCGGTTCCATCCGTATCCACGAGCGTGACGTGCAGGAACGCGTGTTCGAGCTCATGGGCCTGGACAAGGCGGACGCCGAGACCAAGTTCGGGTTCCTGCTGGAAGGCTTCAAGTTCGGCGCTCCGCCGCATGGCGGCATCGCCTTCGGCTGGGACCGCGTTGTCGCACTCCTGGCCGGCGTGGAGTCGATCCGCGACGTCATCGCCTTCCCGAAGTCCGGCGGCGGCTACGACCCCCTGACCCAGGCTCCCGCGCCGATCACCGCGCAGCAGCGCAAGGAAGCCGGCGTCGACTTCAAGCCGGAAGCCAAGAAGGACGACAGCGCCAAGTAGCACCGCATGATCAGCAGCAAAGGCTCTCCGGGGAACCGGGGAGCCTTTGCTGTCCCGCCAGCAAGTGAATGAGGAGTCCGATGGAACGGCAGACGATGCCTGCCCTGGAGGAATTGATGGATGCGGCCTGGCCCGCTCCCGACCGGGAGGAATCCGGCGGCTGGGTGCTTCGCGCTGCGGGCGGCGTGACCCAGCGGGCCAACTCGGTCTGGCCGCGGTCCGAGCCGGCGGGAAGCCTGCACCACCGGATGGTGATGCTGCGGGATGCGCGGGCCTGGTACCGCAGCCGCCGTCTTCCCGTCATCTTCCAGGTCTTCGACGACTCCCGCAGTGCCGCCCTGAACGCTGTCCTCGACGAGGAAGGCTTCACGAGGCAGTCCGAGACCTTGATCCTGGTGCGCGACGCCGGCGCGGCTACCGCAGCCCCAGTGGCGGCACCAGACGCCGGCGTCGAGATTTCAGGGGTCGAGATGTCAACGGAACCGTCGGAGGAATGGCTGCGGCTCTGGTGGAGCGTGGACGGCCGCGGTGGCGAGGAGTCCCTCGCCACCGCCCGCACCATTCTGGAGGGCTGCCGGTCGGCCTACGCTTTGGTGAGGGACGACGACGGCGTGCCGGCCGCCGTCGGACGCCTTGCCGTTCCTTCGGTCGGCGGGGAGGGTGGCCTGTACTGCATGGCCACGCGTCCGGATGCCCGCCGGAGGGGTTTCGGTTCCCGGGTCCTCGCGTCCCTGCTGCGTGAGGGTGAGGCCCGGGGCGTCAGCAGCTACTGGCTGCTGGTGACCGCGGCCAACGCCGGTGCCCGGGAGCTGTATGCCCGTTCGGGCTTCGCGGAAGCCGGCCGCTATTACTACCGGCAGGAGCGGCCGAAGCGGCACCTGACCGGCTGCTAGTGGTGTGTCTCAGTTTTGTTTGATGGCTTCGAGAGCGACGCGGCCGCGGGCGACTTTTTTGAGGATTGAGTCT
>NZ_JARCCY010000004.1:0-245902 GCF_039907775.1 Arthrobacter sp. CC3
TTCCCACCCCACCTCACGATGACGCAGTTGCCATTGGCTAGAAGTTAAACCACCTTCTCCTTCAGAGGACTCACACCTCCAAGCAAATGCCCATGCTGGGCGTACAACGACGACGGCGCCGCCCCCGCTTAAGGGGGCGGCGCCGTCGTGGTTTCCCGCCTGCGTGAGTTCTACCTAGCGGCGCGGAGGCTGGGAATCACGCGCCTTCTTCGCAAGAAGGACTTTCTCGTCAACGGGGGCCTTGCCGTCGGCGCGCTGCGAACGGAAGTACGCCCGTGCTTCGTCCTGCCGGATCTTCTCAGCGCCGGTCGCAATCGCCGCCCGGAGATGTTCCGGTCCGTACCCGAAGGCATCCACCAAATCCACGGCGTGCGGCCGGATCTTGACCAGAAGCCGGTTGATATAGTCGCCCACCGTGCGCGCACGCTGCATCGACAGCCGCCCGTTCATGAGGTACCAGGACAGGTTCTTCTCGATGAGCGAGAGTCCGAACAGGTCCCGCAGCCAGGTCAGCACCCGCTTGGTGCCCGGGTCCTTCACGTTCGCCAGGGCCTCGGTGAAGGCCTCCCACTGCAGTAGTTCCGCATGTGCCTGCGCCGCTTCGATGAGTTCGTGCTGGCGCTGGTTGAACGCCTCGGCAGCCTTCTGCTGCGGCAGTTTGTTCGTCCCCTTCAGTGCGGCACCCGCTTCAGCAACCATGGTCTGCACCCGGTCGGTCAGCAGCAACCGCTGGGTGCCCTCGTCCCGCAGCGCGATGGCAGCCTTCTGCACGGAGCCCGTGTCGGCCACGAACTGGGCTACCTGGCGAAGGCCCGTCCGGTGGACTGCGGTCCCGGCGGCCTGGCTCACCACGTAGCGGGCCAACACCCCGACGTCGACGTTGCGGAATTCCTTGGCGTAGTCCGCCAGGAGCCGCTTGGCCACCAGCTGGAGCAGCACCGTGTTGTCACCTTCGAAAGTGACATAGACGTCCAGGTCGGCGCGCAGGGATGCAAAGCGGTTCTCAATCAGGAACCCGGCGCCGCCGCAGGCCTCGCGGCATTCCTGGAGCGTGTCGAGGGCATGCCAGGTGCTGAGCGGTTTGAGCGCGGCGGCCAGGGTCTCGAGGTCCTGGCGGTCCTCGTCGGTGTCGTGGGCGCCTGAGAACACGTCGTCGAACTTCTGGAGCAACTGCTCGTGGGCAAAGCCTGCGGCGTAAGTCGTGGCAAGAAGGGTGAACAGCCGCCGCTGGTGGCGCTGGTAGTCGAGCAGCACCTCCTCGTCAGTGTGCGATGAAGCGTTGAACTGGCGGCGTTCAGTGGCGTACTGGATGGCGGTCTTAAGGGCGATCTTGCTGGCAGCCACAGCAGCACCGTCCAGCGAGACCCGGCCCTGGACCAGGGTTCCCAGCATGGTGAAGAAACGGCGGCCGGGGCTGGCAATGGGAGAGGTGTAGGCGCCGTCGATGTCAACGTTGCCGTAGCGGTTGAGCAGGTTGGTCCGGGGGATGCGGACGTTGCTGAAATGCAGCCGGCCGTTGTCGATGCCGTTCAGGCCGCCTTTGACGCCGTCGTCCTCACCGCCGACGCCCGGCAGGAATTCCTTGGTTTCCGGATCCCGCAGGTCCACGTAGAAGGCGTGGACTCCGTGGTTGACGCCGCCGGTGACCAGCTGGGCGAACACCACGGCGCCAAGTCCGTCTATGGCGGCGTTGCCGATGTAGTCCTTCCACGCGGCACGGAACGGTGTGTTGACCACGAATTCCTGCGTGGCCGGATCAAAGGTCGCCGTGGTGGCAATGCTGGCAACATCTGAGCCGTGCCCGGTTTCAGTCATCGCGAAGCAGCCGGGGATGTCCAGATTCATGATGCCGGGCAGCCACTTGGCATGGTGTTCCTCCGTGCCCAGGTGCATCACAGCCGAACCAAACAGGCCCCACTGGACGCCAGCCTTGATTTGCAGCGACGGATCGGCCGTGACAAGTTCCTCGAACCCGGCGATGTTGCCGCCGTGATCATCGGAACCGCCCAGCGACGCGGGAAAGGCGCGGTGGACGGCACCGTTGTCCACCAGGTACTTGAGCTGGCCGAATGTGCGCTTCCGGTGCTCCGTATGGGTCAGGCCCTCTGTCTTGTACAGTTCGGGGCGGCCTGCCAGCTCGCGCGAATGCAGGCGGATCCGGGCCCACTTGCCCAGGAGCTGCTCACCAAGCGCAGCGACGTCGACGGACGGCGTAGCGTCGGCGCGGTGGTGTGCGCGGGCGGCGGGGCGGCTTGCCTGGCTGGCGGGGCGGTCAACTACGTCAGTCATGTCGATTCCTTCTTTGGTTCTGACAATTCACTAGGGGTCGGATTGAGTGGATCCAAGACTTCGAGTTCCGGGGCTATCCCGACGCACAGCCAGGCCGTGATCTGGCGGGCCATTGTTTCCTGGTCGGGTTTGTTCGTTGATTCCGGCGTGGCAAGCCACTGCTCCCCGGCATTCCGCACGAGACCGATCGCCGCCGTTGGCCAATACCCGATCACGGCTTCTTTGCCTGCGCCGAGGTGTTCCCGCATGGGCCGGGCGATCATGTCGCGGACTTCTTCGAAGAAGTGGCCAAGGGCGCCGGCGGCGGCCATTCCTCCGGTGGTCGTTCCCGGCTCGCCCGCAGAGTAGGTGGTAACGAATGTGTAGACGTGGGGGCTGGTTTCGGCCATTTGAAGGTACGCGGAGACCATGGCCAGAAGCCCTTCCCGCGGCGTTTGCGCACTCTGCGCGGCTTCCTGGATACGGCGCTGCATCTGGCTGAGCACTACCTCGCCGACTGCTTGCTGCAGCCCGGCTTTGTCGCCGAAATAGCGGTAGAACACGGACTTTGACGTGCCTGCTGCGGCCGCGACGTCCTCCATGGAAGCGTCGCTCCCCAGGGCATGGACCGCCTTTCGAGCCGATTTGATCAGTTCGCGCCGTCGCTCCTCACGGTGCGACTGCCAGCGGGCAGCGCGTCCGTCGACGGCCGTGCCGCTTGCGGAAATACCGCCGGGGGAGTTGCCGTCCCGGGGCTCGGGAGGATCAACGGGGGGAATGTTCACGATACTCAGCGTATCAGGTACGCTGGGTATCGGTAATCAGAGTTCAGCCAAAGGAGACAGCACATGTCCTTTACCGGACAGTCCGCCACCGGACCAGAGGAATCATCCACCAGCCAAGCGGCCACACATGGACGGGACTCGTTGCGCAAAGCTGTGGTGGTCGGCGGAAACCGGATTCCGTTCGCGCGGACCGGCGGCGCCTACACCAAGTCTTCGAACCAGGACATGCTGACGGCAGCCCTGGACGGCCTGATTGCCCGTTTCGGCCTTCAGGATGAACGGATCGGCGAGGTTGCCGCCGGCGCAGTGCTTAAGCACTCCCGCGACTTCAACCTCACCCGGGAGGCAGTTCTCGGCTCAGCCCTCTCCGCGGAAACTCCCGCCTACGACCTCCAGCAGGCATGTGCCACAGGACTCGAAACGGTCCTGGGCCTGGCCAACAAGATCAAGCTTGGACAGATTGATTCGGCGATTGCCGGTGGCGTCGATTCCGCGTCCGATGCGCCGATTGCCGTGAGCAAGGGCCTGCGCGAGGTGCTGCTGGACCTCAACAGGGCCAAAACTCTGCCCCAGCGGATTCAGGTCCTGAGCCGCCTGCGTCCCAAGGACCTGGCACCCGACGCACCCAACACGGGGGAGCCCCGGACCGGACTCTCCATGGGTGAGCACCAGGCGCTCACCACCGCACAGTGGAAGATCACGCGGGAAGCCCAGGACCAGTTGGCGTACAACAGCCACCGCAACCTCGCCGCCGCCTACGATGCAGGCTTTTTCGACGATCTGCTCACGCCCTATCGCGGCCTGACCCGGGACTCGAACCTCCGCGCTGACACCACCTTGGAAAAGCTGGCGACACTCAAGCCCGTCTTCGGCAAGAACCTTGGAGCCGAGGCAACCATGACAGCGGGCAACTCCACGCCGCTCACCGACGGTGCGTCCACCGTGCTGCTTGCCTCGGAGGAATGGGCGGACGCCCACGAACTGCCCAAACTCGCCACGGTAGTCGACGGCGAGGCGGCCGCCGTCGACTTCGTCCACGGCAAGGACGGCTTGTTGATGGCGCCGGCATTCGCCGTGCCGCGCCTGCTGGCCCGCAATGGCCTGACGCTCGATGACATCGACTTCTTCGAGATCCACGAAGCGTTTGCCGGTACCGTCCTCAGCACCCTGGCCGCCTGGGAAGACGAGGAATTCGGGCGTACTCGCCTGGGCCTGGACGGGGCGCTGGGCAGCATCGACCGGTCCACCCTGAACGTCAACGGTTCGTCGCTGGCAGCGGGGCACCCGTTCGCTGCTACCGGCGGCCGGATCGTGGCCTCCCTGGCGAAGATGCTCCACGACAAGGGCCGGGTGGACGGACGTCCGGCCCGCGGCCTGATTTCCATCTGCGCTGCCGGCGGCCAGGGCGTCGTCGCCATTCTTGAAGGATTCTAAGGAGGCCGGCGTGACGGACAAATACACACAATTCGTAAGCCATGGCATCGGCAAGGATGTTGCCAGGAAGCTGGGCCTGCCGCAGCCGGTAGTGCTCCGGCGTCACCAGCCGGGACAGCCCCTGGTCCCCGGTCCGATCCTGGTTCAGGGCTCCAGTGACGGCGCCGACGAACTGGCGGCCGCCCTTTTGTCCTGGGACCTCGACGTCCGCCGGCATGCGGTGCCCCGGGAAAAGCTGGGCGCCATCATCCTGGTTCTGGACGAACTGTCACGCCCGGAGGATCTGGAACGGCCGGTCCTCGCCGCAGCGGCGTCCATCCGGGATTTGTCACCCAGCGCCCGGGTCGTGACGGTGTCCCGGACTGCGACTGGTGCGCCGGGTGCGGCGTCTGCCGCAGCACGCCAGGGTGTGGACGGGCTACTGCGATCCCTGGCCAAGGAGTTGCGCGCCGGCGCCACGGCAAACGGCATTGTCCTTGCGGACGGGGTAACCACCACCAGTCCCAGCGCCTTGGGAGCACTGCGGTTCTTCCTCTCCGGCCGGTCGGCTTTCGTCGACGGCCAGTTCCTGACCATCGCCTCCGGGGAGGGGACACTGCCGGCCGATCCAGACAAGCCGCTGGCCGGAAAGGTCGCAGTCGTGACCGGTGCCGCCCGCGGCATCGGCGCGGCAATTGCACGCACGCTCCACCGGGACGGCGCCACCCTGGTGGTTGTTGACATTCCTGCCGCCGGCGACCACTTGGCCGCAGTGGCCAACGAGGTCCGCGGCACGGCACTGCAGCTGGACATTACCCGGGAGGACGCCGGGCAGCGGATCATCGACCACGCCGTGGGCAGGCACGGGCGCCTGGACATTGTTGTCCACAACGCAGGCATTACCCGGGACAAGTTGCTGGCCAATATGGATCCGGACCGCTGGAATTCCGTCATTGCCGTCAACATTGCCGCCCAGCTGCGCATCAATGAGGCCCTGCTGGCCTCCGAGCATTTCCGCAACTCTCCACGGATTGTTTCGGTTGCCTCCACCAGCGGTATCGCAGGCAACCGCGGTCAAACGAATTACGCGGCGTCGAAAGGCGGCGTGATGGGCATGGTGCGCGCCACGGCACCCCTCCTGGCGAAACGCCACGGATCCATCAATGCCGTTGCTCCGGGCTTCATCGAAACCGAAATGACTGCCCGGATTCCGTTTGCCACCCGCGAAGTTGCCCGGCGCCTGAACTCCCTCCAGCAGGGTGGCCGGCCCGGAGACGTCGCAGAGGCGATCGCTTTCCTGGCGAGCGATGCCGCCGGCGGCATTACCGGCGACGTGCTGCGGGTGTGCGGACAGAACCTGGTGGGCGCATGACCGGTGCCCAGCCCGTGATCCTTGGGGACATGCCGTCGTTATCCAAGCTCTATGTGAATGCCGCGGCCACCGCCGCACGGCGCCGGGTGCTGGGCACTGACGCGGGGATCACTCTTCCACCCTGCGGGCATGAAGTGAGGGGGGTGACGGCCGAGGTAGGAAACCTCACCGCCTACCAGCATCTGGTGGGCGAGACGGCAAGCGACATTCTGCCTGCCGGATTCATTCACGCCCTGGCGTTTCCGGTATCCATGAGCGTCATGAACCGCGACGATTTTCCGCTGCCGCTGCTGGGAATGGTGCACTTGGCCAACAGAGTGGAGCAGCACGGAGCCATCCTGTTCACTGAAGCCCTGGACATCACGTCTTGGGCCGAGAACCTGGGCGGCCACCGTGCCGGCACGGAGGTTGATATCGTCGCGGTGGTCCGGCGAGCCGGTGAATCCACGATCCTTTGGAAGGGAACTTCCACATACCTGGCCAAGGGCGTCTTCCTCCCCGGCATCGACAAGCCCTCAGCACCGGCTGCACCTGCGACGTTCTCAGCGCCGGATCCCACGGCGCTGTGGCAGTTGGGGGTTGACACGGGAAGGGCCTACGCGGCCGTGTCCGGCGACTTCAACCCCATCCACCTGAGCGTGCTCTCGGCCAAGGCCCTGGGTCTACGGCGTTCCATAGCGCACGGCATGTACCTGGCCTCGCGGGCACTTGCCGACGTGGGCGCCGTGAAGGGGGAGTCCTTCCGCTGGGATGTTTCGTTTGAAGCGCCGGTGTTCCTGCCGGCACGCGTCGCACTGGACATCAGTTCGGTCAATTCCCCTTCGGGGGCCTGGGTGCGCTCCAGCTACGCCGCATGGAATCCGCGGTCCGGCCGCAGGCATTTCACGGGCAGCGTAAGTGCGCTATAGCTCAGGACTGCCCGGCCGCGACCACCCTGAGGATCCGGTGCAGATTCAACACGATTGATTCGGCGGCGCTGGGGGCATCCGGGTTGACGTCATCGGATGCCATCCGCTCTGCCAGTGCGTCCACGGCCGTTTTGGCTGCCTCAATCAGCTCGTTTTGCTTTTCCGGATGCTCGTCTTCCATGGACCGCAGGACCTCGCTGACCGCGGCCAGTGCATCAGCCAGCGGCTCGCTGTAGGGCAGCGGGATGACGAAGGGCACGTCCTTGTCCCAGATGACATCAGACAGCACTTCGGTCATGTCCTGAATGTGGAAGGTCACGCTCTCAAGGCCCCGGACGTTTTTGTAGTCACGGTCCAGATCGTGCGGGTGGAGCCGGCGCCGTGGATTGACCTGCCGGCTTGCATCGGCCTTCTGGACGGCGGCCCTGACGGCCCGGGCGGATTGGGCGAGCTCCTCCGAACGCACTGCCCAGTCGGAGTGTTCGGGCGGCCATTTTTCCCTCAGCGCTTCGCCCATGTCCGACAGCTGCTTTGCGAGCGCCCAGCGGAGTTCGGCGAGGCTGAGGGCTGCGGCTTTGAAGTGCAGCGGCGGGAAAACCAGCATGTTGACCGCGATACCCACGGCGACTCCGACTCCCATCTGAACCAGGTAGCCGAAGGAGAAGTCGTCCGGGTTGTTTCCGCCCACCAACAGGACGAGCAGGGCCGCCGTCGGAATCCAGTCCCGGCCGGCCCCAAGACGGGGCAGCCCGGCCAACAGGACCCCGAGCCCCATAAAGATGGCCACGGTGATTGGCGAGGGATCGCTGACGCTGACCAGCACGAAGGCCAGGCCGATGCCCATCGCGAGCCCCACCAGCGTCTGGACGCCCTGCTTCATGGAACCCGACACGTTCTCGTACATGGCGACCAGCGCGCCGAGCGGGGCGTAATACGGGTACTGGGCCGCGGCGCCGGGCATCAGCGGAGCAATGAGGAAGGCGAGGCCGGCTGCAAGGCCTGCCTTGGCGGCCAGCTGAAGCCGCGGACCTGACAAGGCAACGGCAACGCTGTCCGTCAGGGATTGCCGTATATTGCCGACCCGCGAAGGGGTGGCCTCGTCCTGCTGTTTTGAAGTAGCCATCTGGCCCCACCATAAAGGTGTCCGGAGACTGCTACAAGTGGATAAACCTACTCACGGGTAGGCACTGGGGCCGTGGCCCGATCAGTGGAGGCGGCCGCCTGACGGGCCGCGTGGGCCAGCCGGTGTGCGCGGCCCGGGGTCCTGCCTTCCTCCTGGGTTCCAGGCACGTAGCCGAAGGCGAGGTCGTAGGCGGGATCCGCAAAGCCCAGCGCGGCACTGGCACCTTCGTGGCCGAACGCGCGGTGGCTGCCGAAGTTGCGGCTGGGGTGCGGCTTCATAAAGACAACAGCAAAGGCATTGTCGAGCCCGGACGCACGGTCCAGCCCCCAGACCTGTTCCTCGGACATGGTCCTGATGGTTTCCGGTGACAGGAAGGCCGGACGGCCCTCGAGGCCTGTGGTGGCGGCGGCGTATAGCCGCGCCAGGCCCTCAGCCGATCCCACCCCTCCGGCACTGCTCATGCCATGTTCGCGAATGACTCTCTGGTTGGGCAGTTCCATCACCATGCTCACCGCCGCATTCCCGTTGAGGCCTTCAATTCCCATGGGATCCAGCCACGGCTGGCCGGGATCGACGGTGTACAGCACGTCCCGGTAACGGGGCTCCTGCTCCGCCGGGAGCCCAAGGAAAAAGTCGACGCCGAACGGCAGCCGGATGCGTGAAGCGTACAGCTCCTGGAGGGTACTGCCGGCGACGCGGCGGCAGAGTTCCTCCATGATGATGCCTATGGTCAGGGCGTGGTATCCGAACGTGGAGCCCGGCCGCCACAGCGGCGGCGATGCCGCCAGCTTTCCGGCCGCATCCGCCGTCGTGAATTCACTGAGCGCAAATCCTCCTTCCACCCCAAGCAGCCCGGCCCTGTGGGAGAGCGCCTCGCGGACCGTGATGGTGTCCTTTCCATGGGCGGCGAATTCGGGCCAGTAGTGCGCCACCGTGCGGTCAAGGTCCAGCAGTCCGTCCTGGACCAGGAGGGCGATGACGAACGCACCCGCACCCTTCGAGCAGGAGTAGGTGCCCGTGATCGAGTCCGCTGCCAGGCGGGGCCCGCCGCTGAGGTCGAGCACTTTCGTGCCTGAACGGTAGGCGGCAAGCTGCGCGCTGTACTGCGGGTCATCGCGGAGGAACGAATCAAACAGGTCCCGGACGGCTTGGTATTCGGGCGCGGCAAAGCCTGACGAAAGTTGCATGGGACAACCCTAGCGGCGCGCCAGGATCACTCCCGGTCAGCGTGCACCGTGTCCCGCGGCAACTTCCTCGCCGCGGCGGACGGGACCGGGAGCCGTGCCGGCACCGAACGGGCGGCCGCCAAGGGCCTCGCGGCCGTGGGCTGTCAGCCATCCTGCCAGGTCCGGCCCCTGCGGGACGATTCCGGTGGGGTTGATGTCCTCGTGGACGATGTAATAGTGCTGCTTGATCTGCACGAAATCGATTGTGTCGCCGAATCCTGGTGTCTGGAACAGATCCCGTGAGTAGGCCCAAAGAGCCGGCATCTCGCTGAGTTTCTGCCGGTTGCACTTGAAGTGGCCGTGGTAGACGGCGTCGAAACGGACCAGTGTGGTGAACAGCCGCACGTCCGCTTCGGTGATGGTGTCGCCCACCAGGTACCGCTGGCCGGCAAGGCGTTCCTCCAGCCAGTCCAAGGCGGTCCACAGGCGCGTGTACGCGGCGTCGTAGGCGTCCTGCGAGCCCGCAAAACCGCAGCGGTAGACGCCGTTGTTCACCTCAGTAAACACCCGCTTGTTGACCTCGTCGATCTCGGTCCTGAGGTGGGCGGGGTAGAGCTCCGGGGCTCCGGGCCGGTGGAACGCCGTCCACTCGGTGGAGAAGTCCAGCGTTATCTGCGGGAAGTTGTTGGTGACCACGCCGCCTGAGCGTACGTCGACGATGGCCGGCACCGTAATTCCACGGGGGTACTCCGGGAACCTCTTGAAATAGGCATCCTGGATCCGCTCAATCCCGAGGACTGGATCAACGCCGCCCGGGTCCAGGTCAAAGGTCCATGACCGCGCGTCATGCGTAGGCCCGGGCTGTCCCAGGGAGATTGCATCCTCCAGCCCGAGCAGCCTGCGGACGATGACTGTCCGGTTCGCCCACGGGCAGGCACGGGCCGCGATCAGGCGGTACCGTCCGGCTTCCACCGGCCAGCCCGGCTCCCCGTTCCGGCCCGGCGCGCCATCCCTGGTGATCCGGTCCTCGATGTAGTTGGTGTCCCGGGTGAATTCTTCACCGCCGGTGACGTATGCGCCCTTGGTGCTGAAGCCGGGGTCGGAAGAGTGATCGGCCGCGGTGCGGGAAACTGAAGTCATACGTCCACCCTATTGGCTCAGTAGTGCCGCAAACACCCGGGCCATGGGCTGCCACGCCACCCACCACGAACCGGCAACCACTGCGGCGAAGAGCAGGATCCAGACGGCCGCGGGGACGGACGTGGCCCGGTAGAGCAGATGCGCGTCGGATGTGGGCAGCCTGTCCCGCCGCCGCAGGTGCACGTTTGACAGTTTGGCCAGGTCGCGGACGGCGGCCACCAGCAGGGCGAGGCCCAGCGCAATCACCACATGGCCGGTGAACTGCGGCGGGACGAAGAGCACCAGGAGTGCGCTGCCCGCGACTGCTGCGGATGTGATGAGCAGTCCCATGGCGTTGCGGATGAACAGGAACGAACCCACCAGGATCAATGTGCCGACGGACATCGCCGCCGGTCCCCAGCCGTTGAAACCTGACCACACCATGGCCGCCCCCACCACCCCGGGCACGGGGTAGCCCCAGAAGGTGGACCAGACCGCGGGGAAACGGCCCCTGCTGTAGGTGGTGGTGGTCCCGGAGTGGTCCAGGCTCAGCCTGATGCCGCCCAGGCGCTGCCCGGACATGAGGGCAGCAAACGCATGCCCGAGTTCATGGGTGACGGTGGCCAGCAGCCCGAAGTACCGCCAGGAAGCCCGGGGGAGCGACAACACCGTGGCAAGCACCACCACAATCAATAGTTCTGTCGCCGTCACCTGCGGCGCGGGCAACTGGGAGAAGCCCGCAACGATCCGCTCCCATAAAGGGCCGGCTACATCCGTCATCGCTTCGGACCTGACGTGCCGCCGGCGTGATCGATGCAATAGGGCGTCCAGGGGCGGGCTTCGAGCCGGCCTTCGGCAATTGCCACGCCGCAGATTTCACACTGGCCGTAGCTGCCTTTTGCTATCCGGGCTAGGGCAGCCTCAACCTGCGCAAGCGTGGCGCTGCTTTGCTTCATCAGCGCTGCAGCCTGCGAGAGTTCAAAGGCAATGGTGGCGCCTTCCGGATCATGCTCGTCATCGACGTTCGAGTTCTGGCGCGCGGCGTTCGCGGCGGTGATGTCGGCACGAAGCGCCGGCAGCAATGTCGTTTTCCGGGCGCGCTCGGATTCAAGCAGGATCCGGAACCTCTCGACGTCGACCATAGTATTCAAGGCTAGCCCGGCGCGGGGGCGGAGCCTAAAGGGCGCAGGTTTTTCGGGCCATAAGACCCCTCACCGCCGGACCGTGCGTACGTAGAGTGAAATTGCGAATAGTCAGTAACCGCCCGGTGAGGGGCCGCCCGCCGGACGGCAGGCGCGCACGAGACCGGGAGGGACCATGAACCATCCGTCAGAGAAGGACCAGGCTGCGGAGAACGAAGCCCTGGAGGCTGTGGAAAGGCACCACACGAGCATGCTGAAACGCCTCACAGCCCTTGTTACCGCTTTGACGAACTCGGTGGAGAACCGCGACGCCGGGGGCGAGCATGATGCGCACGAGGTATTGCTGGAGTGGTGCGAAAACGAGCTGGTGCCCCATGCCCTTGCCGAAGAAGGTCCCCTCTATGGCGGGCCCCGGAAAACGGCCGAAGCGAGGCTGCTGGTTGAAGGCATGCTGGCAGAACACCAGGCGATCGTGGCTCTCGTGGAAGAGTTCCGCGGCGCCCGGGGCGTGGCCGCTGCCGTAGCAGCGGGCGCCATTCAACGCATCTTTGCCCTGCACCTGGATAAAGAGAACAGGCTCCTGATGCCATTCGTGGTGTCATCATCCGATCTGTCCCTGGCCGAAGCTGTCTCCGGGCTGCACGAGCTCGTGGGGGAGGAACACGCGCACCACCCGGGGAGTGCGCATCACTAGGACCGCGGACGCAGCAGCACGAAAATACGTGGCGGCGGTGTCCTTGCCGAAGCCCGGCGACCCAATAGAGTAAGGGCCATGGCGGATGGAACGGGACAAGAAACCACACGGATGGCCGATGAACTGCTGCGTCAACTGGCGGCTGCCCGCGGCGTGAGCACTTCCTTCCGCGGCTGGGATGGCCAAGAACATCCCGTCGCTGCCCGCACGCTGCACGGCGTGCTGGCCGCGCTGGGGGACCGAAGCGGGACAGTTGATGACCTCCAAAACGCCCTGCGCGGTGCAGAACAGGCGCCGTGGCGGCGTTTCCTCCCGCCGTCGGTCGTTTCGAGGGAAGGCCGCGAAATCCACGTCGCCGTCCATGTCCCGCACGGAACACCGGTCAGTGTATGGGCGGTAACCGAGGACGGGCGCCGCGTGGACGCCGAGCAGCGCGAGAACTGGGAGGAGCCCCGGGACGTGGACGGCACGCTCACCGGGCAGGCGTCCTTTGCCATTCCCGGTGATCTGCCCCTGGGCTGGCACACCCTTCATGCAGACGCCGGCGGGGACCTCGCTGAGTGCGCCCTGGTCATTACGCCCGAGCGTCTGGACACCACCCGGCGCCTGGCGTCCGAACGGCAGTGGGGGCTGACAGCACAGCTGTATTCAGTCCGGTCTTCCCGCTCATGGGGCATCGGCGATTTTTCCGACCTTGTGGACCTGGCCGCGATTGCAGGAAAGGACGGCGCGGGTTTTGTCCTGGTGAATCCGATGCATGCCGGGGAACCACGCCCGCCCATCGAGGATTCGCCGTATCTGCCCACCACCCGCCGTTTCTTCAACCCGCTCTACATCCGCGTGGAGGATGTGCCCGAGTACGGATACCTGGACAGTGCATCCCGGGCAGGTATCGAGGAGAACGCGGCGTTGCTCCACACCGCCAATACGGCGGACGGCCTGCTGGAAAGAAACGCCAGCTATAAGGCCAAACTCGAGGCCCTTGAACTCATTTTCAAGGTCCGCCGCAGCCCCGGCCGTGTCCGCCTGTTTGAAAACTTCTGTGCAGCGGAAGGCAAAGGCCTGGATGACTTCGCCCTGTGGTGCACCCTCGCGGAACGGCTTCCGCCGACGGCGCCTGAGTGGTCCGGCGAGGCGCTGTCACCGGACACCCCGTACTGCGACGCCGTGCGGCGTGAGCAGGCGGACCGGCTCGAGTTTTACCGCTGGTTACAGTGGATCTGCGACGAGCAGTTGGCCACCGCCCAGCGGACGGCGAAACAATGCGGGATGGCCATCGGCGTCGTCCATGACCTGGCCGTGGGCGTCAAGACAACCGGAGCAGACGCGTGGATGCTTCGCGGCGTACTCGCCCAGGGTGTGACGGTCGGCGCCCCGCCGGACGTCTTCAACCAGCAGGGTCAGAACTGGACGCAGCCGCCGTGGCACCCCGGACGGCTGGCGGCGGCGGGGTACAAGCCGTACCGCGACATGCTGCGGACAGTACTCCGCCATGCAGGCGGCATCCGCGTGGACCACATCCTTGGACTCTTCCGTCTCTGGTGGATCCCGGAAGGGGCCGGTCCGGCCGAGGGCACGTATGTGTACTACGACCATGAAGCCCTCATCGGCATCCTGGCCCTTGAGGCCCAGCGGGCTGGTGCGACCGTCGTCGGGGAGGACCTTGGCGTGTTCGAGCCGTGGGTGCGGGATTACCTGACGGAGCGGGGGATCCTGGGCACATCCATCCTGTGGTTCGAACACAATGATTCGGGTCCGCTGTCCCCGGAGGAATACCGCCAGCAGTGCCTGACCAGCGTCAACACCCACGATCTGCCGCCGACGGCGGGCTACCTTGCAGGGGAGCACGTCACGCTCCGCGAATCACTGGGCCTGCTGCTGCGCCCCATCGAAGAGGAACGGGCTGAGGCAGCGGCCGAACAGGAGTCCGTGCTCGCCATGGTCCGCGAACGGGGGCTGCTTCCTGATCCGCCGGGCGACGTCCAGCGCACCGTCGAGGCGCTGTATGCCTTCACGGCCCTGACACCGTCCGCCTTGCTGGGTGTAGCCCTCGTGGATGCCGTCGGGGAGACCCGTACGCAGAATCAGCCGGGAACGGACGCGGAACACCCCAATTGGCGCATCCCGCTTGCGGGGCCGGACGGTCCGGTACTCATCGACGACCTTCCGGAAAACAGCCGCTTCAATTCTTTGGTTGGAGTGGTCCGGAACGCGCTGAGGCCGTCCGGCTAAGCCCGCCAGGTATTACTTAGCGTTCCAGGGCTTACCTAGCGTTCCGGGGCCGGCGGATGGCCGGGGTCACCCCTTGCCGGTCCCAGGATCCGTAGTGCCTCATTCTGCGACTCAACCTCCGCGGGGCGCAGGGTCTGTCCGCGCATGAAGCCGGCGCTGGCCAGCATCTGGCGCAATTCCGAAAGCGCCCTGGGTGTGGACACCCCGATGTGCGCCATGGCATGGCAGTTGGCGCAGAGCGGCACCAGGTCTGTGACGGGATCCAGCAGGTAGTTGCTGTCCAGCATCGAAACCGGGACGGTGTGGTGGACGTCGATGAAGTCCCTGCCGGCTTCGCCGTACACGATTTCAAAGGAAAAGCCGCAGGCCGCGCAGCTGGTCCCGTAGTGGGCGATGCAGGCCCGCCGGGCCTCCGGATCCCGTTCGTACCGGTTCACCACAACTGTACTGACGGCCCATGAAGGGTAGCTCCCCGGCAGCGGAAAGGTCGTCTCCGGAATCGGCGCCGGGCCTTCCAGGCGCCAGAGGTCGCGGATCCGGGCCTCTGCGGCCGGGTCCATGGCCTGGCCGTTGCGGAGGTCGTCCCACAACACTGCGGGAAGGTTGACGCTGAGGAGCTCCGGCCCCAACTGGTCGCCGAGCGGAAGAAGGGAGTCGAACGCGACAATAAGCCGGGACGACGGCGCGCCGGCAACTTCGGAGCGCGGCCCGGCGCAGGGCTCTGCTGAGATCACCACACCGTGCCCGAGCAGGCCCCGCCAGTATTTTCCCCGCAACAGCAGCCAAGCGTCTGATCCGGCGGCGATACCTGCCGCGCCGGCAACGCGCCACTCTTTGTGGGACTGCCCGGTTTCCTGCACCTGCTCGACGAGGGACGTGTAGTTCCAGTCGTCCTCGCGGTCCTGGTTCCACACCAGGAAGATGGCTGTCATGCACCTATTCTTTCAGGCCACCGCTGATGGGACCCGCTGGACCTCCGAAGCGGCAAGTCACCCGCTGACGGTGCGAAGCCAGGTCAGTGCCTCTTCTTCGTCCGTGAAATATTCGCTGGGACAGGCCGGCAGCGGGAGACCCAGCAGTCCGTGGGCAATGACGCGGTCCACGGGAGTACTGCCTAGGATGGCGAAGGCACTGACGGTTACCGCCGAGCTGTACACGCTGATCGCTTCCCTGCTGACCGAGCCCACACCTGTGATCTCCAGCAGCACGCCGCCCCGGATGCCCCCGGTCAGCGCCAGCAGTTCCTCGCGGGTGCGCCTCCCGTCTTCCTCGGTAATCCGGGCGCTGGGCCGGAGCCTGATCCGCGATATGCCTTGGCTTACCCGGCCCACGCTGACGTTGGCCCCGATGTTGTGTGTCATTGACTCCCCCAAAGGGGCAGTCCCGAGTGCAGCCGGACGGTTGCATTTCCCCCGGCGTTTCAGGGCCGGGAAACCTGCCCCGGCGTCAATCTAACGGGGCAGGCCACCGTTGTCCATCAACCACGCAGGTGGCCGCCGCGCATCATGTGCGGGGGAGGTGGTGGTGCTCCAGTACGTAGTCTGCAATCGCCATCGCGGAGGTCGCGGCGGGGGAGGGGGCGTTCCGAAGGAGCGTCACCAGTCCCACTTTCTGGATGGCAAAGTCGTCGAGGAGGCTGCCGTCCAGTGACCATGCCTGGGCGCGCACGCCGGCGGCGGTCTTCGCCGTGAGGTCATCCATCTGAAGTTCAGGGATAAACCTGCGGGCCTGCTGGAAGTAGAGCGGCTTGAGCAATGAAGCGGCGATCTCCTTGGCCCCCATTCGCCAGTGTTGCCTTGCCAGCGCCAGGGCGCCCGGCCACATGAGCGACGCCGCGGTGTCCCTGAAGGACACCTTGTTCCAGCCGTAGCCCTCGCGGGCCAGGGCGGGGACGGCGTTGGGTCCCACGTGGATGGTGTCGTAGACGCCGCGGGTGAAGTGGACGCCCAGGAAAGGAAAGCGGGGGTCCGGGACCGGGTAGATCATCCCCCTGACGAAGTGTTGCTTCGCCGCCGACAATCCCCAGTACTCTCCGCGGAAGGGCAGGATCCTGGGAGCCGGAGAGGCCCCGGCGAGTCCGGCGACGACGTCGGACTGCAGGCCGGCGCAGACGATGAGGCGATCGAACACAAAGTCGCCGTGGGTTGTTGCGACGCGGACCTCGCCGCGCCCCGGGGTGATGGCGACAGCTTCATGCCCGAACATGATCCGTCCGCCCGCGGCCCGGATGTCATCGGCCATGGCCTCTGTGATGGCCACAAAGTCCACGACGGCGGTGTGCGGCGAATGCAGTGCCGCAACCCCCGCGACGTGGGGTTCGACCTCGCGCATCGCGGCGGCATTGAGACGCCTCAGCCCGGGCACGCGGTTGGCCACGGAGCGGCGTTCAATGTTTGCCAGGGCCGGAAGTTCGTCTTCCGTGAGGGCAACGACCAGTTTGCCGAGTTCCCGGTAGGGGAGATTCCTATCACGGCAGAAGTCACGTGTGAGGACCCGGCCGCGTTGGCACAGCCGGGCCTTCAGGGAGCCCGGCGCGTAGTAGAGGCCCGCGTGCACTACTCCGGAATTGTGGCCTGTCTGGTGCGCGGCGACCCGCTGTTCCTTTTCCAGGACAGTGACGTCCGCGAGTCCGCGGCTGTTCAGGGCGCGTGCGATCGCGATGCCGACGATGCCTCCGCCAATGATGCCTACGCGTTCAGTCATTGATCCCGTCTTCCGGCCCGTTTCCTGGCTGAATCCCGCTCGGTCAAATCCATTCGTGCCGCCGCAGCGGCGGTTCGGTTCCGCCGGGGCATTGTACGAGCACCTGGTTCACGCCGGTCAGGCCGTCCTCGAAACCCAGGGCACTGGCGGCCATGTAGAGCCTCCAGATCCGTGCCCGTCCGGGACTGGTGGCGCTGACGGCCTCATCCCAGTGCTGCTCCAGGTTTCGCACCCACGCCCGGAGGGTCACGGCATAGTGCCGGCGAAGCGCTTCGACGTCGAGCACCTCGAGCCCGCCGGACTCCAGAGCACCGATCATTTCCGCGAGGCTAAGCATTTCGCCGTCGGGAAAGACGTAGCGGGATATAAAGGAGTCCGGGTCCGGGCCCGTCGGACCCGCATTCCAGGAGATGGCGTGGTTCAGTAGCCGACCGCCGGGACGCAGCAGCCCGTGGAGTTGGGATACATAGTGGGAAATCTGTTCGCGGCCCACGTGCTCGGACATGCCAATCGAGCTGATCGCATCGAACGGGCCGTCGTCCACGTCGCGGTAATCCTGGACCCGAATCTCCACGCGGTCAGTCAAGCCGGCGTCGGCCACGCGTTTGCGGGCCAGCCCCGCCTGTTCGTTCGAGAGGGTAACCCCTACGACATCGACGCCGTAGCGCTGGGCTGCGTGGAGGGCGAAACTGCCCCAGCCGCAGCCGACGTCCAGTACGCGCATGCCGGGATGCAGTCCCAGCTTCCGGCAGACCAGGTCGATCTTGGCTTCCTGGGCGGCTTCCAGGCTGTTCGGGCGGTCAGGTTCGTCCGCTGTGTCATTCCAGACAGCACAGGAGTAAACCATTGAGGGACCCAGGACGAGGGCATAGAAGTCGTTGCCCACATCGTAGTGATGCGAGATCGCTGCGGCGTCGCGGCTCTGGGAGTGGCGCCTGCCGTGTCGGTGGATCTTGGATTCCTCCGGTGGCGGGGCAGGATTCGGACCAATTGCGCCGACCCTGACTGCAGTCTTGGCGAGTGTCCATATTTCCTTTGCCGTCAGCGGAGGAAACGGCCCGGGCACGGCGAACTTACCGGCCGAGCTCAGCGCCGCGAAGCTGGCGAAAACGTCGCCCGGCGCGTCAACGTCCCCCGCCACATATGCCCGGCTGAGGCCCAGCTGCCCCGGCGACCAAAGGATGCGTCGCAGTGCCCTCTTGGAGCGGAATTCGAGGACCGGGGCGTCCTTCGGACCTGCCTCCGAGCCGTCCCAGGCGCGCAGCCTCAGCGGGATCCCTTCTGTGCCGAGCACTACGGCCAGTGCTTCGGCCAGCCGTGATGCTACACCCGTTGTCTTCGCCATGTGCATTGCCTCTCATCCGAACTGAAACTGCTGTGGTTGTTCAATCTATGGTGCAACCCACGCCGGTGTCATGGGCCGAACGACACCCATGAGCTTGGGTCCAAAAACTGTCGACCTGCGCGCAAATTGGGAGGAGGATTAAAGGGCATTCACTATGAGGAGGTCAGGGATGTGCTACCCGTATAACAAGGACTTCCGGAGGGACATTCGGAAAGAGGACTCGCGGGAACCTGAGAAGCAGCCCGAGCCCAGGGTGGAGGCGAAGGACTTCAAGTTCTGGGCCTTCCCCCGCCGGGAACGGAAGTTCACAGGTTCAGAGCCGGTGGTGGACCGCACACCCGAAAAGGTCTAACGGAACCTGGGCAAAGAAAGAAGGCCCCGCGTTGCGGGGCCTTCTCCGTGGGCACTGGTTTCGTGGGTTGCGGCCTAAAGGTCTTCCTTGGAGAGCGCCTTGGTCTCGGCCGGGGTGGACCGGCCCAAACGTTCGTCGAGTGCAACCCGCAGCCTTGCCGCGGCCACCTGGACCCTGTGCTCCGAAGGAGTCAGCTGCTTATCACGGGCAGCGGAGACGTGACGGGGTGTCCGCGATTTCTTTTGTTCCGGTGTGCTGGTACTCATGGCGCTCCCTCCTCCGTTCGGTCCGTGCTCGTTGTTCCATTGTCGCCGATTGGTTCCGCGGAGTCCACGGCGTCGGCATCCTCGTCCCAGGTGCCGTCGTCGCCGTTGGCCTCGGTCACCGACTGCCAGGCAATATCCAGCAGCTCAAGTTCTTCTTCCCGCGCGAGGTCGCTCCGCGCGAGTACAGCAAGCGAGGCCAGGCCAAGGGCCTTGGCATCCTCGTCCCCGTCGAGGGCCTTGTCCAGTGCCCACTGCGTCCGTTTCCACCACTCGGCCCGGTCGTCAGCCCGTGTTCTTTGCCTCAGTGCCTGCGCGTCCGCCACAGCTTTTTGGCGCAGGGTCCGCCAGCCGATGAAGGCGGCAAGGACGGCACCGGCCAGGACCGCCAGCGGTCCCAGTGCGGCCACGATCTGCCACCACTCGGCAGGGGCTGAAAGTGTAGCTTCAAGGGGGGCGGGGGACAACGTCACATGTCCAGCCTAGGCCTTGGACGCCTGGGGGCCGGCATTAAGGAAGCTGCCGCCGCGAGTCTCCTGACCCGTCGCGCCATTGGCCGGTATCGTTCTTTTGGGGGTGGATGACATGGAGAACGGTGTTACGGACCGGCTGTGGGATAAGGCCGTGCAGGAGTTTATAGCCGCCTGCCGGCAGGAGAACCTGAGCGACATCACGTTGAACCACAAAGCCTTGGACAACGGGCGGCAGCTGCTGGCCGTGTCCGCCACCTATCTGTCCAGGAAAGGCCGCAGCGTGCCGGTCGGTTTCCGATGGACGGCTTCAAAGTCCGGACCCGCGGCCGAAGTCTACGTGGGTAAGGCCAAAGCCCCCGCCGGTCTGGAGCTGGACGGACTGTTCAGGCTCGCGTTGCGGGCCGGCCTGTGGAGGGAGCGGCGACATGTCGCCTTTGCGCTCCTGGCGGTCACAGACATTCAGTCAAAGGCCGACGGCGTCCGCGGCCGCCTGGAGCTTGAGTACCTGAAGGTACTGGCCTGCGAAGGATCAGTTGCGCAGGCGCGGGAGCTGACCCTGCAGACACTCAACGATCTCGCCTACCTCTACGGCCCACGCGGGGCCTACGGCACACCCTAGCCCCGGCCCAACGGGCGCTTCGGGGTGGCGACTGGCTTCAGCGCCTCAGTGCGGCCCGGATGAAGCGAGCAAAGTCGATCAATTCCAGGACCCCGTCTCCTAACCCGACGCCCATGAGGGAACGAAAGACCCGTTCGTCGCGTGCGCAGGCACGCACACCTGCAGCGACGACGTTCGGGTGGCTCAGCGTCCTTGACAGCGCCCTCAGCTGGCGGTCCTGTCGACCGAATCGTGCCCGCAGCGCTCGAACGTAGGTCGGCCCGGGTTCCGGGCCGACCGCGGCCCTTCCGGCCATGCCTCCCGAAGCGATAGCGTAGAAAATGCCTTCGCCGGTCAAGGGGTTGATGCAGCTCGCAGCGTCGCCGGCCAAGAGGACGCGGCCGACGGCTGGCAGGGGCCTATGGGTCGAAAGCGGAAGCAGATGGCCCGCCATCTGGGCCGTAGAGACGGAAAACTCGGGCAGCAGGTCGACCGCACGAGCCGCGAGCCACGCCCTGCCGGGCGCCGGAGTCGTGGTCCCGTAGCCGATGTTGGCTCGGCCGTGGGCGGTCGGGAAAGCCCATGCATAGCTCAGCCCGTGGCCAGCGACATGGTCCCAGCGGATGTACAGTTCGTCGAGTCCCTCGGGGGCGGGCACATAGCCCCGCACGGCGACTGCGAGGTCCCGGCTCCGGTTGGGCGGCTGCCCCGCGGCACGGCGCGTGACGGAGTTGGCTCCGTCAGCACCGATCATCACCGGCGCACTGTACATCCCGTCCACGAGGATACGGTCGGCCCCCTGACCGATCACGCGAACGCTGTGCTCGCGGAAGACTGCAGCCGCCGCAACGGCGGCTCGGAGCAGGCGGAGGTCGAACTCCGCCCGGGCGACGATGTAAGCGGGGCGCGGGACAACCGCCGAGATCTCGGCGCCATGCGCAGCGATCCTGATCCTGGAGACCATCTCTTCCGGGCGCAGGATGCCGGTCAGTCCGAGCGCGGCCAGTTCGGCGACTGCGTCCGGGCCGATTCCATCTCCACAGACTTTATCCCGTCCGGGCGGATCCCGGTCGATGATCAGCACCTTCGCATCGGACCGTGCACGCAGTGCTCCCAGGGCTGCCGAACAGCCTGCCGGCCCGGCACCGACGACAATGAGATCGAAAACCTCCCGAGAACAGCCGCGTTCGCATACACCCACCGTTGTCACTCCTTGCCAAATTCGGCCCGTTCCATGGGGAGCCCCACGTCCGCATAGCCCTCCAGACCTCGGTGGGACCCTCAGGAAAGCACCCTGTTCCGGCGTATCCCTCCGGCCTCGGCTGCCGAAACTCCCTTGGTCTCATGAGATTACACCTGTCCGAGGAGACGCAGCACGGCTCGATCAGAGGTGACGAATGTGATGGGCTCCAAATCCTCGATCGCGACGATGGCTCGTTGTTTGCCTCGTCTGGCGGCGAGCCGATAATAGCGTTCGCGGAGGTAGGTGTTTTTTGGTCCGGGCTGCGCCCATAGCCGCGTTGCCCAGGGCAGCTCCGAGTGCTTTGTTGCCGTTTCGGCGGACTCCCGATTTTTTGATCCCGCCGGATTCACGGCCACCGGGGCATACTCCGGCCCACGAGGCCAGGTGCGCAGCGGTCCGGAACCGGGTCACGTCACAGCCGGTCTCGGCGATGATCACCGCTGCGCCTTTTGCGGTCGATACCCGGAATGGTCACAAGGTGCTCGACCGTGTCAGCGAACGGGGGCGAGTTCGATATCGATCCGTGCCGTCATCTCCTTAGTGACGGCGCTCAGTTCATCGATCCTGCGCAGGATGATTGCGCAGTGGAAGGCATGGTGGTCGTTGAAGCGGCCGGTCAGCGCCACGACCAGCGCATCGTGTTTGAGGCGCAGCTTCTGTTTGGCCAGATCAGCGAGGACCTGCGGATCCCGTTCACCGTAGAGGAGGGCCTGCAACATCCCGCGACCGGACACCCCGAGAATGTCGGTGGTCACTGCGGAAAGCTTAACGCAGGCGTCTTCGAGGACCTTCTCCAGCCGTTGCGCTTCCCGGTTGCGCTCCCGGATCTTTGTTGTCCGATGCCGGGTGAGATCACGCAACCTGCGGATCGGCTCGGGCGGCACCAGCGCGGCCAGCAGCAACCCGCGTTCGGTGAGTTGACAAAGCCACTCCGAATCACTGACGTCTGTCTCGCGACCCAGAAGCCCGTTGGCGTCGCGGGCGTTGACCAGCATCAACTCGAACCCGCCGGTCAAGTCCAACCGTACCAAGTAAACGCGGGGTCACCGAGCGACCATAGAATTGTCCTCCATCTATGGCGCCGCCGGTAGGTGGCCGACTAACTCATAGAACTTGCGCACCAAGCACGTATCGAAGAATCATTTGAGAATGCCCGCGAAGCGGTGTGGCTGATCACTCCGGTTCGCTAGCCGCGGCCGGAATTTTGCAAGTCAAGCGGTACCAAGGTGAGTTACGCAGCCGTTAGGCTGCTTCCTTTTCGGTGGTTTCGTTGGGTTGGTTGATCCATGCCGGCCCGGGTAGAGCCAGAATCTTGGGGTCGGTAGTGGTGCCGAAGCACTGGGATGTTTGGCCCTGACCGCGACCAAGGTCTGTGAGCGTTTCCCGGCGAGGCCGTAGTGCACATCGGACGGGGTGGGGAAGCCGAGGCGGGAGTAAATGCACGGGCTTCGCTCAGGGAAGCGAAGCGCTCTGGGAATTCAGGCCGGTATTTCATGGCCTTGAAAAGCGACTCCGTGTAGGGGTTATCGTCACTGACCCGGGGCTGGAATGGGACCGGGTGACGGTTTCCTTCGATGAACCCGACCTTGTGTCGGCCGCCGGGCTGCTGCCGGTGATGACACGCTGGCACAGGATGTGCGCGGCTACACGAGCTTGCCGGTGGGGGGGCTCCTTCGGGCCTGTCCGGCATCTCGACGCCCTCGCGTCGCGCTTCCTGACCGATCTGGCGTCACGGTCTCCGCTGCTCGGGTTCCCGGGTCCGGATGGATTCGTGTTCGTGGATGTCGATGACACGATCATTGAAGTCCACGGCTACGCCAAGCAGGGCTCCGGGTACGGGTTTTCCGGGGTTCGCGGCATGAACGCCCCGCTGGCCACCGTTTCCACGAAGGACACGGCCCCGGTGACCTGGCCCAGCGGCTGCGCAAGGCGCAACGAATTCATCCCGTGGTGCCAAAATGCCAGGTCGCCGAAGCCCTGTCCACGCTCAAGCGCATCGACGCTGCCGGACGGGTGCTCTGCCGCGCCGACTCGGCCTTTTACGGCCATGCCACGGTTGCCTCCGCTGGCCGGCCGGGCGGAGGTCTCCGTGACCGTGCGCATGGACCCGGCCGTCAAACGCGCCATCACCCGGATCCCGGAGACTGCATGGAAAACAATCGACTACACCGACGCGGTCTTCGACGAGACCACGAACTCTTGGGTCTCCCGGGGCCGAGGTCGCCGAAATCGAGTTCACCGCGTTCACCTCCCGCAAAAAGCCCGACGAGATCACCGGCAGGCTCATCGTGCGCAGGATCCCTGAACTGAACCCGAAGGACGGCCAGGGACAGACAACCCTGTTCGACGCCCACCGGCATCACGCGTTTTTCACCACCGTTGACGCCGAACTCCTGGACGCCGTCACGGCCGACAAGATCCACCGCCAACACGCGGTTATCGAGCAGGTCAACGCCGATTTGAAGGACAGCGCGCTGGCCCACATGTCCTCAGGTGTATTCGCCGCGTATTCTGCCTGGCTGGTCTGCGCGGTCATCGCGTACAACCTCACCCGGGCCGCCGGACTCCTTGCGGCAGGCCCCTTTGCCGTCCACGCACCACCAGCCGCGCCGGTGGATCAAGGCTTAGACTGGGCGCATCGCGCACTCGGTGCACTGAACGACACCACGCGAGGGATCGGCGCGACTCAACAGAAGGGCTGGGACGTGGCACCTACGCACCGCCGGGTTAATTCGGCACCTGCAACCGGAGTGGCGGGCTTCTTGGCTGGTGTGGCCGGGACATCTCAGGCCGTGGAGGCCTACCACGGTCCGGGGTCGGGACCCAGGCCACCGGAGGTCACAGTGGTGGCCCGATGCGCCGCGTCAGTGCGGCGGATGCTCACGGCACCGGGGCAGTTCAGATTCGCCCGGGCTTACATCGCAGGTGACATCGACGTGGTCGACCACATCTACAGGGCCCCCCAGTTGCAGGAGTGGCCAGAGTCTGAGGGACTCGCGGCACATCGGTTGGTCACGCCGCTGAGGATCTTGCTCGAGGCCGGCGGTGAAGGGCGCCCAATCCCGCCGCCGGAAGAGGTCCGGGTGAGGGGCCGATTACGCGGCAGACGCTCTCGCGCCACTGCGACGGCTCGAACGACTTCCGTGAGCAGATTCTGGGATCGTCCATGGCTTTGCTCCTGCGCGATGTCATGTCCCCAACACGCGGGCTTCGATGCACGGAACGCCCAGATGTGGCACGAGTACCATGCGCTGACGCTTAGTGCGTGGGTTGGCTGCCTTAGGCGCCTCCACGAAGAAGCCGTAACGCTCGTCGCAGAAAGACCGGCTCGCATCTGGCCGCTCTACATCGCCGGATCCACCTTGGCCGTCGAGGCAGGCGACACAAAGGTGAGCCGGGTGATCGCCGGACGCTCGAACGGGAATCGCAGCCGTAAGCCACTGCGACCGGGCTGGGGCTGAAGTGGCCCAGACTCAGGCTCGTCCGGTCGACCGAAGACGGTGGATCAGACGCGCAGGGATCTCAGGCGTCGCCGGCGTCGTGGTCTTCTGGATCACCCAGGTCGCCCTGCACGTGCTCCGTGGCAATCTGAGCGTGGTCTATACCTACGTCAGCGACTACGCCAACGGGCCGTGGGGTTCTCTGTTCATCGCAGGGACCATGGTCCACGGTATCGGCAACCTGGCGATCGCCGTGGGGCTAGGCTCCGCGCTGGCGCCTGTTCGTGCCGTACACGCCGCCCGTGCCGGCGTAATGCTGTTCGTAGCCGCCGCCCTGGGCCTCTTCGTGGCGGCAATCTTTCCCACTGACCCGGCCGAGGGCCCGCCGACGTTCACCGGTCTGGTGCACGGGTTGGCTGCGTCGGGATCGTTCGCTGTGGAGTTCGTGGCACTGATTCTCCTCGCCGTGGCGTTTCGCGCCGACGCCGCCTGGCGCAGCTACTTCCGCGTCTCCCTGGTGGTCACCGTCACGGCGGGTATCACGCTCGCGTGGCTCCTGCTGGCGATCAATCTTGACTGGCCACCTGGCCTGCCTGAACGCTCCGCCCTGCTGGCGTTTACCGGATGGGAGTTCGCGACCGCCGTCCTCCTGGCGCGGGACTCCCGGCCTCCGGAGAGCGCCCGCCACGCCCCGGAGCCACGGCGAGCCTCCGGATAGGACCAACATCACCGCCCGGCTGGCGAGAACTGAATCCTCAACGGTCAAGAAGACAAGCCAATCACCACAGCATGATGATGCCGACCTTTTCACCCCTTCCCCCGCCTGGAACCTGGGATCACAGACCAACATCGGCATAACACGTGGGACATTACAAAGCTCGCCGGGCCCGTGACGGCCAAATACTACGACTGCTACAGGACGGTCGACATCCACTCCAGCTTCATCGTCGGCGCGCACGTGCACGCCGGCGAATCCGCGGTTCTGGCGGAGTAGATGATGAAGGGAATCGTACTCAGAAGGCCTCTTCAAGACCATGAAATACGGGCTGGAACAATCACCAACATCAGCATTCCGGGTTCGGCTTCCACACGCCCGCCAACATTGATTACAGGCTCGCCGCCGGACTCGCCAAGCAACGCTCCGAAGCCCTCGCCACGGCACGGGTGAAACATCCCAACCGCTTCACCAAAACCACCGACCCCAAAATACTGGCCCTGCCCGGACCCACATGGACCAACAACCTAAGGAAGACACCGAAAAACAAGCAGCCTAACTCCCACTGGTACCGACCGACTTGAATATTCCGCGGTTCCGACTCTTCGTGTCTGGCACCCGGCCGCTCCTGTCGACGGCGGGGAGATCGCTGCCTTGATCCTCGGGCTTTTGCAGCGCCCTGGTCCTGGGCGTAATAGCGAAGCCTGGGGGCGGTCCTTTATCGTTCTCGTCACAGTGAAGCTCGTTCTTCTTCCTCAACTGCCGGAGTCCGGTCCCGCCCGTGGCCGGTGCTGATACCCGCCAACGCCATTGGGGTGTTGGCCGTTAGCTTTGTTGGCGACGGGTGGCAGGAGATTAGGCCAGGGGTGGTTCGCGATGTGTGGACAGCGCGAAGTCAGGTGCTTCCGGCTGGAGCGCGGGGCGCGGCGCGCGGCGCGGCGGGGAGAGGATTTCTGGACTCGGCACAAATGAGCGACTCGGTGGAACACGGGTGGCGCTCTTCTGCAAACGCGCGCGTGAAACTGAGGCTCGCGTGGTTGGAGACAGAAAAAAACCCCGGAATCCTTGGATTCCGGGGGTTTTCCCTTGTGCGCGGAGGGGGACTTGAACCCCCACCACTATGGGAAGTTCACCAACAAAGGACCGTAAACCCTTATGGAATCAAGCCCAAACACGCCGTACCTTCCCATACGCTGCAGCCTTGATGTTGACCGCGTCAACACGACGTCAACGGCAGGAATCAGGCGGCGCCGGCGAGGAACGCAGCCACCGTATGCGCGGCGTGCCGGTCCAGATTATGCCGGGCCCGGTCGTAGCGGGCAGTGATCCGCGGGTCGGAGTGGCGGGCGGCTATCTGCACATCACGCAGCGGCACGCCGGCGTCCAGGCAGGCTGTTACGAAGCTGTGCCGGAGCCCGTGCGGGGTGACATTCTTCGTGATCCCGGACGCTTTGCACAGTCGCCTCACGGCCAGCGCTGCGGCCTTGCGGTTCATCGGTTCCCCGGACTTGCGGCGGAGGAGCAGCGGCCCGGACGTGCGGTCCCCAGCGGCGGCGTCCAGCGCCCGCAGGACCGGAACGGGGAGCGGGATGGTGGCAGGCTTACCGCCCTTGCCGACGAGCCGCAGGCAGCGGTGGCCGCGCTCCACGTACTGGTAGTCCTCGATCTTCACCGCGCACGCCTCGGACACCCGCAGCCCGAGCATGCCCATCAGTGTGATCAGCGCGGCGTCGGACGGTGAGGATGCCCGGGCGGACTGGATCAGGGAGCCCAGCTCCATGCGGTCCAGACCCAGTGTCTTGGATTCGTCCTGGTAGACGCGTGGCATCCGGATGTGGGCGGCGGGGGAGCGGTCGATGTAGCCGTCGATCTCCGCGAACGAGTAAAACCCGCGCACGATGGAGAGGTGATGGGCGACGGTGGCCGGAGAGTTGCCGCGTTCGTCCTCGAGGTAGCGGGCGAACAGTTCGAGGATCGGCCGGCGCATCCCGTCAAGGACATCGACGCCGAGGTTCCCGCACCAGTCCCACAGGATCTTCAGGGAGACGCGGTACGTCTCGCGGGTGCCGCCGTTGTAGCGGGCGAGGTAGCCGGCCGCGGCCAGTTCGGCGTTCGTCGTAATGCGTGCGGTGGGCAGCCCAATGAGGGTAGTCTTCTGCATGTCGTCTTCCATGTCGCGTGATGGTGGATGGGTGACGGCACCAGGCCCTGTCAGAGTTCCCGCTCTGATGGGGCCGCCGTCGTTGAACTGACCATGTTACTCCATCGAAACGACAAAAGGACCCCACCATCCGAAGATGATGGGGTCTTTTCGTTGGGGAACTTAACCGGTCTTTCGGACCGCATATCATGGGGTCATGAAACTTGGGGGAATTCTCGTGCTGGCCGCTGCTCTCGTACTCACTGGCTGCACACAGGCGCCGCCGCCCGCCATCCCTGACATCCAGGCTAAGGCTGATGCGTTTAGCCGGCAGGTCGCTGACGAGAAGGCTGCTGCGGAAAAGAAGCACGTCGAGGACACGACCGTGAAGGTTGAGTATCCGTCGAAGTCTCCGCTGCGGGTGTTGTTCGCTGGCGACTCCCTCACCGCGGGCTACGCAACGACGGCGCCCGCACTGGCCTTCCGTGAGCTCGTGGCCGCCGAACTCGGCAAGACAGGTGCCGTGGCCCAGACCGTCGCGGGCAAGCCGGGCCAGACGACAGCCGAAGCGGCTCCCGAAGTGGCCGCTGCGGGCGCTGACTTCAACCTCGTGGTGGTGGAGCTGGGCACCAACGATGTCATCAAGTCCAACCCGGCGACTTTCACGACCGACTACAAGGCGCTGCTCGCATCCATCCGAGCCAAGAGCCCTACCGCCCCAATGGTCTGCCTGGGCGGCTGGAACTCGGCCGCTAAGGCGAAGGCCTTTGATGCTGTGATCGAATCAGAGTGCACTGCCGCTGGTGGCAAGTACCGCGTCCTGTCCGGGAAGTTCGTCGTGGAGGCGAACCGCTGGGCGAATGGGCTGCTGCCGAATGGCACCAAGGCGGATAACTTCCACCCCAGCGACAAAGGTCACGCTGTCATCGCCCAGCAGGTCATGAGCGCTATCCGCTTCTCCTAGATCGTGACCGGTACTGTCAGCCGAGAAATACCGAGCCCGTAACGCCCATCCTGGATCGACGTAGCGAGCACCTTGCCGCTAGCTGTTGGCCCCACGACGTAAAACAGGTTCCCGAAGTTGGTCACCGTTGTCGGCGCCGTGTCGAGGTACAGGTTGTAGAAGCTCTTGCCGTCACCCGTTGCGACCAGCCGTGACAAGGTTCCGCCCGCCGCCTGCTGCGTGATGGCGATGATGAGCGGAGCCCCGGCGTAGCTGGCCCGGAAGCCCTGCCCGCCGATGGCCTGAGAGCTGATCGCCGAGATGCTGAGGACCGCCTCCGGCGTCCCCATGGAGCGGTACCCGGTGCGCGGAATTCGGTAGACGCTGGCCGGATTCCCGTCCGGGTGCAGGACGATGGAGTTTTCCATGGGCGTGATACCGACCGTCTGGAAGCGGTTCTCGGCTCCGACAGTAGTCCACGCAATTGACCATGTGGCGCCGAAGTCGTCGGAGTAGATGATGCCCGCTTCGCCTGTGGTGCTGTTGACGTAGTCGCCGTAGGTTGCCCAGAGCCGGGACCAGTACGGGTCCCATGCGACGCCGTGAAGGTGGTAGCCGACAGTTGTCAGGTCCGTCTTGCCGCGGACTGTGCCGAGCCAGGTTGCGAGGTTGAACGCTTCTGTCCACGTGGCGCCGTGGTCGTTGGAGCGCATGATCCGGACGGCCGCGGTCTGCGGGTCAGGGGTGCCGCCGGCGTTTGTCTTCTTGCCGTAGTCGGCCGTCCAGACGTGACCGGCGCTGTCCCTCGCGAGGCCCTGGTACTCCTGCGCTGCATAAGAGGACAGGGTCGTGAAGCTGGACGTGCGGGTGTTCGCCCACGTCGCGGTGACGGGGTTGGCTGCCCAGCCGGTGGACACCCACGTGTAGTGCCTGCTGCCGCCGTTCTGGGTGGTGACCATAACTTCGCCGTTGGCAAGGATCAGGACGCCACGGATAGTGAGGGCCATCGTCTCAGCTACGGTCCACGTCGCGCCATCGTCTGTGCTGTACCCGAGGTCGCACGTCGGGGAGGTGTTGTCCTTGATGCCGATGAGCTGCTTGCCGTCAGCGGACATCGCGAAGATTTTCCACCCGTTTGCGTCGGACCATGTGACCGCGCCCGTTGCCTGCGTCTTGTAGACCAGCCGCTGCACCGCCGCGTCAGCCGCCGCCAGGACAGCGTTCGTCGGCGTGGTGTAGCTTGCTGAGAAGTTCCACTTGGTGGCGTCATAGGAGGTGCCCGAGGTGAATGCGGCCACGGCGGTCACGATGTCGCCGGCCGGTGATACGACAGCCTGCCCTGCGGTGTACGCAGTGGTGGCCTGCCAGCGGGGGATCACGTCCGTCTTCGCGGCGTAGCTTGCCGACCCGGAGGCAGGGGCATAAGTGGCAGAAAGTGCCGTTGCCGTCTGGCTGCCCGGGGTGGTGATGAGGTCCTTCACGGAGGTGTCATCCGCCACCCCGGGGATGCCCTGGTCGCCCTTCGAGGCGTAGGGCAGGGCGGACCATGCGGCGACGCCGTTGCCGAACTTCTGCTTGCCCGTGTCCGTCTCGATGCCGGGTTCGCCGTCACCGAGGACCGGGTTGCTGGATGCCCAGTGCGCGGCGGTGCCGCGGCGGAGCTGGATCCTGTTGGCCATCAGACCGTACCTCCATCAATAGTTTGTTCCGCGGCGTACACGGAGTCTGGTGTGCCACCGTCGAAGTGCGACGGGAAGCGGCTTTGCAGGTCCTCGATGAGCTCCTGCGATTTCTGGGCGTTGTGGGCGATGATGTTGTCGCCGCCCTTGACGAGTTCGTTGCCGTCAGGTTTCTTGAACCCGAGGGCCGTGGTTTCAACAGCCACACGGGCCTCCTAAGAAAGTGCGGGCTACGGGGTGTTCTTCGGTTCGGCGCCGAGGCCGGCCCGGGTCAGCCACTCGTTCACGAACGGGTGGGCCATGAGCCGGGTGATGGCCGCGGAGACCAGCAAGGCGGTGAGGCCGGCGCCGGTGGCCGTCTCTGGGGACTGGTTCGTCACCGCGCTGTAGAGGCCGGGAGCTGCAGCAGCGCCACCGCCAATGAAGGCCAGCGCCGTGCGGGCCGTCGTCCGCCACGGGTAGCGGGTCTGGCTGGTCCTCTCCGCTGAATGGTCTCCCATTACTTGGCCTCCTCCTGCTCAATGAATGCCGGGGTGAAGCGGCCCAGGGTTTCCTTGACGGACTTGTCGAGCTGCCCGAGGATGTCTTCCTGCGAGACGGTCACGCCGCCCTGGTTGGAGGCGAGTGTCGCGACGACCCCTGCCAGCGCGTCGATCTTGGCGCCGAGGACGTTGAACTCCTGCTTCTGGTACTTGACCTTGGTGCGGGGTGTGGTGCTGCCGCCGCCGGGCAGGTCGGTGGAATCGTCCAGCACGGCGTCCGCGATGGCGGGGAGGTGGGCCGTGGTGAGCGCCTTGTCGCGGGGCTCGCTGAACACGTACAGCAGCCGGGCCGCCGCTTCCTTGATCAGCTTCTGGTCTTCGTCGGAGAGTGCCATGAGGAAGTCGTCCTGTTCTATTGATCCTTGTGCGGCGATGCCGTCGTACCGGGTGGGGTCCACCCGGCCATATATCTTTTCTCCGCCCGTGGTGTAGTTCAGGTCCACCAGGGCTTCGCGGTGCAGGTGCGGGTCCACTCCGCCCGTGTTTCCGGACAGTGCGATGACCTGCCCGGACTTCACGACGGCGCCCCGCGGTGCTGCGTCGTTGTTGGAGAGGTGCGCGTAGATGCCGATCCAGCCCGGGTGCTGAATGACAGTGACGATGCCGGGGAATCCCTTGTACAGGTACCAGCGTTGCCGGTATCCCCACTCGGAATCGTCGCCGGGTAGGTTGGTGCCCCAGTCGGCCCACAGCACCACGCCATCAGCCATGGCACGGACCGGTGTGCCGACGGGGCAGCCGATGTCTTCGCCGGCGTGGCCGAACGCCTGGTAGTTGCCGTAGCGGCCGACCCAGTATTCGACTGTGCTCTGGGGTGCGTTGATGTTGCCGATGACTCCGGCTGTCTTCATGGAGCCGAACGCCTGCGTGGTGGCGTGCTCGTAACCTACGGGCCTCATGTCAGTGCCCCTCCTCGTGGTTGCGTCGGGCGAGGACCTGCTTGGAAACGATGACGTAGCCGTTCCACAGCAGCACGAGTTCCATCAGGATCATGAGAACGAGTTCGCGCCACGGGGCGCCCTGGCCCCAGATCTCTTCTGCCGCGAAGTGGGCGATGAGCAGGCCCACCGTCCAGTACAGGGCGAACACGGCGCGGCCGGCGCGGGAGGTCCACCACGGGGCGAACAGGGAGTAGGCGGCCAGCACCGCGGCAGCGGTGAAGCCAAGGAGCAGCAGCAGGACTTGGAACAGTAGCGGGGATATCACAGCAGGCCCCTCCCTTCGTAGACGGCTTCGAGCTTCTCGCCGAAGCCGTTGCGTTTGTGGCGGATGATCATGTTGTTCGCGAGTTCTTTGAAGTGGTGGGAGCGTTCGGCGGCTTCCCGTTTCCCGGCGATCGCTTCCCGGTGTGCGGCCAGAATTTCGTCCGCCACCGGCCCGGGTAGTCGAGCCTGCCTGCGTTTCTTGAACCAGTTCATTCGGCACCGGCCTTCTGGCTGATGGCGCCCATCGTGTGTTCCACGACGGCGCCGACATGTTCGACGGTGCGGGCGTTTTGCACGGCACCCTTCACTGCGTCGCGCTGGTCTTTGACGACCTCTTCGAGGTAGCGGATGCGGTCCTGCAGGGCCCTCTGGTGCGCGGGGGTGGCGAGCTTCCCGGTCATGACCATGAAGAACACGACCACGAGGGCGCCGCCAGCGCCGATGTCTGTGAGGCCCAGCAGCGGACCGATCCCGTCAATCATTCGCGCCGCCCATCAGAAGAGCGGCCAGGTCGCTGAGAAGGATGCAGCTGTCGCACCTGCGCCGAGGGTGATGTTCCCGACGGTTGGTTCGACCTGCAGGCCGTTGGAGCCCTGCACTTTGTAGGCTGGCTTGAGTGCGGACGGGATGACGGCGATTGTCTGGTCGGCGCCCCAGGCGGTACCGCGGGAGACCGACCCGTTGATGATGACCCAGCCGTTCTTGACCGCGTATTTGATGCCCGCCCAGCCGCTGGTGATGTTGGCTGTGAAGCCCTGCACCGTGGCGAGGTTGGTCCATGCGAGGTCGCTGACTGGCCATGCGGAACCGTCGTAGGTTTCCAGCGGGCAGCCGGGGAGGTCTTCGCGTGCGACGGTCATCCCGGCGTATGGGCTGGGGAGGGCATCCCGGACGGCCAGGGACGGAACCCTGATGATCAGGTTCGCGGTTTCGAGGGCGTGGGCTACGTCATCGGCGAGGTTGTAGTCGTCGCTGTTGGTGAAGACTTCGACACCGTTGTAAAGGGTCTGCATTAGATGCTCCAGTTCAGGATGGATTTACCGGATTCGCCGTCTTTGAGCCGGGACTTGAACCCGGCGTAGGCGCCGCCCGCGATGGAGAGCCCGCCGCCGGCCACCACCGCGGCGGCGAAGTCCAGAGGGAGGTCGATGTCGCCGCCGGACCATCCGGCCGGGATGGTGACGGGGTGTGCTGCGGTGACGCGGGTGACGTCGCCGCCGGGCCGGGCGCCGGAGTTGTGGGCGTAGAGGTAGATGGTGACGGGCGAGTTGTACGCGCCGACTGCGGGGAGCCTGCCGGGGAGCCGGAAGCGGAACCGGGTGATCGGTTTGCCCTGCAGCTCCGGCTTGGGGACACCGTAGAACCATGAGCCGGTGACGGTGTATCCGCCGATGGTGCCGGTGTAGACGTCTTCGCCGCCGCCTTGGGAGGTGGCCCAGCGGCCCCACCCGCCGACGCCGTACGTGTCGGAGGCCGTGGCGATCAGCGTGACCTCACCGGATGCGACTTCCGCGGGCGGTGGGGGCGGGGGTGTGGGCGGGGTGACGGTGATTTCGTTGACCTTGCCCAGGATCGTGGGGGTGGCGGCGTCCCATGTGATGTAGACGTTGTCTCCGAGGGCGTAGTCCTCGATCGGGCCGAGGTACCGCTTCGTGGTGTAGGTGCGGGTGTCTTCCCCGGAGATGACAATCTCAAGGATCCCGAACGCGAGGATCACCCCGGTGGAGGGCCGCGGCTGGTCCGTGTACCCGCCCATAACAAGGGCGGTGGCTTGGCCGCGTTCGTCCTTGGTGATGTCCACAACGATCTTGCCGTTCTGGATCGGCTGAATCGGGTCCATCCACCGGGCGTCGAGGAGGCTGCCGTTCATGTTCGCCCACCACTTGGCGCCGTCGTAGTAGGCGGTACCCCAGGTGCGGCGGGTGGATCCGGCGGGGATGGCGGCGACTGTGTGTTTGAATCCGTCATCCACGGCGGCCTCCTATGGCAGGTTGTCCCAAGTGATGGCTGGTGCGGAGCCCCACGTGGAGGGCATGCGGTCCCAGGTGAGGGCGGGTTTGTTGCCGGTCAGGTGCTGGGCCCAGTCGGTGCGGTTGAGAGCGTTGACGACGTCGGCGTAGGAGCAGCTCACCGTCAGGACCGTTGAGCCCGGGACGGTGGTGAAGCTCCTCCGGATGGATGTGATCTCGCCCGGGAGGTAGGCGACGTAGCCGGCCACCACGGGGGCGCCGACTTCGATCCGGTCACCGGCCTGCAGGTCCGGGCGGGGGACAGTCTCCACGGTCAGGACCACGGCGAGGGATGACAGGAACTCATCCCGCAGCCGGGTCGCATACGCCACAGCCTGGGAGTAGGTTTCGATCATTTCCGAGGAGTAGAAGGACTGCGCCCGCCCGTGCGGGCCGCCGAACCTGAGCGGGCCCGTTTCGATGGAGACGGCCGCCCGGACCGGCTGACCGTTCTCGGATTCCTTGCCCTCAACCACCCAGCGGTTGTACAGCCCGTCAAGGGACTGCCGGCGCTTCACGGACACCAGCCCGTAGCCGGGCTCGACCCGCCACACGCTGTCGCCGCCGAGCGGGTAGACCCGGCATTCCCCGTCCCCGCCCATCCGGTACCGGGCGGAGATCCTGCCGAGGAGGTCCTGTCCGGCTTCGAGGCGTTCCCGGTCGAACACCAGCTGCCGGGACACGGTCCGGTCGGTCACGCCCGGGTCCACCACTGTGGGGAAGTAGTCGTGGGTGAGGCGTTTGAACTCGGAGATGATCGTCGCCCCGGCCCCGGGTGATTCCGGGTTCTCCAGCTTGTCCCGGTCCGGGCCGATGGTCAGGTCCACGGCGTCGATCTTCACCACGGAGGTGATGACCGGGACGCGGCGGGTGTGCGGTTCGAGGTCCCCGTCGGGTTCCTCGTAGCCGTATTCGTTGATGACCCGCCAGTCGACCAGTTCGTCCGGGGTGTTGTCCGTGATCCGGAACCATGCGGCGTTCAGGGCCCGTGCCCCGCCGATCTTGTAGATGACCTGCAGGAGTGTGCCGGCCACGCCGAGCGGGTCGTCGAGCCGCCAGGCGCCGAGGGACCCGTCCGGGTCTGCGACGGTCAGGGAGATGTTCTGCCCGATCTTCACCGAGTCCCCGGCGTCTTCGTCCCAACCGGCGTCAATGACCTGCAGCGGTTCCGGGACCACGAGTGACCCGTCACGCCACGCCCACACGATGAGTGTGTCGGCCGGGCGGGAACCGTCCAGCGCGATCCGTGATTCCTCATCGATGGGACGCATGCGGGGGCCTCCTAGCCGATGGGGTTTTTCAGGTCCTCGAGGTAGGTTTTGCCCGCCATGAGGTCCTGCTTCTGCTGGTAGGTGGACATCAGCAACGCGACGTCGCCGTAGGTGAACGTGGCGGTGAGGACCTTGATCGTGGGCTGTTGCACGACGTCGGACTTCATGTCCCACCACGTGATCTCCCCGCCCATCAGGACGTTCACGGGAACCTGGGTGGCTTGAGCGTTGCCGATGAACATCGCCCCGGGCAGGTCCAGCTGTCCCCACTCCGGAGAGGGCCGGAAGAGCAGTTGGCCCGTGGATTTCAGCAGCTTTTTCAGCCGGGTGTTCTGCTCCGCTGAGCGGGTTCCGATGGAGGTGTCGAGGTTCATCTCGGCCATGCGCTGCCCGAACAGGGCCATGGGCTTGTCTGAACCCATGACCTTGAAAATGGAGATCTCGGCGTTGTACTCGAGCGCGGCAAGAGCTGAACCGCGGAGGTACAGGTCGTCGTTCTTGTCCCGCTTCCCGACGACCGGGACACAGGTCTGTGGGACGAGCGGGTCCATGAGGTACCCCTCGCCGCCGGTGTCCAAGGTGACGGTGTTCGACTGGGTGCGGGACGCTCCGGCCGGGCCGGACAGCACCTCTATTTCGTAGGTGACCGGCCGGCCGACCGGGGCGTGGTAATCCGTGATGAACGTCGCGTCGTTGCCGGTGATGCGTCGGTATCCGCTGACGGCGTTACGCTCACCGTCAGCGGACCGCCACACCGTGTACACCGATTCGCCGATGCCCAGTTCGGTGATGGTGAGCCCGACACGCGGGCAGGGGGCGTCGAGTATGGCCTCCGCTAGTACAGCAACCATCAGCTCTTACCTCCCTGTCCGCGTGTATCGTGATTTGCCGTCAGCGTTTGCGACGACGTCAGTGGCCTCTTGCCGGGCCATGCCGCGGAACGTTGCCTTCGTCGCGTCAGCGTTGAGGGACAGCGTTCCGAACATTTCCATCGGGCCCGCGTTCGCCGCCGCGGCAGCGCCGTTCTCCGGGGTGAACCCGGTGAACGACTGAGTCCGCCCGTACCCGCCGGCCAAGGACTTGGACGGGGCCGCGTACCCGTTGTTGTAGGCGTCAAAAGTCTTGACACCGTACTGGGCTACCTTCGAGGCGCGGATGACGTACTCGCCGTTGGAGAGCCGGGCGTTGATCTCATCCGAGGTCCCTGTCCCGGGGCCGCGGACGTAACCGGCCGTGGCGAACCCGCGAACGTGCCCGCCGTTGGCGAACTGGATCAGGCCGCCCTCGCGGTGGGCCTGCACCATGTTGGACATGCCGGCGTCGCCCGCCCGGTCCCTGACAGCAGTGCCGGATTCCGTGTACTGGACATGGATGCTGCTCTGCTTGTACGTCGGGATCCGGTCGATGGCGTTCTTGATCTCGTTCGCCTTCGCCAGGGTGTCGGCGTAGTTCTGGATGGCCGTCTGGATGTTGACGTCCTTGGGGATGCCAAGGGCAGACCGGGCGAGGTCGTCAGCCTTCGTTTCCGAAGCGCCGAACGCCCGCGCCGTGTCGTACAGCGACTTGTACGTGTCGCCTAGTTTGGCCTGCAGCTCCGGCTGGGCGGCCCCCGCGTTAGCCATGGCCGTCATCGTGCCGATTGCCGACTGCTGCAGATCACCAAACACGCCGTTCGCTGCCCGGCCGGCTTCGCTGGTCACATCGAAGGAACCCTTGGCCTCATCCCACACAGCGTTACCGGCGGTTTGGGTGGCCATCACTTCCTTGATCTTCTTGTCCAGACCGTCCAGCGTTTCCTGGTACTTGGCCTCGGCGTCGCGGGCCGACATCGTGGCGAGGCCGGTAGCGAACATCACGTCGAGGAGCTTGGACAAGGACAGCACGGTGCCGTCCGCTGCGATGCCCATCTCGTCGAGCTTCTTGGCGACTTCCTCGGAGACCTTGGCTTGGTACTCGGCGGCCTTTGTCGCGCCCTCAGTTGTGGCCGTGACAGCAACCATGCGTGCCGGGATCTTGCCGAGCGCAAGGTCGTGGAGTTCGTCGTCGCGGAGCTTGATACCCAGGGCGGTTCCCTGCGCTTTGAGGGCTTCCGTGTACTGGGGCATGAGCTTGAGAACATCCCCAACAGTCAGGGCGGTCTTGCCCTGCGCTAGGGCCGACTTGTTGGCTTCCTCAGCGAGGATCTTGAAGGACTTGCCCGCCTTCTCCGACCCGCCGTTCTGGACCAGTGAGACGAGGGTGTTGTCGAGCCCCTTGACGCTGTCCCGGAACTGCTGGGTCCGTGACGTCCCGCCGACCATGTCGCCGGCCCAGTTGTTCAGGTTGTCGTACCAGTCGAATTCGTTCACCCGGACAAGGGCATCGCCGACACCGTTGATCTGGTCGCCGAGACCGCCCGTGTTCTTCACGACGTCGTCGAGGTCCTTGGTGCTGGTACTCAGTGTGAGGAACGCCTGGGCGTAGTCCTCCACGGTCTTCGACTCGCCAGCCCACGACTTGGACACAGCACCAGCAACCTGCAGGGCCACTAGGGACCCCGCCAGCGCACCTGCGACCTTGGCGGTCTTGGAGAGACCGCCATGCAGCTTGTCATTGCTGATCCTCAGCTCGTCAAAGGAACGCTTTGCTTCGAGCAGCTTCGGGAAGGTGGTCAGGAAAGCCCCGCCAACGAGGGCAGCGCCACCAGTCACAGCTGCCAGACCGAGGCTGGTTTGCAGCAGCGGACCCGGGATGCCGCCCATCATGTCGATCAGGGCCTCAGCGCTCTGCGCCAAGGACCGGAGGACCTCGTTTGCCCCGGATCCAGACTTGAGGAAAACGGAGTCCAGCGAGCCGCCGAGCTTCTCAATGTCGCCGGCCAGGTTGTCCTGCTTGATTGCCGCGGTTGCTGCTGCGTAGCCCGAGTCATTGACCTTGGCGGTCCAGTCGGAGATGCCCTTGGCGCCCTGCTCGTAGAGGACGTTCGCGGCGCGGACGGCGTCAGACCCGAAGATGATCTTCATCGACGCGTTGCGCTGTTCGTCGGTGAGGCCCTTCATGGACGTCTGGAGGACACCTGCGAACTTGGACAGGCCGATGAACTTGCCCTGCTGGTCGTACGCGGAGATGCCGAGGCGTTCCATTTCGGACGCAGCGGCCACCGAGTTCGGCGTCAGGGCCATAAGCATGGTCTTGAAGCTGGTGCCCGCGTCGGAACCGAGGAGGCCAGCCGAGGCGAAAGCGGCGAGGCCGCCTGTGGTTTCCTCGATCGAGAGACCCGTCGAGGCGGCGATCAGACCGCCCTGCTTGAGGGCATTCCCGAGGTCCTCAACGGAGCCCTGGGCCTTACCTGCGCCGGCGGCGAGGAGGTCCGCGAGGTGCGGGATCTTGTCGCCGCTGAGCTTGAACTGGACCATGGCTGTGGCCGCCAGTTCGGCCGCGTCAGCGACCTCGAGGGAGCCAGCTGCGGCCAGGGAGAGGGCGCCGTCTAGGCCGCCGGACAGGATGTCCTTAGTATTGACGCCAGCTTTAGCCAACTCGGTGATGGCGTCAGCGGCTTCCCGTGCCGAGTAGGAGGTATCGGCGCCGGCACGGATCGCGGCAGCCCGAAGCTGTTCCATGTCCCCGGCCGAGGCGTGCGTTGCGGCCTTGACCTCGGACATGGCTTTGTCGAAGTCCATATAGGACTTGATGGCCAGCCCGACACCGACCGAGACTGCTGCACCGAATCCGAGGAGGGCCCCGCCGGACTTCGACCACGCTTCCTCGTGCCGTTGCGCGGACTGGACCATCTGGCCGAGTGCGCCCGTGGACTTAGAAGCTGTCTCTGTCGCGGTCTTTCCGACCTCAGCAGTGACCTTTGAGGCCTCCTGCATCTGCTTCCGGAACTCGCCAATCTCAGCCCGGATCTTGACAACGACGGAGCGTTCAGCCACGGTGCCCTCCATCTTGATTCAGTTGTGGTTTGATGCAGGGATGAGTAAACAGACGAAGCAGCCCGGCGACACCCTTATCGGCATCGGTGCGATGCTCGCGATCCTGGGTGTGGTGGTGTTCCTGTTCGCCGTAGTTTCCGGCGGCGCGGGCAACGCGGGCCTGTCATTCGGCATGATCGTTATTGGGCTGCTGGTTGCGGTCGTCGGCTACCTGCAGAAACGCCGCGCCTAGTCCTCCCAGCCGTCGACTTCCCGCAGGGTGATCTTCTGGCCCGGGAACGTGGCCCGGTTCTTCTCAGCCTGCTTCGCCTCCAACGGGGCGCAGCCTTCGCAGATGATCTGGTCGTCTGCCTCGTGCCGGCCGACGTTGTGGTCCCCGCGGGCCACTGAGTGGTGGAGCCCGCAGCCGGGGCATAGCCCGTCCTCGTATGCGGTGAGGGCTAGGGCCATAACCCGGTCCGCGTAGCTCCACTTGCCGTCGTCCGGGCGCCCGCGCATGACAGTCTGCGGGACTTTCCAGTCCCGGGCGGTGCGTGCCTCTAGGAGGATGTGCCCGTTTCGTCGGTCTGCGAGGGCTTCAACGATTTTGGGACAGTCACCTGGGGTGCTTCGTTCGAGGCACGGGAGTAGGCCATTGACAGGAGCGAGATCTGCGCGTCCCCTACCTTGGTATAGAGCTTGCGGACCTGCTCCACGGACAGCTTCGGGGACACGACAGCGGCGGCGATGGTCCGGACAGACACCTCACGCTCGATTACCTTGTCCGCTGCAGCGTTGGCCATCTGCCGGGCGATCGTGTTGATATCGTTCGCCGTGGTGATCTCCAGCCGCTTGCACTTATCACGGGCCTCGCGGCGGGCATCGGCGGCAGCCTTGTCAGCCTCCGCCTTCAGATCGGTCTTGACCTGGGACTCGATGGCGTTCTGCTCTTCGTCGTCGAGGAACGACACCCGGAACACCAGCTTGGACGCGTCCAGTGCGATGTAGAGGGAGTCGATCTTCTCCTGCAGTTTCCCGCCGGTGGACTCGCCGGCGGCACGGTCCTCTTCCGGGATGGTGGCGGCCTGACGCTGCTGCGCTTCGAGTTCGTCGATGTCAGCGAGCAGGTCGGGGCGGGCGTACAGGGTGACAGAGCGTTCCGTGCGCTGGATGCCGTCGAGCCAGTTGTCGAGGTTGAATTCTTCGGTGGTCATTGCGTGGCTCCTAGAGTCCGTGGTTTTCGGGGGCGGATTTCATGGAAACGACAATGGGCACCTTGATGGTTACCATTACTGATTCGTCTGATCCCTCGAGAACTTTCTTCCCGGCGGAATCACGGTGGAACCCGACGAACCCGATGAACTCTTCCCCAACAATCAGGGCCAGGCTGGACGCGAGAACGTCCTCGGGATTAACGTCATTCGCTTTGAGCCACTCTGTTACTCGGGCGTCAGGGACATCGAACTCATGCAGTGGAACGGTGCGGAACATGGAAAACCTCCAAGGTTTTTCAGTGAATGTGGGCAAGGTTTAGGGGTGGAACGCCAGCCGGGAGGAACCTTGGAAAACCTCCCGGCCGGCAGCTTTGTTAGGCCGCGACGACGACGGCGCGTTCGTCGACGTTGTCCTGCACCGAGAAGTTCACCTTGAACTTCTCGTAGCCGGCGCCGGACGGGGACAGGACCTGCGGGGTGCCCGTCAGGACCTCGAACACGCGGACCTCGTCGCCGGTGGCGAACGCAACTTCGTGGGCTTTTTCGCCGTCGGCGATCTGGCCGATGCGCTCCACGAGGTAGCCGTGGATGCCCTTGGCGGTGAACGTGGTCCACGCTTTGTCATCGACTTCGTCCTTCCAACGGAACATGTCGAAGGACGCCTCGTAGTTCGTGCGGCCGGGGACCGTGGAGTTCGAGGACGCGCACGCTGCGGGGTCGTTGATCGCGTCGTCACCAGTGGAACCGAGCGCGTAGTTGGCGGCCGTCACGTTGCAGGACAGTTCCACAACACCGACACCGGTCAGGGAAGCCAGCACCGGGGCGTGGTAGTTCGCGAGAGTGGGGATGAAGACCAGGCGCCGGTTGGCGTCTGTGAGCATTTTCTGGCCCATGGCTTACTTGCCTGCTTTCTTGGACGGGGTGAGGGAGAGGTGCGGGAACCGGCCGTCAAGCCACGTTTCCGGGACCGGTCGGTCGAGTTTGTCGCCGGTCTCCGTGTCGTAGACGTAGACGAGTTTGCGGGGGTCATGCTTGCGGCCCTCGACTTTTTCGGGGATGGCGGGTTCGGTGACCGCGGCCGGCGCCTCTGAAGGCGTGGCGGGTTCAGTCACCTGATTACGGGTTGCCACGATGGGCCTCCTTAGTTGGTGGTGAGTCGCCACATCAGTGGCATATAAAACCGGGCCGGGGTGACCTGGTTGTCTGGGAGCGGGTTATCCACCCGGAACCCTTGCGGGTCTGGCTTCACGAACCCTGCCCCGATGGGCATGTTCGTGAGGGCTTGTTTCACCGAAAAGGCGACGTCCCGTGCGTGGCCTGGGGTGGGTCCGACGCACGTGGTCTGGAACGGTAAGTCGAGGAGGTCGACGTCGGCCAGGCCGGTCGCGTCGCGTTCCTGCAGGAGATCGGCGCCGACGCCTCCGAACATCACCACGTACGGGCGGATGTTGCCGGAGGCGTCCTTGGGTAGCGTGGTGGGGACTTGGGTGTCGAACACGTTCCCGGGCAACAATCCGGCGATCTGTTCGATGCGGGCCTTCGCCAGGGCGAACAGGATCGAAGGGCTAGGCGCCACCATTTGCGCTCCTCTCAGCCAAGATGGCGAGTGCTTGCTCGAAGGGGTCTGCATGGCGGTCCAACGCGGGGCCCATGAACGGGCGCGGCGGCAGGGTGCTGGTGCCGACCTCGTTGTAGTAGGCGTAGTCCACGGTCGGTTCGATCTGGGCTTCCAGAGATCCGGACTGGCCAACGGTGCGGAGGTCGGAGTGGCCGATGGAGTCGATCAGGTCGCCGGTGTCGTGGACGTCCTTCTCGAAGGCGATCTTCTTGGCGTCCGACTCGATGTCGATGGCCGTTTTCCGGACCACGATCTGCGCCTCTTTGCCGATACTCACGGAGCCCTGGGTGAAGGACCGGGCGAGGGAGTAGATCTGGGAACCATCGATCTCCATGCCGGTCATGGGCGCCTCAGTTCTGGGTGAGCGTGTCCGTGCAGATGAGGTCGCGTTCCCACATCTCGGTGCCGTGGTGGACGTCGGTGACGTTGAGGATCCGGCCGATCAGCAGCGGGTCAGAGGACGCGATGACTTTGCCGTAGTCGCCGTCGTGCTCGCCGGCGCGGATCTCGGGTGCTCCGTCGATGGGGATCGTCACGAGGTATTCGCGGTGCGTGACCGGCTGCTCGGCCACTGTGGCGCGTCCGGAAGCGTTGAGCTCCTGCACACGGCACGGGGAAGTGTGGAACGGTGTGGGCCCGGTCCAGCCGTCGGGGAGCGGCCACGGTTCAGGCTCGCCGCGGTGGAACCATGCGATGGTCCCCGTCATGGTGCCGTTGGCCACTGGCCGGTGGTGCTCGGCCCAGCCCGCGGGGATGACTGCCATGGTGGCGCCGAGAGTGGGACGTGGCCGATGCTGGAAGAGCGGGCTCACAGCCGGTACTCCACACCTTCAGTGAACGGGTCACAGAAGGGGACGACCTCGAAGTAGGATCCGGCAGCGGCGTCATCGGCATCGGCCTTGTCCGTGAGGGCCTTGGCCTGTGCCCGCAGTTCCGCGGCGACAGTCGGGCCGTCCGTGGACAGGTCTTGTGTGCGGATCTTCTTGGAGAGCAGCGCCTCTGACAGTGCGATGACGAGCAGCGCCTGGGCGGCGGTGCGGCGGACGTTGCCGTCGTTCAGGTCGAGGAATGCATCGAGCTGGTCCTCGGAGAACAGCCTGTCCGCCGGGGCGTCAGCTGTGTCCAAGATGAGGAGGCGGACCTTGCCCAAAGGGAGGGTGTAGTCGATGGCCCCGTCCGTGGTGCTGAAATCGGAATCCGGTGTTCCGCCGTCGTAGTCAGACACGGTGCGCCTCCTGTATGAAGTTGGGGGGTGGTGCCGGGGTGGGGTTGACTTGCCCTATTTGTCACCCCGGCACCATCAGGCGATGGTTAGCCGCCGTTGGACGCGTACACGCCCGTGGTGAAGCCCTTGTCGATGCCGAAGAAGTTCCGGCCGCGGTACCAGATGGTGTCGTCGTTGAACGAACCCTCATCCACCGCGATCTGGCCGCCGCCGACGTTCTCGCCCTGATCGCGCTTGACGCGGATGTCGACGTTCCCGTCGTGACCTTCGAGGCCGGTGTTGATGATCGAGGGGAGGGTGGAGCCCTTGCCCTGGACCAGCGCCCATGCCTTGCCCTGGTTCGCGCCCAGTTCCTTGCCGAGGCGGCGGGAGACCAGCAGCGTGACGAGACCCTTGAACGGGTTGTCCATCTCGGTCTCGGTGACCTTCGAACCGGAGGTCACCTTGATGACGACCTTGGCCGCGTTCAGGATGCGGTTCGCCTCGGACTGCAGGCCGGGACCGACGAGCAGGACGAGCTGGGATGTGTCGACCAGATCGCCGCGGTGGTCCTCGCGGGTGGCGAGGTCCTTGAGTGCGGCGTCGAGGTTCTCCGAGGTCAGCGGCACGTTCGCCACAGTGCCGAAGAACGCGGTGTCCCACGCGCCGGCCTCGACCAGGAGCTGCGCGACAGCGCTGTTCTTGGCCTTGGTCGCACCGGAGCCCAGCAGGGTCGGGAAGTTCGCGAGGTCGGAGAACAGGCGGCGGAGGCGCAGTTCGAACGTCAGCCCATAGGACTTGCCGTACTTGCCGGTGCCGTGGTCGAGGCCGGTCTCGTTGAGAGTGCCACCCTTGTACTCTTCGCCCTCACGGACGCGCTCGAATTCGTCGCCGCCCCACAGGTCAACGAGCTTGTGACGCTCGAAGTCCGGGGCCGTGGCGTTCGTGAGCACGGGCTCGAACTCGTCCACGGCTGCCTTCTGCGCGGCGACTGCCTTCTTGGAGAAGGCGGCGCCCAGCAGGACCGGGAAGTCCGAAGTGGAGAACGCTTCCGCGACCTCCGCCTGAGCCACGGGACCGCCGGTGCGGCCCTGGCCGAAGAACTTGGCGGCCTCAAAGACCCGCTCATCGCGGGTCGGGGCTTTCCGCCACCCCTTGTTTTCGAAAAGGTCCATTGTCATTCTCCTTATGCCAGGACGGCGGTGTTGGTGATCTTGCCGTGGGGTGCGACCTCGACAACGCCGGAGCCGGAGGCCTTGGCAGCGTTGGCAACACCGAACGGGTAGTTCCCCGTGGCGGTGGCCGTCAGGGCGTTGGCACCCGTGATGTAGACCTGCTGGGCCTCGGTCAGTGCGCCCGTTACAGTCAGGTCGTATGAGCCATCCAGCCAGAGGGTGAACTTCTCACCGGCTGCCGCGCTGGTCTGGGCTACGCCGACGTACTGGCCGATCTTGTAGGGGTTGCCGGAGACTGCGCCGCCGGCGGGGGCGGTTAGGGCGATGTGCTTGCCGTGGGTGTAGCGCTGGTTCTTTGCCATGGTCGCGGCCTCCTTTAGAGTGCGTTGACGACGTCGTCGTCAGTGATGGTCTTGGATTCGGTGGCGTCGGTGTGGCCAACGCCTCGGACGGTGCCGGCGCCGAACGACGCGGCGATTTCGGCGGCGGCTTCCTCGGCCTTGGCCTGGAGGGCGGCCGTGTCCACGGCGCCTTCCGTAGTGAGCGTGTAGGTGCCGGCGAGCAGCTTCACGGTGGCGGGGGCGGTGATGCCCTGGAACGCTTCGGCGACGACGGCTGCGGCCGCCGCGTCGTTGTCCTTCTTGACCGACTCCGCCAGCCTGGCTTTCAGGTCAGCGTTTTCGGCTTCCAGCGCGGTGGCCCGGCCGGACTTTTCGATGAGGTTGCGGTGGTCCGCTTCCTCAATCTGAATGGTGCCCATCAGAGGCTCCTTTTCATTCTCGGTAACCCCAGCCGGGTCCGGCGGGGAATCATTGGCGGCTTCACGTTTCATCCCGGGCATGCCAGGCATCCCCGGTTTCTTCTTTTTGCGCCGCTTCTTCGCCTCAGAGCCCACGCCCATGGCGGGGTCGTCTACGTAGTCGAACTCGTCCGCCGTGTACCAGCGGTGCACCCCCATCTCCGGCATCCCGTCCATGACGAGCCCGTACGCGGTGGTGCCGATCTCCGCGATGGTGCCCGTGTTGTGGGCCGGGTCGTGCAGCCGGTCCGGGTCGATCACCACACGGTCCCCGACCTGGGGAAGGTCGATGGACTCAAACACGTTCCCGGTTGCCGCCTCACTGGCCTGGGTGACAGGGATGTACTGGGTGGTGGCCCGGACTTCGACGCGTTCCCCGGTGAGGGTGACGGCGTCGTTGGTCAGTTGGTAGGTCTGCTCGTAGATGTGTAGAGAGTCGGCGTCCTCGACTTCGAACCAGGCGGTGGTGTCGTCGTGGTCGCGTAGCCACACCCACGTTCCGTCGTAGCCGTATGCTGCCCTGAGGGCCTCCCGGATGAGCTCGCGGGTTTCGTTCGCTGTGGCTTCGGTGAGGCGCCGGGTCAGGGCCGATTCCAGGACTGCCGAGATGCGGCCGCCCCGGCCTGCTTTGGTCACGTAGTCCACACGGTTCAGGGGGTGGGGGTGGATGGCCTCGATGATGTTGCCTTTGCGTCCACCCACCTCGCCCTTGGTGAAGGTGGCGGACGCGGCAATGGAAGTCCCTATGTATTCCTTTGCGGCGGCGAGGAAGTCACGCCAGTTGGGCATGACATCTGCTTCCGCGACCAGCCGGCCCGGTTCTTCGCCGGGGTTATCCGGGTCGATCCAGTCGGGCTCCCACCTGGCGTCCTCGGTCAGGCCGGCGGCGAGGCGCAGGACGGACCCTGCGGGCTGCTCGAACCGGGCCATCTCCCCGTCGTGGTCGATGTGGAGTTGGGTCTTGGCCGGGAACGCCCGGTCTTTCGCGGCCTTCTCCAGCACGGCGGGGGAGTAGTAGCCACTCGTCCCCCATCCTGGGGTGATGATGGTGATCTCCTGCCGGGAGCCGGTGAGAGCCCCAACAGCGGAGACCTCATTGATGATCTGCGGCATTGACAGCCTCCTAGAATGGGTGTGTGGGCCTTGATGACCGGAACGAGAGTGCGGGCGTGCCTGGGGAGTGCCCTGGGCATGAGTGGAAAGCGTCGGTGATTCATCTGCGTGCCACCGGGGCGTCGCTGGAGGCCCGGTGTAAGTGGTGCGGGACCGTGCAGTACGAGCCGTCCCTGTCGGATGGGACCTAAGCGGCCAAGTCCTTGACCGGTGTCACGCCGTAGGAGTCGCGCCAGCCGACCGTCTCCCGCTTCGTGGAGAGGTCAGCCCACGAGATCTTCCCGGACTGCAGCAGCTCGAGTCGTTGGGCCCCCATGATGTCCCGCTGAGTGGCCGGCGTCAGTTCGTTGAACACCGTCTCGGCGTCCTTCGTCAGGGATGGTGGTTCCTCGATGTCGAACCCGAGGTCCTTCCATGACTTGGTGATCGTGACGCGGGCGCAACGGCCGTTCTGGTGATCATCCGGGCCGGACTCGTCGAGCGGGTGGCGGGTGCCGTGCTTCGACCAGCAGGACGGGCACGTGCGGGCGTTCAGCGCCGCATGCCACTCCCACTCCTCGAGGATCGCCTTGTTGGCTTTCTCCGACGCCTGCGTCGCTGCCCTGTGCGCGTCGAGGGTTTCGGTGCGGGCGATGGTGAGTGCCCGGGTGAGGCCGCCGTTGAACCGGCTTTGGGTCTGCTTCATGATCCGCCGTGCGGTGGCTCGGGGGTTGTCGCCGACTGCGATCCCGCGGATCAGTTCCCGCTTCATGATGCGCTCGACGTCTGCCGGGATGGGCCTCGTGCTGGAGTGGATCTGATCGGTGGTGCGCTCGACGATGGCGGCCAGTGCGTCCGGGGACATCCGGGTGAAGCTGACGCCCGCGCCGGCCGTGTTCGGCGGCAGCTGCGACCCGATTAGGGCAGCGTGCCCGTCGAGCGCGTCAAGGACAGCCTGGCCGACGTCGTTCACGATCACGCCATCAGTCGTGCGCGCAAGCTCGTCGAGCATGGTCCGGGCGGTCTTGAGCGCGTCCCGCAGCCGGATGTTCTTGGCCACCACGTAACGGCTGATCTTCCCGTCAACCGCCCCGGCCATCAACTCGCCCAGGGCTGCCTGAAAGTCGGGCTGCAGCACGTCCCACGCTTCAACCCATGCCCGGGTGAGGGCGAGGGTTTGGGCGTCGGTCATGACGGTGAGGTCGCGGCGGATGCGGTCAACGATGCGGAGAGTCTCAGCCGTGACCGCCATCCGAACCTCCTAGAACCCGTCAGGCAGATCCGGGAGCGGAACTGTCTGACCTGCTTTGTCGTGGGTGCAGTCGCTGAGGAACTCGATGTGACCGTCTTTGACGAACGAATGGCAGCGCGGGGCCATGGTGACGTTCTCCGGAGCGAAGAGCGCGTCCCACTCGAGATCCTCGTTGATGAGCTTCCTCCGCTCGTAGACGAGGACGGACGGCGATATGGTCAGTGATGCACCGGCACCAGTCACCTGCCACGCGTCGGAGACGATGTGGATGTCTTCACATCCAGGGCACCAGAACTTCGTCACTTGAGCGCCTCAGCCGGGTCCTGCCCATTGCGGAATGCGTTGGCCGCAAGATCCCCGGCCGTGGTTTCCGTGTCGAGGAGGTTGCCGTCGTCGTCGGTGATTTTGTCGATCCACTCGTCGACGTCGGGGATTTTGAGGACCTGCAAAGCGAGCCGGATGAGGGGCAGCTTCGGAGTGTCAGGCATGCCCTCGGCGGCGATGATCGCGTCCATAAGGACCTTCACATCGACCTCGTCCAGACCCGGGAATGTCACTTCCACGGTTGAGGCGGCGGGGTCGTTGAATTCGACCTTGAGGCGGTCGTCGTCGCGGACAGCTGTGCCGAGCCTGCGGAGCGGGCCCTGCGGTGCGATGACGGCCTGTTCGATGGCGTACCCGACTGAGTCCTGGATGACCTCAGCGTGGAGCTGCTGCCGCGCCTGGAACGTGAGCCGAGTGGGGAAGTCCAGCGTTTCCGCCGTGGCCCGCGCACCGGTCTGGCCCGGATCAGCCAAAGCGATGGTGACCGGGATGTCCATCGCGGTCGCCGCCATGGTAGCCAGCGGCCGGGACGACTCAGAATCCAGCGTGGCGCCCGACTTCGGCATCGCCTCGATCTTCTGATCATCCGACATGGACACAGTGGAACCGGCCGGGACGCCGCCCATGCCATGAAGCGCTGCACGCTTCGCTTGGGACGCACCAGCATTCTTCGAGGACGACACGTAAGCGATCTTCGCCAGCGCCTTCATCAGCAGCGCCCAGTCCTCAAGGAACCCCTTGTGGGACAGCGCCCACGGGATGGCCGCGTAGGAGTCGCCGATGCCGAACTTCCAGTTCGAACCAGCGTTGACCTTCACGTGGCGGACAGGGGCATCCCAAATGACGGGAACCTTGTCGATGCGGAGGGTACGCATGCGCGGCTGGTATTTCAGCGCAGGGTAGTAAGCCTCCATCGTGACGTCTTTGCCGTCGGCTCCCCGCTCCACCCACTGGCGCAGGTAGAACCACGGTGTGGCCTTGTCGCCGGGGGCAGTGATGACGTCCTGGACCTCGTCGAACGGGATGGTCCGGACCTTCACCCGTCCAGTGAGGGGGTTAGTGAAGTGCACGAGGAAGAAGTTGCCCTCATCGAACAGGGCGCCCTCGTACTGCTGCCGTGCCTGGGCGCCGAAGAACGCTTCCCGGTTCCCCTCGTCATCGATGTAGGCCTGCACGACGTCGTTGACGTCCTGGTCGGTCGCGGCGATGGTCACGCCTTGGCCCCACACGTAGGCGTGGCGGACTGTCCGGCCGCGCTTGATGATGGGGTTAGCGATCCCGAACAGGCGGCCCATCTCGGCGGCCTTCTTGAGGCCTTCGCGGGTGAACTCCTCCTGGTACTGGTGGCTGAGCGCCATCCAGCCGGCGTTGTCCCGGGCGAGTTCCAGCTGGGCGAGGGACTCCTCGAGCCGGTACTGGAGGGTTGCCACAGTGCCTTCGGCGATCTTCCCCTCGGCAGCGACGGCTGCCTCCTGTAGGCCGAGCAGTTGGCCGAACCAGCCCATACTGTCCTCCTAGACCGGGCTGATTGACCAGCCCTGCGCGTTGTAGTCGTCGTAGACGTCGGGTTCGATGACGTTGCCCTGGTTGAGCAGTGGCATCAGCAGGATGCGGTTGATGCCCTGCGACATGGAGTCGATGGTGTCGTCGTGTGCGCCGTTCGGGAAGGCCTTGGCCTCTTCGACTAGCTCTTCGACGTTGGGCAGCAGCTCGGCGGTGGGCAGGATGATGTTGCGTGAGTGGGCCAGTGGGGAGATCGCTGACGCCCGCGCAAACTTGCTGCCCTCTGGCTCGATCGGGATGAGCCCGAAGAGGCGCTTTTGAAGCGAGTTGATCACGGCTGGCCCGTTGGCTTTGTCTTCGATGAACTTCGTCACGGCTTGGGGCCACTTCGCGGACATCGCCACGATGGCTTCCTCGGAGGCGTTGAAGTTCATGCGCCTCCGGACCATGTCCAGCAGGTACGCGTCCACCCCGACTCTGAGCCAGACTTGCCCGACCACGAAGTCGGACGTGGGTTTGTCCTTGAACGTGAGGTCCCAGGACTGCACCAGCTCGTGGTCGTCGCGGCCGATGCCGGGCACGTGCATGACGCCGTTGCCCTGATCGAGCCACATCGGTTCGGTGTAGCGTGCCCATTCCTTCGGGAACACGTTGCCCGTCTCCGGGTTCGGTGATCCTTGGTAGAGGGCGGAGAAGTCGCGGGGTCCGGCTTGGACGCGGATCTGTTCCCATTCGGCGGGGGTGCGGGGTTCGCCGGTTTTCTCGTTGGTCCGGGCGGAGCGCATCCACTCACCGGGTTCACGGCCGAGCGGATCCGCCTCCCCTTCGTCGGGGTTGTGGTTCGCCTGGGCGGGGATGTTGATGACCCGCCAGCGGTCCTTGTCCGGTTGGGAGAGGAGGAACCCGGCCATGTCGTCGACGTGCCAGCGGGTGAGGATGAGGATGACGGGGGCTCCGGGGGCGAGGCGGGTGGAGCCGACGGAGCGCCAGAAGTTCTTGGCGCGTTCCCGGAAGGTGGGGGATTCGGCCTGTTCCCGGTTCGATACCGGGTCATCGATGAAGAGGATGTCCGCGGGCTTACCGGTCAGGCCGCCGGTGAGGCCGACGGCTTTGACGCCGCCTTTGTGGCCGTCGAGGGTCCACTCGGACGCGGCCCCGTTGTCGGCACTGATCCGGAGGCCGAGATCGAGGGTGCCTTCTTGGCCTTGGTTGTCGGTGATGAACTTGCGGATGTCGCGGCCGAAGGTGAGGGCGAGGCCGGCGGAGTACGACACGACGGCGATGCGGCGTTCCGGGTTGCGGGTGAGGAACCAGAGCGGCCCGATCTTCGTCACCCGTGTGGACTTCCCCTCCTGCGGGGGCATCGAGATGATGAGCCGGTCGCAGGTGCCGTTCTCCACGTCCATGAGTGCCTGGTCGATGAGGTCGAGGGCGGGGGTTTGGATGGTGGAGGGGTCGACGGCTTGGGCGAGGTCGCCGGGGGACTCCCATGCGTGCGCTGGTTTCTCGAACTTCTGCGCAGCGTGTTCCCACCAGGCGGCCATGGTCGCTCCCTAAGTCTGCGGTTGCATCCCCTTCTCGGATAGGGCACCCGTTCCGGCCTACGTGTATACCGGCGTTATTAGCTTGACCGCGTTTCGCCCAGTTCCTACGTGTCGGTCGCTGGGTTACAAGGGGACGGCTACCGGCTCAACTGCATTCCGCAATGGTTGGTCAGTGGCTTTTGCCGTCAGTGGGCTGGTTGGGTCGCGATCCCTGCGCCGCCAGTGCGGTCCAGCCCTCCGTGCCCGCCTCTGAGAGTAGGCAGCACGGCTATTCAGTTTTGCCCGCCATCGCTTTCGATCTAGCGGGACTTCCTTGGTGCCAGGCCCCGGCATCGGATCCATGCCGGGGTCCAGCGTTGCGGTAGTCACCAGCTGCCGCGCTTGCTTTCCCGTTGCCGGGGAAGTGTGGGGGCCGGCACTTCACAGTGAGCGGCGGTGCGCGTGACCCTGCGCGGGAGATAGGGGCCCCTTTCGGTTGTGTTGCCTATCTGACCATCCGGGCGTAGCGGACCCTCGTGGTTGGTGGTGGCCCGCACGGGCAGCCATGGGGGGATGCCGGCCGTGCGGGAGTCTGTGGAAGGCGGGCACGAAAAAGCCACCCGCACGTGGCTGGTGGCTTTCGGATGCAATTTCGACCCATACGAAGATTAGCATTCACACGGGTAGCCGTCAATCACTTCCGCAACATCTGTAAATGCGACAGGCTCCCACCGTCGTCGAAAACAAGGGAGCCCGTCTGGAATATGGCGGGGAGAAAACGTACGACCCTCATATCCCTAGACTCCATCCTAGCCGCTACATGCCGCGGGTGGCGGGTCATGGGGTGGGCCTGTAGGGGTTGGTGCGATTAGCGCCGTCTATCGAATCAAACGCGGCGCGCTCACCCTCATCCCAAGCATCGGCCAACATGTGCGGGGCGGCGGCTTCGAGGGCGTTCATTAGCGCGTCGCCCATATCGTGCGTCTCGCGAAACGCTTTGGCCGCCGCCTCAACCGCAGCCTCGGGGATCACTTCACTTGACATTCTTTCCTGCTTTCCAAATCAGTATCGCCACGAGGATTACCAGAATGATGTTGAGGACGGTCAGGTAGACCTCGCCCGCATCGGGGATCACGTTGCTCATGCTGCCTGCTTCCGGCTGGTGTGGGCCTGCCATGCGTCGAGGACGTCGCCGAGGCGGTACATCGGGCGGAGCTCGTTGCCCTTGTCGTCTTCCGTTGGGTTGGCGCGGTCGAGCTGGCCGCGGGCCGCCCAGTTGCGGATGTCCTGCTCGGTCACGTGCGCCCCGCCGGAGGAGAGCATGCGGGAGAGGGCGGGCGGGTAGCCGATCACGTACTCCTTGGACAGGAGCGCCCTCCCGGTCCATTCCACAATGTCCCAGGTGTTCCCGCAGGTTTTGCACCGGGCCTCGACGGCGCCTTGGGGTTCGTACACGTACGTCCCGCACTCGATACCACCCACGTCTTCGGGGCAGACGCCGGCGAAGATCTTCGGTTCCATCCGCTCGCACGCGGCCACACAGTGGGCGAGGTGCTTCACAAGGTGGCGTTTGATGTCGGCGGCCCAGACCCGTGACCGGAGTTCCCCGAGCTGCGCGTACAGGTAGTTGGTGAGGTGGTGGATGGTGCGGCCGGGGAGGACGGGCCGGGCCGGGTACACCGGGTCTGTGGTGCGGTCAGTGTGGGCTGCGTGGATGGTCTTGCACTCGGCATGCCACACCTCCGTGTGCTCCGTGACAAGCCGCAGGCACCAGCCCATCAACGCCTTGTGCAACCGCATCTCACAATCCAACGCGGACAGGTTGATCGGGGCCGGCGCGTACAGCTTGGTTCCGGAGGTCCCGCACTGTTCGCCGCCGACGTCCTGGCGCTCCACCGTCACCCGCAGTTCCTCCACCACCAGATCGACCCGGAGCAGGTCGTCCTGCAGGGCGGTGATGCAGTCGTAACAGATCACCACGTTGTTCGCGTTGATGGGGTTATGGCAAGAGATACACGGGTGCACGGTGGGTCCGATCATCGGGCGAGTGTTACCTCCCATTTTAACAGACATTCCCACACTTTCCCCTACTTTGGGGCATAATAGCAGACCCTAATCGAGCGCGGCGAGCGCCCTCAACTCCCGGGGCACAATCGTTGGGACTTCCGCCCACTGCTCCGGCGACAAGTTCAACGCAGCCAGGATCCTTTGCAGGACCGCGGCCACCAGATTCCCCTGGTCCTCAGCGATCTTGATCCGCCGCTCCTCAATACCCGCCCTGAGAGCAGCGGCCGAGACTTTCACGAGGTGTTCCCGCTCCGTCAAATACATCTGGTACCAGACGTTCGGGGCGGACTTCTCCGTCGTCATGTCCACCATGCCCTGCGGCCCCACACCCTGATCCGTCTGCGTCACACCCCAGACGAGTTCGCCGGCCTTGAGCTCCTGCACCTTGCCCCGCAACCACTGGACGTGGGCGTGACTCCATGCGATCTCATCGAGGAGGGCTTTGGCGGGGTCGATGTCCACCGGCAGACCCAACGTCACCACAGAGCGGGCCATCTCCTCCTCAGCCAACCGCCGATCAGCAGCAGCCTGCACCTTCGACGACCCGCCACCATGGATCTTGCACACCATCCCACCCTTGATCGGAGCGCGCCGGCAACGCTCACCCGACTGCTTCGACGTCGCCTGGCACTGCCGCCTACCCTCCATGAGGTTCCGCCACTTGTGCCGGGTCCATGAGATGCAGCTCCTCTTGCCCGTAGGCCCTGAGTATCCGGTTCGATCCCTCGATGAGTGCGTCCCGGAGTTGCCTCGTCCCGCTTTCGCTGATTGTGAGGTGCGTGGGGATGGTGACTTCCATGTCGCCCGCTGGGATGTTGGTCTGGATCCTGATGCTCATCGTTTGCCTTTCCTACGGGGGAGTGTGTGTTTGTGCCAGGGGCGTTTGTTGTCGTCCCGTCGGTCCGGCAGGAGACGTTGCTCGTAGCTGATGGTGGTCTTACCGTCCGGTTCGCACCGGCACATGGCGTGCGGCTTCATGCTGCTTGGTCCTGTTCTTCGGTGCCGTGTTGCGGGCAGTCCGGGTTGGTGGGTTTCGGGTGGCGGGGGTTGTACCTCCATGGCGGGCAGCAGCATCCCGGGTACTGGTTGGTGCGGCGGGTCCAGAACGACGGGGCACCGGTCCCGACGTCGGGGTGGTTCCGGCCCTTGTCGTCTACAGCCATGGAGGCTCCTTTGCCTAGGTGGTGGGTTTACTGATGCCTTGGACGATGGAACGCCGTTCGCGGTAGTAGTCGCGCCACTGACGGATCTCCGTGAGCGACCGATCATCTTCGGTGTAGAAGGTGATCGCGGCGTTGCCCATGATTTGACCGAGGCGCAGGTCCGGGCATTCCATCCAGAGCTCTCCGAGGGCTGCCAAGACTTCCGGGATCCGCTTGGGGTCGCGTCCGCTCATTTGCAGTCTCCGTCGTGTCCGGCGGTGAGCCAGCAGCGGATTTCGTTGCGGCCGTCCATGAGGCGGGTCGGGCACGACTGCGGGGTGTGCCCTTCCTGTGCTTGTGCCTGCCGTTCGCGTTCCCTGGCCTGCGCCTCACGGTTGTCCTGACGTAAAGACCGGCTCATAGGTCGATCTCCGTCTGCCCGGCGAGGACCACGGCGGCGGCCTTCGTGGCTGCGCGTGTCTCGGCGTGGTGGTCCCGGTCGTAGTGAAGGTGGCAACCTTGGCACATGGCCTTGAGGTTTTCGTCCTCGCAGTTCTCCGGGGTGTGGTCAAGGTGGGCGGTGGTCAGGACGACGTTGGAGCCGGTCCCGTAGGCAGGCATCCCGTGACGGTTCGGGCAGCGGCCGGTATGTGTGCCCCTTCCGCACTCGCCCAAGCATTCACACTGGCCCTCTGCCCGGACGAACCGGATGTTGTGGCTGATGGCCCGCCAGTCCTCTGGGTAGCGCAGCTTCTCACTGGCGCGGATCGGGCTCACGCTCTGGCCCTCTCTTCCGGTGACAGGTCCCGGTAATGCCGGGCGGCTGGCTCCCACGAGGCCGGGGGAGCGGTGATGTGGAGGTCGGGGAGTGGCTCCATCGGGTCGAACATGAGTCCGCGGAGTTGCTGCTGGGCTGTGACGCCCTGCACGAGGACGGTTTCCTGCTCCAACTGGGCGGCCTCGGCCAGGAGCTTCGCGGCCGGGCTCACGCTCCCAGCTCCTTCATCCGTCGCTTGCCCATTTCCATGACACGTTCCTTCCACCCAACTTCGATAGCGCCGAGGGCTACGGCTTGACGACGCTTCGGCTCCGTGACGTCGAAGTGTTCCTTCCACGTGCCCGGGTACTGGATGTACTTGGCCTGCAATCCGATCTGCACTGCGAGGGCAACAAGCTCCTCAGTGCTGTCGGCGGTCATGTGGCACCAGCGCGAGTCGTGTGTGAGGCGCCCTGAGCGGACCTTGGCGGGAATGAACGCGTCGTCCACGTAAACGCTCATGCCGTCACCTGCCCGGCTGCTGCTTCCATGCGGGCGAGGCCGGCTTCGAGTTCGGTCACGGCGAGGCGGTTCTCTTCGGTGTTGAACCGGGCGGCCTTCTCACGGGCGACAGCCACACGCCGGCGGGCCGCGGACAATGCGCGGGCGGCGTACGCTGCACCCTGCGTCACCGGGTTGGGGACCACGCCCCGGAACTCGTAACCACCCGTGCGGGGCGCCTGCTTTGCTAAAGTGTTCATGGTCGGACTCCAGTTTCCGATCGTGCCGCCCGGACTTTCACTGAGTCCGGGCGGCTTCTTTATCTATGCATTCAGCTTACATCACATTCCCATATATTCCTACACTTTCCCCCATCGTGTTCTAGAACATTGCCGTCTCCGGTTCCGGTGCGGGAATATCCGTGATCGTCACCGTCAACCGCTTCCGCTGCCCCTTCACATACGAGATCACCGGCATCGGCTTCACCATGAACTCCGGCGTGTCATCCGGGACGATCCGGTAATCGGTGGGTTTCTTCGCCGACGCGAGCGCATCACACAACGGCTTGAGCGTCCACGCGAGGTTGTCTTGGTCCCGGGCGATCCGGTCACCGACATGCCACACCAGCAGCACCTGGCACTTACCCAGCCGGGGGATTTTCGCCGCCCGGGCGAGGAGGCCCATGGTCTGCCGGGCCTCCCGCACCTTCGCCGCATGCGAGAACCGGCTCCCGTACCCGCCGTTCGGCTTCACCGGCGGAGTCGCCCACGGCAGTTCGATCACCCACTCCCTCACAGGACCCACCCCACCACGGCCGGGACGCTGGAGATCCCGCACCGGCCGCAGAACACCGGCACTGTGACGGGGTAAGGCATCGCCTCGAACGAGTCATCATGTTCGCCGTGCCCCGGGTTTAGGCAGTACCAGCATGCGATGACCACGCCGAGCCGCTTCGTCCAGATGGATTCGAAGTTGCTCTTACGCTGGTTGCAGTCCCAACACGCCGACACGAGATTGTCCGACCTGTCAGCCGCCACCAGGTCCGCTATCTCAAAAGCCGACCGGGGGATGATGTGATCCACCGTCAGGACGTGGCCGCCGGTTCCGCAGATCCGGCAGATGCCGCCGTCCCGTTCGTGGATAATGGCACGCTTCTGCGAGTCGATCGGGGTCCGCTCCTCACGGTTCCGGACCGGCCACCGCCTCGCGGGTTCCTCCAGCCGGTCCAGCAAGGAACCGAGGCTGATCGCGTGAACCTGCTCCGACTGGACTCGACTCTGGTCGTAGTACGCCGTGATGTCCAGGAAGTCAGTGGCGGTCATGCGATGCCATACCGGAAGTCGCCGGACTCGGACGCCATCGAGTTGACCGAGGCGAAGTGCGGACGCCACGCGAGGTTGATCTTCCCCGTCTCGCCGTGCCGGTTCTTCTCGATGATGAACTCGATCTCACCCTCCATGTCGTCAGAACGGTGCAGGAGGATAATGTTGTCCGCGTGCGCCTCGATGCCGCCTGACTCCCGCAGGTCCGCCATGGTCGGGCGCGGGTCCGCCCTTTGCGTGGATCCGCGGTTCACCTGAGCCAGCGCCAAGACGTGCGTGTCGAACTCCTTGGCAAGGTGCTTGCAGTCCTCCGCGATCCGGGCGACCTGCCGTTCGCGCTGCTCCCTCGTGTCCGCCGGCGCCACCAGTTGCAGGTAGTCGATGATGACCAGCGGGACGGGGCCGCGGCGCTTCCATGTCCGGACCGTGGCACGGATCTGCGCCATCGTCGTCCGGGACAGTTCCTCGATGTAGACCGGCCAGTCAGCGGACTTAGCCCGGAGCCGGGCAACCTTGGACCAGTCCGTCTCCGACAGGTCGAACGAGTTCAGGTGGTGCAGGTCGATCCCTTCCGAGGCCGCCGTCATCCGCCCGATGACTTCGTGTTCTTTCATCTCCAGGGAGAAGAACCCGACCCCGTAGCCGGTGGCCGCGACGGCGGCGCAGCCCGCCACGAGCGACTTTCCGACGGCCGGGCGGGCGCCCATGATCGTCAGCTGCCCCGGGTGCCAGCCGCCGTTGAACTTCCGGTCCAGCTCGGACCACCCGGTCGGGTAAGACTTCCCCTTGGGTGATGACCACAGGTCGATCGCCGATTCGAGGGCGTCCGCGAACGTCCGGACCCGGATCCCTGTCGCCTCGTTCGCCGTCGCATCAAGCACCGCCCGGGCATCGTCGAGGACCTGCTCCGTTTCGTCCCACCCGGACGTCAGCGACATCTGCTGCAGCTTCACCCCGACATCGGCCAGCCGCCGGAGCCGGGCGAGGCCCGTGATGATCCCGGCGTAGTGCGGGGTTGCAGCCCGCACAGGAGCCGCTTCCATGCACTCGTGCAGGTAGGTGGGCTCCAGACCGGCGATAGGCTCCGCAATGAGCCTCTGCACCAGCGCCAGGGGTGTCACCGGGCGGCCGGCCCGGGACTCCGTGAGGATCATGTCCCACAGCTGCTCATGCTGGGGCCGATAGAAGTCCTCCGCCTTGAGGTGAATGTCCTCCAATACCCGCTGGTCAAGCATCGCCGAACCGATCACGGCCCGCTCCGCCCCAATGTCCTGCCTCGGTGTCCTGTCGTTCATGCCGCCGCCCCCAACTTCCTCTTAGCCTCTTCCAACCGTTCCGCCTTATGCGCGGCCCGCTGCTGCTTCTTCCACTCAATTTCTTCGGCCATATCCAGCCCGGCCGGCGGGGTCCCAGGGGCCCACACGTCCCGGCCCAGGACCGCGTCGACGTCGATCACACCATCCGGTGAGGTGCCCGTCTTGTTCTTCTCCCAGTCCTCCACCGCCGCCAGCCGCAACTGGTCGTACTTGGCCCGGAACTTCGTCATCGACAGGATGTTCTTTCGCCAGAACGTGTTGCCCTGCGCCCAACGGATCAGGTTCTCCGCCTTCGCCGGTTCCCTGCCATCGAGATCGACCATGCGCCGGGCCTCATCGGTCCACGTCTTGGTGATCTCCGGCCGGAGTGAACCGTTCCGTTCGATCAGGTCAGCCAGGAGCGTGCAGAGGTGTTCGACGTCTTCCCGGATCGTGCTTGAAGAAGCTTTAGCTTCTTCTTTAGGGGTCGGGTCGGGTCGGGTCGGGTCGGGGTGTTCGGACGCCTGCTGGTGTCCCTCCGACTGTCCCGACTCTGTCCCCTTGGTGTCCCGCTGGGACTTCCTGTAATTAGCTTTCCGGATCCGCTCCTTCTCGCGGTTTTCCTCAAGCTCAGCTTTCGTCGGCTGATACTTGGACCAGTTCCGGTAACGCCAGCCAGGCAACTGAGGATCGTCGGAGACTGCCGACAGGATCCCAACAGGATCCTTGGAGGATCCCTTCACGATCTCCCACAAACCAGCCTGAACCAGCTGGTTCGCCACCCCCGGGGTGCCGCAAAATTCCTCGAGAACATATTCGGGGATGAACCCATCCGTCTCTTCCTTCGCCGACCACGTCCCGGCCAGCGCCCACAGCCCCACAGCCTGCAGCCGGTAGCGGCGCGGGATCCGCAGGACCGGTTTCGAGTTCGCGAACCCGTCGTCCATCTTGAACCAAGCCATCAGGCGGCCTCCGCTTTCCTGCTCGCGGTCTTGCGGGTGAGGCCGGCCGCTTTCCGCCGGACCCGGTACGCGGTGTCGTAGTCGCGGTGCGCCTGCTTGCAGGGCTCGCACTTCTCTTCCCGGCGCCGGTGGTGCTGGTGGTATCCGGCGTTCGTGCCGCAGAGGGCAGGGTTGAGCGGCGGCAGGCCCGTTACGGGGAGTGCGCCGCCGACATAGTGGTCCGTTCCGCGGTAGACGTAGCCCGGCATTAGGCTGCCCTCGCACGCTGCTGCTTGCGGGTGGCACGCCAGATCCGCTGATACTCCCGCGTCGCCGCCCTGCAGGGTTCGCAGGGTTCGACGTCGTACTTGATGTGCCGCTGCCACCCTGCCCAGGTCCCGCACGCGTCATCGCGGAACACCGGCTTCGGTGCGGGGGTGTAGCGGGCTCGGGAGTAAGCCGCCTGGGCGTCCTTGCAGTCCTGACAGGCCGGGATGTTGTGCTTCCGGTGCCGCCGGTAACCGGCGTAGGTCCCGCACGCCGACGGGTCAAAGCCGGTCAGCTTGCCGGAGCGGATCGGAGTGGGCTCCTCGACGTCGCGGCCCGTGCCGCGGTACTGGTACGCCATTACGCTGCCACCTCCTGAGCGTTCAGCCGCTCAGCATCAGCCAGCAGCCACCGTATGTAAGCCCGGATCGCTCCATGGCCCTGCTCCACCCCGCCATGAACCATCTGCGATTCAATGTCCGCCAGGTTGTCAATAACGTCCGCGAGGTCGGCACGTGAGAACGGGCTTGACTCTAGGCCGGCGATTAGTTCCGCCTGCCGATCGCTCATCGTCTTGAGTAGTGTCAGCTTGTCAGCACGGATGCTCTTCATATCCCTCCGGGCCGGGGCGAGTTTGATCTTCTGGTTCAACTCGGCCAGCTCATATTGGAGCTTGCGGATTTCAAACCGGACCGTGCGGAGATCCACGAGGCCGCTCATGCTGCCACCAACGATTCTGAGACGATGCTGGCGAGGTCTCGGGCGGCCGGGGGAGTGACCGCGTTTCCGGCCTGCATGGTGCGTTCCTTCATGGTGCCGAGGATCGTGTAGTCCTTGGGGAAGTCCATCCCCCACATCTGTTCGTGCGGCTGGATCATCCGGAACGCGACGTCGGCGACGTCCTGCTCGGTGTAGGTCATCAGTCCGTGGTGGTTGCCGCCGGCGGTGATGGTGGTGAACGGCTTCTCGCTCGCCGGGGTGGCCACTGCGTTGGAACGCAGAGTCACGACGAGGCCGTGACGGTCCCTTGTGGTGAAGGTGCTGTACGGGTCCGTGGTGGGTTTCGGTGACGGGGATCCGTAGAACTGGGTGAGGATGCTGGCCGCGTTCGGGTACCGGTTCAGGCCTTCGACGATCTGCCGCATCGTCGCGGCGGCCAGGGGCTTCTTACGGTCCCCGATGCGGGCGCCCTTGATGCTCCAGTCGATCGCGTCCGAGGCCGGCTTCACGACCGGTTCGAGGATGGCGTTGCGGCAGGTGCTGTTCGGGCAGCGGTAGACGTACTGCTGGCGGTACTTCCCGACGATCTTCGATGGGTCCTTGAAGGTCTGGATGCAGCGGACCATGCCGTGTTTCTCGCACTCGGCCATCGGGCGGAGCCGGTCAAAGTCCGGGGCCTTGTTGCCCTTGAGCCAGAACACGATGTACACGCGGTCCCTGGACTGCGGGGCGCCGGGCCCGAATGCCTGGGCGTGCATGGAGTTCAGGCTGATGATCTTGTGCTCATAGCCGAGGTCTCCCATGGACTGCAGCCAGCCGCGGAACGGCTTCCACGCCGTCACTTCGACGACGTTCTCGGTCATGATCGCTTCGTACTGGTGGACTTCGGCGAACCGGGGCACGTCGTACATGGTGGCCCGGGAGCGTTGCGCGGCCTCATCGGGCAGGCCGTCGGTGAACAGGGAGTCCTGCCCGTCCCACTGCTCCCGCTTCACACCCTTGGCCACCGTGAAGTTGGTGCACTCGGGGGAGGCCCACAGCAGGTTAGTCCTGGGGGTGTACTCCGGGCGGATGTGCGCGATGTCAGCGCAGGCGTGGTCGGTGTCCGGGTGGTTGTAGCCGTGCGTTTCGATGGCGCGTTCCCAGTGGTTCAGGGCGAGCTTCACGTGGAGGCCGGGAACCTGCATGATGCCGGTGCTGGATCCGCCGGCGCCGCAGAAGAAATCAGAGACGGTGATCATGCTGCATCACGGTTCACAAGGTTGTAGGCGCCGGAGCGGGTCATGCCGAGTGCTTCGCCGAGCTGCTGGTACGTGTGGCCGCCGTCGTGGGCGACACGGGCCGCGCTCTTGCGAACATCGGCGATCCTCTCGTAGATGTCAGAGACATCACGGAGAATGCTGAGCGAATCTTGCGGTGCCGCTATTGCGGGCATGGCGGAAACTGGTTTATTGTTCAAGGCAGAACCATTCCTTACTCAATGGTTGACCCGTCAGGTGGTAGGACACCGGGCGGGTTTTTTGTTTGTTAACGGATGAGTACAGTGTACTCCAATTCCCTCACTTTCCCTCATCCAATTACTTACGACACGCCCGCCAACACTCTTAACATCCACCACTTTGGAACACAGGTACTCGAGTAGTCCGCCGGCGTTTCCCGGGCACATAAAAGGGCCCGCCAGGCGTGATGCCTGACGGGCCCCTAGTGGGGGATGTGGCTAGAAGGGAGGCTCGGAGTCGGGACCGTTACCCCACCCTCCGCCGGCATCCGAGACACCAGCCGTGGCCGCCGCAGTATTGCCGCCCCACTCGTTGCCGGATGCCTGGGTGTTGCCGCCGAACCCGCCGCCACCATTACCGCCGGAGCGCTGGGTGCGGTTCACCTTGGCATTCGCGTACCGGAGGGAGGGGCCGATCTCGTCGACCTCCAACTCAATGACGGTCCGCTTCTCCCCTTCCTTGGTCTCGTAGGAGCGGGACTTGAGCCGGCCGGAGACGATGACGCGCATCCCCTTGGTGAGGGACTCGGCGACGTTCTCCGCCGCTTCCTTCCACACGCTGGCGCGGAGGAACAGGGTTTCCCCGTCCTTCCACTCATTGGACTGCCGGTCAAAGGTCCTGGGGGTGGATGCGATGGTGAAGTTCGCCACCGCTGATCCACTCGGGGTGAAGCGGAGCTCCGGGTCATTCGTGAGATTTCCGATGACGGTAATCGTGGTTTCGCCTGCCATGTTGTTTACGCTGCTTCCTGACTAGTGATGATGGTGTGTGACATGTCGAGATAGTGGCCGTTGTCGTCGAGGTAGACGAAGCGGCCGAGTTTCGGGATCCATACCGGGAGGGTGTCGATCTCGTGGTCTGTGCGGAGTTTCCAGCCGTTTTTGCGTGCCTGGGTGGCGAGGTCCGGCATAGCTTCCACGAGGGTGTTCCACCGGGAGCAGACGAGGAGCCCGTTCGCTACCCGGTTGCGGGACTTCACCCCGCCATGGCCCCGGCCTTTGCGGTGGTGGTGGAGGAGGTCCCCGACGCAGTCCCCGCCCGCACCATGGATGATGCAGCCGAGGTCCCGGGCGCTGATCGCGATCTTCTGCGCCTTACTGAATCCGTTCACTTGCCGCCTCCTTAGCGTGATATGGGCAGTAGATGTCTGCGGCCGAATCATGGGGGTTGTACTTCCACTCACCCATCAACTCCCGCCAATTCGTCGCGGTCATCTCGTAGTAGTCGATCTCCCATTCCGTGCAACCGCTTTCGTCGTCGCACGTGATGATCGCTGCTGTAGCCTTCATGCCGCCAGTCCTTGTGCCGCGCTTTGTGCGGTCCACTCGGACCGGATAGCCGAGTTCAGTGAGCGGCCGATTTCGAGCCGGTCCCGCAGGACCTTGATCGACTCACGCGCCGCCCGGAGAACCTGGTCCGCGATCTCCGCGTCCAGCTTCAACTCCGCAGACTCCACAATGGCGGTATGCTTCCGGACATCCATCGCACCCTCAGCCTTGAGGAAGTTCCGAGACATCGTGACCTCATAGCGGGCCCGTGCCCGGACCGCGGCCTCGTCCAGATCACGGATCTCCCGCTGCTTGTGGTCGAGGTCCCGGCCGAGCTGGGCCAGCTGCATGACGACCTCGTTCGTCGTCGGGGTGTTCACGAGTCCACCTTGATCACGAACATGTGCACCGGGGCGTTACCCTCTGCCTCGTTGGCAGCCGTGAGCATGCGGCCGGCGAACCTCTTCGCGACTTCGCTGGACATGCTCAGGTAGTTGTCCTCGCCCAGATCGATCATGATCGTCTTGGTGTCCGGGAACGTGTGGACCTTGGGGTTGAACGTCCGCTCCGTCATGCTCATGCCTCGATCTGGGGGAGTGCGGGGCCGAGGTTCAGGTGGCCGAGCTGGCCGGCGCGGTAGGCGGCGAACAGCTTCGCCTTGGTCTTGTCCTTGTCCGCGGCCTTCGCCCCGACGTAGGTCACACTGAACTGGGACGGCTCCGGCGCCTTGAGATACTCCACACCCGGGACCTTCTCCCCGTCCTTCGTGATGATGTCGTCCCCGGCCTGGCCGAACTCCTCCAGCTCCAGCAGCCGGTTCAGGGCCGCCGGCTTCACCTGCTCATACGTCTTGGCCGGGATGACCACCACCTGTTCAGGTTCGGTGATCGTTTCGATCTCCTCCGGGTGGTTCGCTTTCATCCACATGAAGTACGCGGTGTCGTCGGCGATGACCGTCGCGTCCGTGCCCTCGGTCAGGGTCACGGATCCGATCTTCGTCCCGTCCGGGAGCGTCACCGAGAACGACTTGTTCCCCGACCGGCGCCACTCCTCCACCAACGGCTTGAGGTGCTCCTCACGGTCCTTCTTGATCTCCGCCGTCAACGAGTCCATGACAGCCTTCTTGAACGCGAACCGCAGGTTCTCGGCCTTGATGTCTACCTGGACGATCTCGTCGGTCTGCTCTTCGGTCTGGGCGCTCATGCTGCCTGCTCCTTCGTGTCGGTTTCGGTCTGCGGTTTGTTGATGTTGGCGATCCGGTCAAGGACTGACTGTGGGGCGCCCTTGCCTTGGCATGACTTCCAGAGGGAGCGGAGGATGTCGATGTTCCCCTTCGCTTCGTAGAGGCTGACCTCGAGCTGTTCAGCCTGCTCCGGACCCCAGACGGGGGCGGAGGCGCGGGCTGCTGCCTGACGGGCGTGCAGGGCGGAGGCTCCGGCGTCCTCGTTGGCGGGTGCCGTCTGCTGCCGGCCGCTGCCAGCCGGTGCCGTGGTCTGCTGTGGTGCGTCCGGGACCGCGGCCGATGCCTGGCCGTCGGCGCCGGAGTGCTGCCGGGGTGACGTCGCACCCTCAACGTCCAAGCCGAGCTTGCGCCACAGCCAGTCCACGGTGAAGTCCTTGACCTGCTGCTTCTCCCCGACAGGAAGGTCCAGCTTCAACGAACGGATCCCGCTGATGTAGGCCTTGCCGCGTTCGGGCATCTCGACGATCCCGCCGACGTCGAACGGCAGCGACTTCTGGGCTTTGACCTTGGACGTCTTGTCCTTGGTCGGCTGGCCCTTCGCGTCCATGATCGTCACGATGTCCAAGCGGGCCGTGATGATGGACGGGCCGTCGTGGTTTCGGAGGATCTCCATGACGTCCTGCCAGCGGCCGGTGGCACGGTTCCAGAGGTCCGGGCCGATGGTCGATTCCGTGTCCGGATCGAACGGCTTGTTCCACTTCTCAGCGGCTTTCTTGGCCCGCATGTTCGCCCGTTCCTGCGCTTCGTCGGAGAGCATTTCCCAGACGCGGGTTCCGGAGTCGACGATCAGGAGGTTCGGTTTCCCATCGACGCGGGGCTGCTGGGATGCGTCCCTCAGTGCCGCGAGGATGGACTGGTGCGTGCCGTTGTGCTTGGCGATGCGGAAACGGGCGCCGGGGATGGCTCCGTATTCGTCGGGGTCGTCCTCGCCGACGCCGATCCAGTAGGTCTGCCCGATCAGGTCGGAGGCGGATGCCTTGGCGGAGGCGTAGGACTTGCCGGCCTTCTCGCCTCCAGCGATGAGGAGGATCGGCCAGGTGGGTTTGCCGGTGGGTTCGCGGAACGTGGTGGTCATCGGGTCATCTCCACAAAGGTTGCTGTAATGCCAAGGTCCCGGCCGCCGCAAGCGCGGGCAGCCTCCTTAGCTCGGTACTCGTCAAGGCCGTAAGTGCCGATGACTTCACCGGTTTCGCCGTAGACGATCCACTCGCCGTCCGGCCTGTCGTCCTGGGGTTCCCAACTCATGACACGTGCTCCGGCTTCTCCGGGGTTGCGATGCCTTCGGCCGTCAGATACGAGCCCCACACGTAGCTGTACTTGGGCCATTCGCCGTCCGCGAGGTACTTGTCGTGAAGTTCCTTGCCCGCGTCCCACGAACGCTGCGCAGACTGGAGCTTGTTGTCCAGTTCCGTCTCCGTGAGCGGGATAACGATCTCGCCGTCCTCGATGGCAAGTCCGAGGCGTCCGGCCTCAGCAAGGGCGGCCAGGAGGTGCTGGCCGAGGGACGGGTAGCGGGTGATGTAGTCGGACGGGATGGTGGCGACTCGGTGGCCCCGGGTCTGGTAGTCCTCGAGGTCTGCGGGGCTGGTGGGTCGTGTCATTTGCGGAGGTCCTGTCGGGTCTGCCACGCGTCCATGCGGGCTTGGGATGGGTTCACGTAGCCGGCGGTGACTTCGGCCTGGGTTTGGGGTGCGCCGTCGCGCTCACAGGTGCAGTTGCAGACGTCGCCGCCGCAGTCCTCGCAGCTGTAGAACTGGCCGCAGTAGCAGGGGGCGAGGGTGGCGGTCATAGTCCGGCCACCAGGAACGGGGCCGCAGCCATCAGGTGGAGCAGGACGTAGCCGGCGAGCATGGTCACCGTCAGTGCGGTGAAGCGGACCGCCGTGCGGACCCGGTACTGCCGGGCGGTCACGCGGCCAGCTCGTAACGGGGCTTGATGTGCCGGACGAGGCCGTCGATCGTGGACCGCAGGTAGGGGAAGTACCTGCCGATGAGGTAAGCCCGGTTGTCGATGGTCCGTTCGTTGTTGAGGCGGACCTCGTCATCGGTGCCGGCGGCGATCGCCTGCAGGTGCTTGATCATTTCGATCAGTTCGTCGACGTCGGCCCAGTGGAGGTCCTGGTCGATGCGGTAGGCGATGGCCCGGGTGAGGGTGCGGACCTCTTCCTCGGTCCGGCCGTGGAGGGGTTCTTCGGCGACGAAGTGGCGGACTTCGGCGTAGATGATGTGGGCTGCGGTGTCTTTGTTGAAGAGGTACTCCGCGTTAGACTTCGAGGTAGTCATTGCTTTTCCTTAGTCGGTGTAGGTGGTGGCGTGAGGTCCGGGAGTTCGCGCTCCCGGACCTCTTTCGCTTATGGAACAACAGTACCTCACATTCCCATACATTCCTATATCGGATGGGGGAAAGTTGGGAAATACTTATTCGGCCGGTTCCCAGACCCCGACCGGCCGGCGGACAATCTCAGCCCCGGCGAGTCCGGGCGCGTATGCCTGGGCCTGCTCCAGCGTGTTGAACCCTGCCGCGACCGTCACGTCGCCGCGCTTGACCGCGTACTCCCAGCCGTGCGCTTGGATCCAACCCATCCTCACCATCGCCTCCACAGCCGCCCGGGCTTGGACGTCGAGGAGGTCATCGGGGGAGCCAGCCGCCCCTTCGGAGTCGTTGATCGCCTGCCGTACCGCGATCTCCAACTCGTTCACCGGTGGCCTGCCCGGGACCGGGAGCGGGCGGTGGTGAGGGAATCTATCCCACCTGATAGGGGAACGGGTTCCCCGATGGTGCGGCGGCCCTGCGTCATGTGCTCCACAACGCCCCGGACCTGCTCCTCGGTGAGGAGGACCTTCCCCCGCGGACCCTTCACGTATTCGATGTGGCCCTGTTTGGCGAGGCGCCGGATCGTGGCCGGACTGATGTGGCCCAGCTGCGCGGCCGCCTCCTCCGCCGTCCGCAGCGCCGTCACCACGTCACCTCGTTGGCGATCTCCAGGAGCACGTCCGCGTGGCACGGCTTATCCAGCGGGCACCAGCACGCCAGATCCTTGCCGGCCAGCTCGGCGCGGATCTCATTCGCCCGGGACTTGTGCCGGTACTCGAGCATGTCCAGCTCGCCAGTGACTTCCTCGCGGAACAGTGCCACGCACTCTTCCCGGGTAGCGTCCCTCACGTCGTGCCATGTGATCTTGTAGACCCTGTCTCCGTGGCTGTTCAGTGTGTAGTCGCCGCCGTGGTGGAAGGCGTGCTTCTCCCCTGATCTTTTGTGCAATCGGCCCTCGAACTGCCAGGACTCGGTCCCGTCGACCCGCGGGAACCGGAGTTGCGCGTCCCCTATCCGATACGGGTTTCCCCATCGGCTGCCGCGGCCGACGTAGACCGCGCCCTCCGGCATCCGCCAGCCCTTGGTCCGCTTCCGCTGCACCCGTACCGGGCTCACGCGGTCACCTCCTGCGGCAGGGCCATGACGTGATCGGCCGCAGACTTGAGAGCCTCCAGCCGGGAGGACTCCGTCGCCACAACCTCGCCACGGAACTCCGCGCACCAAAAACGTTTGGACGGGACGCGCACAATGCAGCAGTCGTCCTTGCACTGATAGATCCGGATCATTGCGTCCTCCGTTCATAGCTGGTTCGGCACTTCGGGCAGACAGACGCCAACCTTGTGGGCTTGGTTATCGCGACATCGACGGCACAGTTGAGCGGGAAGCGGATGCCTTGGTGCTTCCAGTCCTCGCACTCTTCCTGGTTGTCGAGGTCGAGGCCGCTGTTGATGTGGCATACGCCTTGGATGCCACCGCAGAGTGGGCTGACATTGTTCGCCCCGGGCCCCGAGTCGGTGATGTGGGTTATGTGCGCCCACTTGTTGCCCCATCGGATGCCGTACCCGATCGTCTGGCCGCGCCGTTCCTCTGTCCACCAGTCAGCGCTCATGCCGCCACCTGCCAGACCCGGCACAGCCCGTGCTTGCGGCCAGGGCGGCGGGACTCAGCGAACCCCACCCGGCGGATCACACCATCAGTCGCAGCCTGCCGGAACAACGGACCCCACATGTTCGCGTGTGGCGGGTTCCGCAACCCCTCCAACTCCGTCAGGTCGTACGCCTGGAACTTCTGGCCGCGCATGGCCACCCGTTCCAAAGCGTTCCGTGCGTCGACATCCCACTCGAGATCCTCGAGGACCATGGCCTTCATGACCGATCACGCTGCTGACGAACAAAGTCCACAGAAGAGAGACCGCCGGTCCAGTCCGGGTCGATTCCCAAGAGGTCCCGCACCGAAGAGATCTCGGGTAGCGGTTCAGGATCTGGCTTCTTCACCCATGGCAGGCGAACGGATGAGTAGTGGCGTGCGATGCTTGCATCCACATAGCCCTGCTCAAGGATTCCAACCTCACCCATGACCGTCAGGAGCTTCTCAAAGTCCCTCCACGGCATCGGCTTGTCAAGGTAGAGATGGAAGTGACCATCGGTTGTCGAAGGGATCAGGGTTGCGGCGAAGTCGATGTCCAGCACTGGCCGATGCATTTCCTCCGGCAGGAGTTCAAGGTCCTCGAGGAGTTCCTTCAACGAGACGGGGCTTTCCCTGACGGGGCGCTTGTCCGGCGTGGATTCACCCGTGATGCTCGTGATGACATCGGCGGCCTCGGGGTCGTCCGTGTGGATGGCTCCACCCTCATAGTCGCCTTCGGTTGTGGTGCTGCGCAGGCTGGCGAGCTGGTGTGACCGGACGTATTCGGGCAGGCGATCCATGTCGACGGCGCTCATGCGTCGTCCTCGGTGGCTCCGGGTTCGGGGCGGCGGATCGCGAGGGGCTGCACATCCAAGTACCGGGCAGCCCGCAACAGCTTCCCGTCCGTGAGCGGCTTGAGGCCCAGCTCGATCTGTGCGATCGCGCCCTGATGCCGGAACCCGATGGCCGTGGCGAGCTGCGCCTGGGTGATGTCGCGGTCGATGCGGATCTGTCGGAGGGTTTCCCCTGTGCGGTGCCAGTCGGTGTCGTTGTGGCGGCGCCGGCGGCCGGGTTTGGTGGTTGGAGTAGTCGGTGTAGTCATGTGTTCCACTGTATGGGAATGTGTAGGAATGTGCAATGGGACTATTGGGGAATGTCCCATAGATTGGGTGTTTCCGCAGGTCAGCGCACAATGACATCGATGGAATTACGGCGCCTGATACCCAAAGATTGGGGCACATCCCCAAACATCCCCTAGTGGTGATTCCTATTTATTTCTTGGATGATGCAGGAATGAACGACAAAGAAACACTCGCCGCGGTGGCACGCCTGATAGTTGAGGCACGCTCGGACCGCTACCCCTCCCGCCGGCAGTTCGCTCTTGCCACCGGCGTGGACATCAAGACCATCGTTACCGCCGAGAAAGGCGAACGGGAACTCCACCCGCACACGCAGCGCCGTATAGAGCAGGCTCTCGGTTGGCGGAAGGGCGCCATCCACGACGTATGGCAGCACCGTTCCGAGATCCCCGCCGTGTCCCTCACGATCGCGGAGATGGAACGCGGCGCCACCGAAGACACCTGGGAGGACCTCGAAGCAAAAGCAACACAGGTCAGCAGGGCGTCTCAATTGACCGACGAGGAGCTCCTCGCCGAGATCTCATATCGATTCCGTAACTATAAAATCCGACTTAATGGCGAGTCTTAGCCGGATCTTGAGCTAAACCCGCGCCTTCCATGCATATGCACGGAGGTCCGACAATATAGGAATCCGAGGGAATGGGTTACTCTCATCCAACATGCCACATTCGGTGGCGTTATGGAGATAGGCCAGACGATGCTTGACACCCGGCCCCTGGGGGGACCTCTTACCACCGCGGAACACCGCACAGCCCGCGCCCACGCGCAGGCCCACACCTTCTACAGGACCGACTGCCCGACACGGTGTGAGAGCGCCGACCGCCGGGCCGCGCACCTCCTCATCACCCCGCGGACCTTCCTCGCCGCAGCAAGGATCGATCCCTCACTGGACACCATCGCCGCGCTGCTGCACGTCACCCGCCCGGTCGTGGACGCCTACGTCCGGTCCCTGCCGGTGGAGGACTGGTTGCGGATGCTCGCCCTCGTCGGCGGGGAACCGTCCTAACCGATCGCGTCCGCCGCTGAACTGTCGGCATCGTTGAGCAGGTGCCCGTACGTGTCCACTGTCGTCTTGATCGATTCGTGGCCGAGCCGGCGGGACACCACCGTGATCGGGACGCCGGCATTCAGCAGCCAGGAGGCGTGGGTGTGGCGGAGGTCGTGGATGGTTGGTGTGTCGTGCAGCAGAGCCGCGGCCGCCAGACCATCGACGGGGTCGTCCCAGTAGTTTTCGTGGAACCTGTTGTTCGCTAGGCGCCCGCCGTCGGGCAGGGTGAAGATCAGGTCGTTGGCCTTGAGCCCTGACAGGTGGCCGGTGAGCGCCGGCGTCAGGGCTGTCGGGAGCGCCACGGACCGGCGGCCCTTCACCGTTTTGGGCCCGCCGATCACGTAGCCCTGATCCGTTTTCTTCCATGCCCGGGTGACGGCGGCCGTGTACCGGTCGGCGGTGAGCTTCACGTCCCGCTTCCGCAGCGCCGTCGCCTCACTGAACCGCAGCCCCGTCCCGGCCAGCACCCGCAGGAACAACACGTACCGGGAATCCATGGCGCCGCAGAGGTGTTCGAACTCGGCCCGGGACAGGAAGACATTCTCGCGGGTCTTGATCGCCTGCGCCGCCTTCGAATCCCGCACACCCTTGGCCACGTTCTCACTCAGGTGCCCGGCCCGGATGGCTGTCTCGAACGCGGCCGAGAGCAGCGCGTGGATGTTCTTCCGCGTCTTCGCCGCCAGGGTCCCGCCGCCGAGCCCGTTGAACCAGTCCGTGACGTTCTGCCGGGTCACCGCGTCCACCGGGTAGTTCCCGAGGCCGGGGACGATATGGTTCCGGGACAGCTGCCGGTACCTGTGGACCGTGCCGGGCTCCACCCCGGACATGCCGTCAAGGTGCGCCGTCATGATGGCCTCCACGGTGGGGGACTTCCGCTGCGCCGCCGCCACCGCCTGATCCACCAGTGCATAGTTGTCGCCGTTCGCGTTCATCAGCTCCAGGACAAGGTCCCGCACGTTCGGATCATCGAAGGTCTTCGAGGTCTGGGTGCCGTCGGGTTTGCGCCAGAGGATCTTGAACGCGGTGGAACCGTCCGTGCGGCGGATGTCTCGGGGGCTGGCCATGCCCACAATTCTACCCGCGCCCGTGTCAACGAAACCCGGGCCTGTGTCAACAGGCAAAGAAAAGACCCCCGGAAACCCTTGAGTTTCCGGGGGTCTAACTGTGCGCGGAGGGGGACTTGAACCCCCACCCCCTTTCGAGGACTAGCACCTCAAGCTAGCGCGTCTGCCATTCCGCCACCCGCGCAGGTGGTAATTCGGAGATCGTTTCCGCCTTTCAGCGTTTTGGATTTCTCCGAAGCAGCGAGAAAGACTCTAGCACGACTTTTCGGGAAACAAATAATCGAGGGTTGGAGGGGGCTTGTGGGTAGGCTGAAACCAGCAATCAGGCCGCCCCCACGAGGAGTGAAACATGACTGAAGTACGCCCCGAGGATGAAGTCGTCAGGATCTGCCAGGAACTGATCCGGATCGACACTTCGAACTACGGCGACGGAACAGGACCGGGGGAGCGCGCGGCCGCGGAATACACCGCCGGACTCATCACCGAAGTAGGGCTGGACGCGGAGATCTTCGAATCGGCACCCGGCCGCGCGAATGTTGTCACCCGGATTACGGGCGAGGACCCCTCGGCCAGCGCCCTGGTTGTTCACGGGCACCTGGACGTTGTACCGGCACTCCGGGAACAGTGGTCAGTGGATCCCTTCGGCGCGGAACTCAAGGACGGCCTGATCTGGGGCCGCGGAGCCGTGGACATGAAGGACATGGACGCCATGATCCTCTCCGTCATGCGGAATTTCGCCCGGACCGGGCGCAAACCCAAGCGCGACCTGATCTTCGCATTCTTCGCCGACGAGGAGGCCGGCGGAACCTACGGCGCCCGCTACGCCGTCGATAAGCGCCCCGAACTTTTCGACGGCGCCACCGAGGCGATCTCTGAAGTCGGCGGCTTCTCCGCCACCATTGGCGGCCAACGGACGTACCTCCTGCAAACCGCGGAAAAGGGTCTCTCCTGGCTGCGACTGGTGGCCCACGGCCGCGCGGGCCACGGTTCGCAGATCAACACCGACAATGCGGTGACACGCCTCGCCAGCGCAGTGTCACGTATCGGCGAGTACAAGTGGCCCGTGGAGTTGACGCCCACCACCCGGCAGTTCCTTGACGGCGTGACGGAACTCACGGGCGTGGAATTCGATCCGGACGATCCGGACAAGCTCCTCAAGGAGCTCGGAACCGTGGCGCGCTTCGTGGGCGCCACGCTGCAGAACACCACCAACCCGACGCTCCTCAAGGGCGGGTACAAGCACAACGTCATTCCCGAGTCGGCCGAGGCACTGGTGGATTGCCGGACACTGCCGGGCCAGGAACAGCAGGTGCTGGAGATCGTCAGGGAACTGGCCGGCAAGGGCGTCGAGGTTTCTTACGTCCACAACGACGTTTCGCTCGAGGTGCCCTTTGCCGGAAACCTGGTGGACTCCATGATCGACGCCCTGCACGCCGAGGACCCCGGCGCCAAGGTCCTTCCCTACACGCTGTCCGGTGGTACGGACAACAAGTCCCTGAGCAGGCTGGGTATCACCGGGTACGGCTTTGCCCCGCTCCAGCTCCCGGACGAGCTCGATTTCACCGGCATGTTCCACGGCGTGGACGAACGGGTCCCCGCAGACTCACTCAAATTCGGCGCCCGGGTGCTGGACAGGTTGTTGACCACCTACTGAACCCGCTCTGTTCCCAAAGCCACAGAAAGGTGACGTAAGCCACGCCATGACACCGGACCAGACCCTCACTGAGCCCCTGCTGGAACGCATCCGGGCGCGTGCCGCACGCTACGACCGGGAGAACGCCTTCTTCACCGAGGATCTGGAGGAACTCGCCGCAGCGGGATACCTCAAGATGTTTGTTCCAGCGTCCGACGGCGGTCTGGGCCTTGGGCTGGCAGATGCAGCTCAGCTGCAGCGGAGGCTGGCGACGGCGGCCCCCGCCACCGCGCTGGCGGTCAACATGCACCTGGTGTGGACCGGCGTCGCCCATGTGCTGGCAGCCCGCGGCGATTCGTCGCTGGACTTTGTCCTCCACGAGGCCGCGCAGGGGGAGATCTTCGCGTTCGGAAATTCGGAGGCCGGCAACGATTCGGTGCTGTTCGATTCACGGACGGCGGCCACCCCGCATGCCGACGGCAGCTACAGCTTCACCGGGCGGAAGATCTTTACCAGCCTCTCTCCTGCGTGGACCAGGCTCGGGATCTTCGGCAAGGACATTTCGGCCCGGGCAGGCGAAGGCGAACTGGTCCACGGATTCATCGCCAGGGACACCGCCGGCTACGAAATCCTTAGCGACTGGGACACCCTGGGCATGAGGGCCAGCCAGTCGAACACCACGGTGCTGGACGGAGCGGTGGTGCCCGCGGACAGGATCTTCCGGAAACTTCCCGTGGGACCGAACGCGGACCCCTTGATATTCGCGATCTTCGCCTGTTTCGAGACACTGCTGGCCGCGGTCTACATCGGCCTGGGAGAGCGTGCACTGGAGCTGGGCGTCGACGCCGTCAAACGCCGGACGTCCTTCAAGAATGACGGGCGGAGCTACGCGCAGGATCCAGACATCCGGTGGAAGGTGGCGGAGGCCGCCATGGCGATGGACGCCCTCTATCCGCAGCTGGCCGAACTCTCCCGCGATGTTGATGGCCTGGCCGATCACGGCGGCCAGTGGTTTCCCCGGCTCGTTGGCCTCAAGGTCCAGGCCACGGAAACTGCGCGCACGGTGGTGGACCTGGCAATCCGGGTCTCGGGAGGCTCCAGCTACTTCCGGGGGAGTGAGCTCGAACGGCTCTACCGCGACGTACTGGCCGGGATTTTCCACCCTTCGGACGACGAGTCGGCGCACAACACCGTGGCCAATGCCTGGCTGGGGCCATTGGAGACCCCGTAGCACCGCCCGCACTCTAAAGCGCGGGCACCGATGACCGGCACCTGCTAATCGGGGCTGGACGCTATACCGTCCGCTGGACCTGGATGACTTTCCGGCGGAGCCAGAAGCGCCGCCCGCCACCCAGATAGAGGACGCTGCGCTCCAGTTCCCACTTGCCGTATTCGGAGTGTTCAACCAGGCGCCGCCGGGCTTCCGGCAGCGAATCCTCAGGACTGACCGTCAGTACGAGGTACTCGTACTGCCTCGCGTAGTCCCGCTCCCGCTGGACTGAACTGCTCAGAAAATGTTCTTTCATTGCTCTCCATTTTCGTCCATTTCCGACTAACGTGAAGTCATGAGCATCGATCCGCGTGTCGCGCTTCAGTCCCTGACCACAGCCCTTGAAGAACACCTGATCGCAGCCTCCGCACGGCGGGGCGAGGGAGACCCAACGGTCGAAGCGGCGTTCTTTGCCGTTGCTGATGCCTTCGAAGTCTATGACGATTCACTCTACGAGGCCTATGGCGAAGTGACTCCGCTGGAGGTTATCGACGATGTGGATGACGACGACGATGAGCAGGATGCCGAGGACGACGAGGACCTGGAAATCGTCCAGGACTGACCAGTAGCCCGGCTAAGGCCGGACTCAATGCTCACAGGCCGGACTGCCTACTCCGGCGCGGAAACGTCTTCCAGCGCCCGGGCGATTTCCGCAGGAACGTGGGTCAGTTGTGCGTCCAGGATCTCCTTGAGTTGCACGGGGGACCTGGCACCCACGATTGCGGTGGCCACGCCGTGCTGCGACAGCAGCCAGCTCAGGGCAACATCGACCGGTGACCGGCCGAGTCCCCGCGCGGCCATCGCCACGGCCTCAACAATCCTGGACGCAGGCTGACCCAGATACGGCTCCACGTAGCTGGCCAGCCGCTTCTGTGAAGCCCGCGAATCCGCCGGAATATGTCCGCGGTACTTGCCGCTCAGCACTCCGCGGCCCAGGGGTGCCCAGGCAAACAAGCCCAGGCCTGCGTCCTCGATGGCCGGAATCAGCTCGGATTCAGGCTTCCGTTGCAGCAACGAGTACTCCGACTGGCTGGCCACCAGCGGGAAGCCGGCCAACGCGGCAGCCTTGGCCGTCTGCCAGCCTGTGAAGTTCGACACACCGGCATACCGGGCGCGACCCGTGCGCACGGCAAATTCCAGGGCCGACAACGTCTCCTCCAAGGGGACGTTGGCATCCCATGCCTGCGCAAACCAGATGTCGACATAATCGGTGCCGAGCCGGGCGAGGCTGGCATCGAGCCCGGACAACATCCCGTTACGGGAGGTGTCGACGCTCCGCCGGCCGTCCGACGTCGAAATTCCCGCCTTGGTGGAAATCACGACTTCCGAACGGGAGACGACGTCGCCCAGCATGGACCCCAGGAGGGCCTCCGCCTGGCCGTCTGCGTAGGACGCTGCAGTGTCGATCAGGGTTCCGCCGGCGTCAACGAACGAACGCAGCAGCTCGGAGGCGTCCTGCTCATCCGTCTCCCGTGCCCACGACATGGTTCCAAGGGAGAGTGAGGACACGCGCAACCCACTGTTGCCGACATAACGCTGCTGCATAGCAGTTAGCTTACGGGGATTCACCCTGCTCCATGACGTAGGGTCTATAAACGTGAACTGGTTTGAAGCGGCCCTGCTGGGTCTTGTCCAAGGGCTGACCGAATTCCTCCCGATTTCCTCAAGCGCCCACCTGCGCATCGTCGGTTCTTTCCTTCCCAATGCGGCGGACCCGGGAGCGGCGTTTACGGCCATCACGCAACTCGGAACCGAGACCGCCGTGATCATCTACTTCTGGCGGGACATCGTCCGGATCGTCAAGGCCTGGTTCGGCTCCCTGACGCGGCGCGTACCGTCGAACGACCCGGATGCCCGCATGGGCTGGCTGGTGATCCTGGGCAGCCTTCCCATCATCGTCCTCGGCCTGATCTTCCAGGACCAGATTGAGTCCGTTCTCCGCAGCCTCTGGATCGTGGCCACCATGCTCATCGTTTTCGGCCTGATCCTCGCCGTGGCGGATGCTGTAGGCCGCCAGGAACGCGACCTGACGAACCTGACGTACAAGCACGGCATCCTCTACGGGTTCGCGCAGGCCATGGCGCTCATCCCCGGCGTGTCGCGGTCCGGCGGAACCATTACGGCCGGCCTGCTGATGGGATACACCCGAGAAGCAGCGGCCCGGTATTCGTTCCTCCTGGCCATTCCGGCAGTGTTCGGCAGCGGCCTCTACCAGCTGTACAAGGTCGTCTCCAAGGAAGGGATCACGGGGCCCTACGGCTTGCCGGAAACGGCTTTGGCCACCGTGATCGCCCTCGTGGTCGGCTACGTCATCATCGGCTGGTTCCTGAAGTTTGTCTCCACCCGCAGCTACCGGCTCTTCGTCTGGTACCGCATTTTCCTGGGCCTGGCGTTGTACTTGCTGCTCGGTTTCAATGTCATCAGCGCCTAGCACTAGGCTTGGTCTGTGAAATCCTGGATCTCCCGCCCTGTCCCTCAGCTCCCGGGCCGAATGCCCGCTGTTCGGATTTTCGACACCGCCGAGGGGGCATACAGCACCCTTGCGGCGACCGGTGAGCAATCACTTTATGTCTGCGGAATCACCCCGTATGACGCCACCCACATGGGGCACGCGGCCAGCTATGTCACCTTCGACCTGCTGAACCGTGCGTGGCGGGACGGCGGCCAGCGCGTCGCCTATGTCCAGAACGTGACCGACGTCGACGACCCCCTGCTCGAGCGGGCAACCGCCACGGGCGTGGACTGGCGCGACCTGGCCGCGAGCCAGATCGATCTCTTCCAGACCGACATGGCGGCCCTCAACGTCCTGGCGCCGGACCACTACGTCGGGGCAGTCGAGTCCATCCCGGAAATCGTTCCTGCTATCGAACGCCTCCTGCACCTTGGCCTGGCCTACCGCGTCGCCGGCACCGCCGGCGAGCCGGAGGGCGACGTCTATTACGACGTCGAGGCCGCCGGCAAGCAGTCAGCAGAGGCCGGTGCCTGGACACTGGGATCGGTGTCGGGACTCTCCGAAACCGAGATGCTTGAACTCTTCGCCGAACGCGGCGGGGACCCCGGCCGCGGAGGCAAGCGGCAGGCCCTGGACCCGCTGCTTTGGCGCGTGGCCCGCGACGGCGAACCCAGCTGGCCCGGCGGCGAACTGGGGGAGGGCCGGCCCGGCTGGCACATTGAATGCACGGTCATCGCACAGAAATACCTGCCTGCGCCGTTCACCGTCCAGGGCGGCGGCTCAGACCTGATCTTCCCGCATCACGAAATGGGCGCGGGCCACGCCTATTCACTGGCCGGGGTTCCCCTGGCGCAGCACTTCGCCCACGCCGGGATGGTGGGACTCGACGGCGAAAAGATGAGCAAGTCCAAGGGAAACCTGGTGCTCGTGTCCAAGCTCCGGGCTGCCGGGGAGGAGCCCGCCGCGATCCGCCTCGCAATCCTGGCCCACCATTACCGCACTGACTGGTCCTGGACCGACGCCGGCTTCGCCGAAGCGAAGGCCAGGCTGGAGGAGTGGCGCAGCGCGCTGGCCACGGCCCCGGAAGGATCAGCCGCCGCCCTTATCGCCGAAATGCGGGCCCAGCTCGCGGACGACCTCAATGCCCCCGGCGCGCTCTCGGCCGTGGACCGCTGGGCCGCCGACGCGCGGAAGCAGCCGCTTGCCGGCTCGCCGATGGACCAGGCGCTGGTGAGTGACGCCGTCAACGCACTGCTCGGCGTCGAACTCTAGACCCCGCGTCTGATTTCAGACCCCGCCGGGCCCTACTGCTTGTCCTTGCCGCGTCGCTTGAGGTACCGCTCGAATTCGCGGGCGATCGACTCCCCGCTTGCTTCGGGAAGGTCCGCGGTGTCCTTGGCCTCTTCGAGTTGCCGCACGTAAGCGGCAATCTCCGGGTCCTCGGTGGCGAGCTCATCCACCCCGCGCTCCCAGGCGTCCGACTCTTCCGCAAGTTCGTGCGTGTCGAGCGGCACCTGGAGCAACTCCTCAATCCGGTGAAGGAGGGCGAGCTGCGCCTTGGGCGAGGGCGCCTGGGCGACGTAGTGCGGCACTGCAGCCCAGAGGGACACGGTGGGCAGCCCGGCCAGCAGTGCCACTTCCGAGAGCACGCCGACAATGCCCACCGGGCCCTCGTACTGGGACGCCTCCAGGTTCATCCGCTCCCGCAGGGCGCTGTCGTCCGTGGACGTGCTCACCGGGATCGGACGGCTGTGGGGCACGTCGGCGAGCAGGGCGCCCACCAGGATGACGTAGTCCACGTGCAGCGCCTCCGCATGCACCAGCAGCTCAGCCGTGTAGGCCCGCCACTTGTAGGACGGCTCGGTGCCCTGGACAAAAATCACATCGACGTTCGCGTCCGGGGCACTGGCCTTGTAGATCCGCGTGGACGGCCATTTGATTTTGCGTTCCCCGGATGAGGTTCGGCGGATGGTGGGCCTTGTGAACTGGAAATCGTAATATTCGTCGGCGTCTATCGAGGCCACCTTCTTGCCGCCCCACAGTTTGTTCAGGTAGCGCAGGGCGTCGCTCGCGGCTTCACCGGCATCGTTCCACCCCTCGAAGGCGGCGAGCATTACAGTGATGCGCTGGCCTTCTGGCACGGGCTGCAGCAGCCGTTCCGGCTCGGGCGTGGCACCCGGTTCGCTGGTGTCTCCGTCGAAGCTATTCATTTCTTCACCCTACGTCCAAGACCCCGCCGGGTGCATGGAATGAAGCGCCACAAATCTTCAGCGGGCCGCATCCGGACCGCGGCAGCGCCGGGGTGTCCTGCAGGATATTCGCCAAGGGCGTAGTGCCGGCCTGCTGCGGATGTCAGCACCGTAGACTTGGAGCCATGCGATCCTCAGCCTCCCAGCCCCTCCTCAAAGCCGCTTTATGGGACATGGATGGCACCATCGTCGACACCGAACCGTACTGGATCGAAGCCGAGCATGCGCTGGTCGCAGCCCATGGCGGGCAGTGGTCCCATGCCCAGGCGATGCAGCTCGTGGGACAGTCCCTGGTTTTCTCCGCCGGTGTCCTCCAGAAGGCCGGAGTGAAGCTCGAGGCCCGTGAGATTATCGATTCACTGACGGCCCAGGTGGTCAGCAAAGTCCGCAAGTCCGTTCCGTGGCGGCCCGGGGCCCGCGAACTGCTGGACCAGCTTCACGCGGAAGGCGTCCGGTGCGCCCTGGTGACGATGTCCGAGGGCCCCCTGGCGCGCGAGGTGGTCGCGGCACTGCCGAAGCCCTACTTCGAATTCCTGGTCACCGGGGACACCGTCACGCACGGAAAGCCCCACCCGGAGGCATACCTCAAAGCAGTTGAACTTCTCCAGCAGGAAGACCCGGCGCTCACCGTCCACCACTGCGTGGCGCTGGAAGACTCGGCACCGGGGGTCGCAGCCGCCATGGCCTCTGGAGTGGCCACTGTGGCCATCCCGCACATCGTTCCGCTGCCCGCCGACCCCGCCAGGGCAACATGGCATTCCCTGGAAGGACGCACCGTGAGCGACCTGCAGCAACTCGTGGCCCGCCGGGCCGACTTCCCGGCCGGGAACATCGGCCTGGAGGATGCAGCAGTCCGGAGCCACGGCCTTGACTGAACCTACACGCGGCGCGGACCCGAAGGCACCCAACGGCCGCAGGGAAGGCATCTCACTGGGCCGCATCGCGGGGATCCGGGTGGTCCTGGCATACTCGTGGTTCATCATCGCCGCGTTCACGGTGATCGTCTACGGGCCGGTACTCGAAGGCCAATACCCGGACATGGGCATCGCCGCCTATTACGTGGCCTTCGCGTATGCGCTGCTCCTGCTTATCTCAGTCCTGGTCCATGAGCTTGCGCACGCCCTGACGGCCAAGATCTTCCACTGGCCCACGGAAAAGATCGTACTCAATCTCTGGGGCGGCCACACCCAGTTCGAGGGCTTTACCGCCACGCCCGGACGCTCGGTGCTGGTGGCCATGGCGGGGCCCGCTGCGAACCTGGCATTGGCCGGCGCCGGCTGGCTGTATATCCTCGCCGCGGACCCCTCCGGCGTGGTCGGCATCTTGTCCAACATCTTTGTCTGGGCGAACATGCTCATCGGTATCTTCAACGTCCTGCCGGGGCTACCGCTGGACGGCGGCCGCCTCGTGGAGTCCGCCGTCTGGAAAGCCACCGGCAGCCAGGAAAAGGGCACCGTCGCCGCGGGCTGGGCGGGCAGGATCATCGTCATTGGCCTCGCGGTCTGGTTCGTCCTGCTTCCGCTGGCGCGCGGTGACCGCCCAGACGTGTCGCTGATGCTCATCACGGTGCTGGTGGGCAGCTTCCTCTGGATGGGGGCCTCGGCTTCCATCCAGCACGGACGGCTCCGCAGCCGGCTGCACCTGGTGAACGCCGCCGCCCTCGCCGACCCGGCCGTTGGAATCCCGGAATCATCGACGGTGGCCGACATCCTCCGGCTGTCCCCCCAGGGAACTCCGGTAATTGTCCTGTGCGGACCGGACGGGCGGCCCGCCGGAGTCGTCTCCGATGTCGCCGTCGCGTCCGTCCCTGCGGCGTCGGCAGCCGTGACGCCGGCCACCGCGGTTTCGCACGCCCTGGGCGCAGGCGCCTACGTGCCCGAGTGGTCCCAGGGGCAGGAACTCGTGCAGTTCCTTGCCCAGCTTGAAGGCCAGGAGTACGCAGTGGTCGATCACCACGGCAGAGTGACCGGCCTGCTCCGCCAATCCGCCGTAGTGACCGCCATTACAGGCAAGGAAATGCGCCGCAGCGGGCGCGCCAAGGCGCAGAACCGGTAGAGTTACCTGCCGGTCGTGAAATACCGGCGCCCCGGGCCCGGCGACTGATGCCGGGCCATCCTGATGCACGGCCACACAGGTTTACAAAAGCGAGGAATATTCCATGAGCAGCGAAACTGCCGCCAACAACATCACGCCGGTCGACACCGCAGACGCCGCCGGCACCACCGGTGCAATGCCGGTGGGTGCTGCCCGGCGTCGCGGACCGTTCCGCGAGGGCGAACGTGTGCAGCTGACTGACGAGCGCGGCCGGATGAACACCATCACCCTGGAGGCCGGCGGAGCATTCCACACCCACCGTGGCTTCCTCAACCATGATGAAATCATCGGCAAGGTGGACGGGTCCGTGGTCACGAACAACGTGGGCCAGCAGTACCAGACCCTTCGGCCGCTGCTCTCGGACTTCGTCCTGTCCATGCCCCGCGGCGCTGCAGTGGTGTACCCCAAGGACGCAGGCCAGATCGTCACCATGGCGGACATCTTCCCCGGCGCCCGCGTGGTGGAGGCGGGCGTCGGTTCAGGCGCGTTGTCGATCTCGCTGCTGCGCGCTGTCGGAGACAACGGCTACCTGCACTCCTTCGAACGGCGTGAGGAATTCGCGGACATCGCCCGCGGCAACGTGGAAACGATCTTCGGCGGCCCGCACCCCGCCTGGAAGATTTCCCTCGGCGACTTCCAGGAGGAAGTGGTTCGCAGCGAAGCTCCCGGTTCCGTGGACCGCGTGGTGCTGGACATGCTGGCGCCGTGGGAATGCCTGGACGCGGTGGCCACGGTCCTGGCCCCCGGCGGTGTGTGGATCAACTACGTGGCAACCGTGACGCAGCTGTCCAGGACGGCGGAGGCCATCCGTGCCGACGGCCGCTTCACTGAGCCCGATGCCTGGGAATCCATGGTCCGCGGCTGGCACCTGGAAGGCCTGGCGGTGAGGCCGGACCACCGCATGGTTGCCCACACGGGTTTCCTGCTGGTCACGCGCAGGCTCGCGGACGGTGTCACCGGCATCTCGGTGAAGCGGCGGCCGTCCAAGACGGACTTCAACGAAGAAGACGTCAATGCCTGGACTCCGGGCGCCGTGGGGGAGCGGCTCGTTTCGGACAAGAAACTCCGCCGCGCCGCCCGCGATGCCATTGCCGGAACCAACGTGAAGGACGATCCGGAGGTCACGAACTAGTCCGTATTTCGGATGTCTCCCGCAGTACCCGGCTTCTTGGGGCTATGGTCTTAATAGAAGCGCAGGAAGGGGCTGATGCATGATGGAAACTCCGAACAACGACTCCTCATGGACACCGGACGAGGCCGCAGGGGCTGTGGAACCTGAGAATGCCCGCTATGTGGCCAACGAACTCTCAGTTGCAGACCGGCAAGTGAACATCCTCCGGGACAAACTGCGGCACATAGACCGCCAGCTTGCTGCCGCGACGCAGAACAATTCAAAACTGGTGGGCATGCTGGAAACCGCGAAGGCGGAAATCCTGCGTCTTAAGAACGCCCTGGACCAGGAGGGCCAGCCGCCCTACAGCTTTGGCACCATTCTGCAGCTGAACCCCAAACGGCAGCCCACTGCCGGCAACAGCGGGCAGGCCGCGACGGAAGAATCGGTGGACATCTTCAACGCCGGCCGCAAAATGCGCGTGGGGGTGAGCCCGCTGGTGAACATGAACCAGCTGGCCGTGGGGCAGGAAGTCCTCCTCAACGAAGCCCTGCTGGTGGTGGCCGGCCTCGGCTACGAACGCGCCGGAGAACTGGTCACGCTCAAGGAAATGCTGGGCACGGACCGTGCCCTGGTGGTGGGCCGCGCTGACGAGGAACGCGTCATCCGCCTCTCGGGGGCACTGATGTCGGAGAAGCTCCGCGTCGGCGACGCCCTGTCCATCGATTCCCGGACGGGGTATGCCCTGGAGAAGGTTCCGCGCTCCGAGGTGGAAAACCTGGTACTCGAAGAGGTCCCGGACATCACCTACGAGGACATCGGCGGCCTGGGCCCGCAGATTGAGCAGATCCGGGATGCCGTCGAGCTTCCCTTCCTGCACCCGGACCTCTACCGCGAACACGGCCTGAAGGCTCCCAAGGGAATCCTGCTCTACGGTCCGCCGGGATGCGGCAAGACGCTGATCGCCAAGGCGGTGGCCAATTCACTGGCCGCGCGGGCAGCAGAGCGGACCGGGAACGTGGACCTCAAGAGCTACTTCCTCAACATCAAGGGCCCGGAGCTGCTGGACAAGTACGTGGGCGAAACGGAGCGGCATATCCGCCTGATCTTTTCCCGTGCACGGGAGAAGGCATCGGACGGCAGCCCCGTCGTCGTGTTCTTTGACGAGATGGACTCGCTGTTCCGCACCCGCGGCACCGGCATTTCCTCCGACGTCGAAACCACCATCGTGCCCCAGCTCCTGAGCGAGATCGACGGTGTTGAACGCCTGGACAACGTCATTGTCATCGGTGCGTCCAACCGCGAGGACATGATCGACCCGGCCATCCTGCGCCCCGGCCGGCTGGACGTCAAGGTCAAGATCCAGCGTCCGGATGCGGAAGCCGCAGCCGACATCTTCTACAAGTACATCACCACGGACCTGCCGTTCCACGAGTCCGACCTCGCCGAACACGGCGGAGACGTGCAGGAGACCGTCGATGCCATGATCCAGCGCACCGTTGAAGCGATGTACTCCACCGAGAAGTCCAACGAGTACCTTGAGGTGACGTACGCCAACGGGGACACCGAGATGCTCTACTTCAAGGACTTCAACTCCGGCGCAGTGGTGCAGAACGTCGTGGACCGTGCCAAGAAGTACGCCATCAAGGACCTCCTGACCACACAGCAAAAGGGCCTTCGCATCGACCACCTGCTGCGCGCCGTCGTCGACGAATTCCGTGAACATGAGGACATGCCCAACACCACCAACCCGGATGACTGGGCACGCATCTCAGGCAAGAAGGGTGAGCGCATCACCTACATCCGCACCATCGTCCAGGGCAAGGCAGGACAGGAGCCCGGTAAGTCCATCGAGACAATGCCCAACACGGGCCAGTACCTGTGACGGCCCGCAGCGGAGGAGCACCGGGCAGCCCGCTCCCTGCAGGCGGGGCAATGCGGGTGATGGGATCAGAAACCGAATACGGCATCCACGCACCGTCGGCGCCCGGCGCCAACGCCACGATGATGTCCGCCCGGGTGATCCAGGCCTACGCCCAGCTGACCCGCCAGCGGGCCGCCGGCGGCGCGGAAACCCGGTGGGACTACACCGACGAGGAACCGCTGCATGATGCCCGCGGCTGGACCTTGGAACGGAACCAGGCAGACCCCAGCCAACTGACGGACCAGCCGCCGGTACTGGATGCCGAGGCGGTGGCACTGGCCTACGGACGGGAAGAACTGGAGCAGGACGGCGAGGACGAAACCGGCTCGCTCCTGATGAATATGGTGCTGGGCAACGGCGCGCGCCTTTACGTGGACCACGCGCATCCCGAATATTCCAGCCCCGAGGTCACGAGTCCCGCGGACGCGGTCACCTGGGACGCTGCCGGGGACGTTGTGGCACTCTCGGCGGTGCGCAGGATGGCAGCCGATCCGCAACTGCCGCCGGTGAACCTCTATAAGAACAACACCGACAACAAATCGGTGTCCTACGGCTCGCACGAGAACTACCTCATGCCGCGCGTGGTCCCCTTTGGCGACATTGTCCGCGGGTTGACGCCGTTCTTCATCACGCGCCAGATCATGTGCGGCGCCGGCCGCGTGGGCATAGGCCAGGACAGCTCCCGCCCGGGGTACCAGATCAGCCAGCGGGCCGATTTCTTCGAGGCGGAGGTGGGTCTGGAGACCACCATCCGCCGGCCCATCATCAACACCCGGGACGAACCGCACGCCACGGCGGACAAGTACCGCCGGCTTCATGTGATCATCGGCGATGCGAACCTCAGCCAGGTGGCCAACTACCTGAAGTTCGGCACCACCGCAATGGTGCTCAGCCTGATCGAGGCCGGGCTCGCTCCGCGCGTCGAGGTCCACGAACCGGTGGCTGCCCTCCAGGCCGTCAGCCACGACACTTCACTGACGGCCACCCTCCGGCTTCTGGATGGACGACGGGTCACGGCCCTGGACCTGCAGTGGATCTATTACGAAGCCGCCGCGAAGCTCGCCCAGGACACGGGAGTGGGCGATGCCGTGGACGGAGACGGACATACCCACGCCCTCCTGGAACGCTGGGCGGCAACACTGACCGATCTCGACAGCAACCGGCCGGCCGCCGCCTCCTCCGTGGAGTGGCTGGCGAAGCTTTCCCTGCTGGACGGATACCGGCAGCGGGACGGACTGGAGTGGAACGACGCCCGGCTGGGGCTGGTGGACCTGCAGTGGGCAGACGTCCGGCCGGAAAAGGGGCTCTACCACCGGATGCTTGCCCGGGGCCGCATGGACAGGATTGTCGACGACGAAACGATCGCGCGTGCGGTGACGGAACCGCCGTCGGACACGCGCGCGTTCTTCCGGGGGCGCTGCGTCAGCAACTTCAGCAAAGACGTTGTGGGCGCCAGCTGGGACTCGGTGATCTTCGACGTCCCCGGCCACGGACGCCTCCAGCGCGTGCCTACCCGCGAGCCGTTGAGGGGAACGGAGGCCCTCACCGGAGGCCTGTTCGCGAGGCACAGGGACGCCGGATCGTTCCTGGCCGAATTGCTCGGACAAACTCCGCCTCCGCCACCGGCATAAAGCACCCCACCACGGCAAAAGGCGTGGCAATATGGGGCTTACAGGATGTCCCCTCTCGTCGGGGACGGATAGAAGGAGAAGGAAATGGCAGGCCAGGAGCAGCAGCAGCCGCAGTCACGCGATGACGAATTCGAAGACGACGCCCCCGCCACGCCGCCCGCATCCGGGGATGCCCAGGCATCGGCAGCCACCCAGGGTGTGGACGATCTTCTGGATGAAATCGACGGCGTACTCGAATCCAATGCCGAAGAATTCGTCCGGGCCTTCGTCCAAAAAGGCGGCCAGTAGGGCCCAGGCTGCCCTCGCCTGAACCGGAGGGACGGCAGCCCGGACGGCCGAAGAGACGTTGACCCACCACGTTGAAGGAGTGCATCAGTGCAGGACACCACAGCCAACCAGGTAGCTGCCAACGCGACGTCATCATTCACTGAACACCTCCAACGCAACAGGCCCGGCTTACTTCCCTTCAATCAGCCGTTGCCAGCCGTTTCGGCCGGCGCCGGTTCACAGCCGCTGCAGGTGCCGCACGCCACCACCATCGTCTCGCTGACATACGGCGGCGGCGTCCTGATGGCCGGCGACCGCCGCGCCACGATGGGGAACATCATCGCGAGCAGGCACATTGAAAAGGTCTTCCCGGCCGACCGGTACTCGGTGCTGGGAATTGCCGGCACCGCAGGCATCGCCATCGACCTGACGCGGTTGTTCCAGGTGGAGCTGGAGCACTACGAAAAGATCGAAGGAACGCTGCTGAGCCTGGAGGGCAAAGCCAACCGGCTCGGCGCGATGATCCGCGGAAACCTGCCCATGGCCATGCAGGGTCTGGCCGTGGTGCCGCTCTTCGCCGGCTTCGACCTGCCGGCGGGCACCGGCCGCCTGTTTTCCTACGACGTCACCGGCGGACGATATGAGGAGCAGGAACACCACGCCGTGGGTTCCGGTTCCATGTTTGCCCGCGGAGCCCTGAAGAAACTCTGGCGGCCGGGACTTACCGAAGCCGAGGCGGTCGCTGTGGCCGTTGAAGCCCTATACGACGCGGCCGATGACGACTCGGCAACCGGCGGGCCGGACCCCGTCCGGCAATTGTGGCCGGTTGTCTACACCGTGGGCCGGACAGGCGCCAGGCGCATCCCCGAACATGATCTGGCGGCCGTGGCGGGCACCATCATCGAGGCCAGAACTGCTGCACGGCGGGAGGCCTGATATGACTCAACAGTTTTATGTGTCGCCCGAACAGCTGATGAAGGACCGTGCGGATTTCGCACGGAAGGGAATTGCCCGGGGCCGCTCCGTCGTGGTGATCAGCTGCGAAGAGGGGATTGCACTCGTTGCGGAGAATCCGTCGCCGTCGCTGCACAAAATCGGGGAGATCTACGACAAAATCGCTTTCGCCGCCGTCGGCAAGTACAACGAGTTCGAGAGCCTGCGCCAGGCGGGTGTCCGGTACGCGGACGTCCGCGGCTACTCCTATGACCGGGAAGACGTCACCGCCAGGGGACTTGCCAGCGTCTACGCGCAAAGCCTCGGCGCCGTGTTTACGGCCGAGCAGAAGCCGTTCGAAGTTGAGCTCGCTGTGGTGGAAGTCGGCGGCAACTCGGCGGACGACCACCTGTACCGGCTGACGTTCGACGGGTCGATCGCCGACGAAAAGCGCTTTATTGTGATGGGCGGCCAGGCCGACAAAGTCTCCGAAACCGTCGAGGGCGGGTGGCAGCGGGAATTGAACTTCGCCGGTGCCATCAGGCTCGCTATGAAGGGGCTCGTCACCGACAAGGAGGCCGGCGAATTGCCGGCGTCAGCCTTGGAAGTGGCGGTACTGGACCGCGCCTCAGAGAGCACCCGGGGATCCCGGCGGGCTTTCCGGCGCCTCGACGACGACGAAATCGCCGCCCTGTTGTCTGAGGAGAACTGAAATGGACAAGCGAATTTTCGGCATTGAAACCGAGTTCGGGATCTCATACTCGAGCCCTGACTCGCGTCCGCTCGCACCTGAGGAGGTGGCACGCTACCTCTTCCGCAAGGTGGTCAGCTGGGGACGATCATCCAATGTCTTCTTGACCAACGGTTCCCGGCTGTACCTCGATGTGGGGTCCCACCCCGAGTACGCAACCGCCGAATGTGATGACCTGGCGCAGTTGATCGCCCACGACCGCGCAGGCGAACTGATCCTGGACGACCTCGTGGACGAGGCACAGGAACGACTTGCCGCCGAAGGGTTCAACGGCACGGTCTACCTCTTTAAGAACAACACCGACTCCGCAGGCAATTCCTACGGCAGCCATGAGAACTACCTCATACCCCGCCGCGGTGAATTCTCGAGGCTGGCGGAGATCCTGATTCCCTTCCTGGTGACACGCCAGCTGATCGCCGGTGCCGGAAAGATCCTCAAGACCCCGCACGGTGCCACCTTCGCTTTTTCGCAGCGCGCGGACCACATCTGGGAAGGCGTTTCGTCGGCCACCACCCGGTCGCGTCCCATCATCAACACCCGGGACGAGCCGCACGCAGACGCGGAATTTTACCGCCGCCTCCACGTGATCGTGGGTGACTCCAACATGTCCGAAACCACGGCCCTGATGAAAGTCGGCACCGTGGACCTGATCCTTCGGATGATCGAGGCGGGCGTGATCATGCGGGACATGCGGATGGAGAATCCGATCCGCAGCATCCGCGAGATCTCCCACGACCTCAGCGGCAGGGCGCTCATCCGGCTTGCCAACGGACGGCAGTTGACGGCTCTGGAGATCCAGCGCGAGTACCTGAACAAAGTGACGTCGTTCGTCGCCGAAAACGGCGCACACAACCAGCACGTGCCCCTCATCCTGGACCTGTGGGAACGGACGCTCACTGCCATCGAGAGCGGGGACACCAGCACGATCGACACCGAGATCGACTGGGCCATCAAGAAGAAGCTGATGGACAGCTACCGCAACCGGCACGGACTCGGCCTGGACGCGCCGAGGATCGCCCAGCTGGACCTCACCTACCACGACATTTCGCGCACGCGCGGGCTCTACTACCTGCTGCAGTCCAGGGGAGCCGTCCGCCGGGTGGTGGACGACACAGCCGTCAAGGATGCCGTCGATGCGCCGCCGCAGACCACCCGCGCCAAGCTCCGGGGCGACTTTGTCCGCCGCGCCCAGGAACTGGGCCGCGACTACACCGTTGACTGGGTGCATCTGAAGCTGAACGACCGGGCCCACCAGACCATCCTGTGCAAGGATCCGTTCCGCAACGTGGACGAGCGGGTGGACGCCCTGCTGGACTCTATGGGCTGATACCCAGCTTCAGGGGCTATTCTGGATGGGGCCGTTTATCCGGCCCCGACTGCGTTGCCGCGCGCACCACTCGCGGCAACGCATCCATCTTGCCCCGACGAAAGTTCTTACGTGCGCCGACTACTAGCAATTCTCATTCCCGGACTGCTGCTGATCACCGCCTGCGGCGGATCGCCTGCAGCCCCGGAACCCACCAGCCAGTCTGCTGGCGAGACCGCCAAGCTCGACTCCCTGAAGCTTACGGACAACGGGGACAAGAAGGCACCTGGCGTCGAATTCGACAAGCCCCTGGACGTGAAGGAACCCACCGTGAAGGTGGTCACCGAGGGTACCGGAGAGCGCCTGAAGGCCAACCAGATCGCCGACATCTCCATCCTCGCCGTCAGCGGCAAGGACGGCAGCACGCTCGAGGACACCTTTGCCAAGGACCCCGAGCCGCTTGAGCTGAACGACGCCCTCAAGACCGGCAACGCCGTGATCTACAACGCCTTTGTTGGCGCCAAAATCGGTTCGCAGCTTGCCCTCGCCGTGCCGGGCCAGGCCGCCCAGGGAGGCACCGAGGCCGGCCCCACGCAGCTGCTTGTTGTGAAGGTGCTCGCCGCCAAGGATGCCCCGAAGGTGCTGGACAAGCCGGAGGGTGAGACGGTCACGCCGCCCGCCGGACTGCCGACCGTCAAGGAAAACGACAAGGGAATCCCGGAGATCTCGGTCGACGGTGTCAAGGCACCGACAGCCCTCGTCTCGCAGGACCTGATCAAGGGCACCGGTCCGGCCGTCAAGGAAACCGACACGCTGACCGTCAACTACGTGGGCGTCACCCTCAACGGCGGAACCAAGTTTGATTCCAGCTTCGACCGCGGCGAAAAAGCCAGCTTCCCGCTGACCGGCGTTATCAAGGGCTGGACCCAGGGCCTCGCCGGCAAGACCGTGGGCTCCCGTGTCCTCCTGGTCATCCCGAAGGACCTCGCCTACGGTGACGCCGGACAGGGTGAAGCCAAGGGCGATCTGGTGTTCGTCGTCGATATCCTCGGCGTCAAGTAAGCCACCCAACTTCCAAGCCAACCCAAACCAAGAAGGAGCAAACATGTCATTTGGACAGCGCAATTTCGACCGCCAGAAGCCGGAAATTGACTTCCCCGAGGGGGATGTCCCCACCGAACTGGTGATCACCGACCTCATTGAGGGCGACGGAGCCGAGGCCAAGCCGGGCGACACCGTCTCCACCCACTATGTCGGAGTCGCCTGGTCCACCGGCGAAGAATTCGACGCGTCGTGGGGCCGCGGTGCACCGCTGGACTTCCGCGTTGGCGTTGGCCAGGTCATCCAGGGCTGGGACCAGGGCCTGCTGGGCATGAAGGTCGGCGGCCGCCGCCGCCTGGAAATTCCCTCCGAGCTCGCCTACGGTTCCCGCGGTGCCGGCGGAGCGATCGGACCCAACGAAGCACTGATCTTCGTTGTGGACCTCGTCGGAGTCCGCTAAACGGACGACGGCCCGGCACCAACCGGACACGCCTAGGAAGCGCGGTAACAATCGGAAGGAAATTTCCGTTTGTTGCCGCGCTTTCGGCGTTAAGGCGCAACGGCTTTAGTAACGTAGCCAAGGTGTCCGCCTCACGTACAGAACGCCTCCTGAACCTGCTCATCGCGCTCCTCAACACCCGCTACGGCCTGCGGCGCAGTGAACTGCGCGACAAGGTGTACCACGACACGAGCAGCAGCGAGGTTGCCTTCGGCCGCATGTTCGAGCGGGACAAGAGCGACCTCCGCCAGTTCGGCTTCGACGTCGAAACAGTGATGGACCAGGGCTGGGGCTCCGACGATCCCGCCACGACGCGCTACCGCATCGGCAAGGAGTCCAACCGGCTCCCCGACGTCAGCCTCACCTCCGCCGAATGCACGGTGCTCATCCTGGCGGCCCAGCTCTGGGAGCAGGCCGCACTCGGATCGGCGGCGCAAGACGCCATGCGCAAGCTGCAGGCGGCCGGCGGCCTCACGGAGGCCGAACTCCCGGCCGGCGTTCAGCCACGGATCAAACCCGCCGGCCAGGCCTTTGAGGACCTGATCAGGGCGATGCACGCCCAGCATCCCGTCAGCTTCACCTACCTGGCCGGCAGCACAGGCCGTGAAGAGGCCCGGACCGTTGAGCCCTGGGGCCTGGGCAGCCGCTTCGGGCAGTGGTACCTGGTGGGCTTTGACCGGGCCCGTCACGCGAAGCGTTTCTTCCGGCTCTCCCGTTTTACGTCCGCCGTAGCTGTCCTGGACAAGGACCACTACATGCGGCCCCAAGGCTTCAACGTCCGGCTGGAACTGGACTCCCTCCCCGAACTGCCGGTGCAGTCCGCGGTCGTGGACGTGGCCGAAGGCAGGGTGCTCGGCCTGCGCAAGCGCGTCACCGCAGCCGCCGCACACACCCCGCCGGACGTGCCGCTGGACGCGCCCGACGCCGGGTGGGACCGGCTCAGCGTCCCTTTCCGGGATGCTGAGGTGCTGGGCGAGGAACTCGCCTCCTACGGGCCCAACGTGGTGGTCCGTGCGCCTAACGAACTGGTATCGGCAGTCCGGAGGAGGCTGCAGGCGGCAGCGGACTTCGCGGCATCTCCGGTGCCCGCGGTCGCCTTCTCGGAAGCTGCCCCGGCGAAGCGCCCGCGGAAGCGAACGTCCGAGGACCAGCTCAAGCGGATGCTTCAGCTGGTCCCGTTCCTGGTCCACAACCAGGGCCTGCACATCACTGAGGTTGCTTCCAGTTTCGGCGTGACCAGGAGGGAACTGGAAGACGACCTGCGGATCCTGATCTGCTCCGGCCTGCCCGAGGGGTACCCGGACGATCTCCTGGACATTCAGTGGGAGGACGACCACGTCTACATCACCCAGGACCTTGACCTCAATCGTCCGGTCCGGTTCACGGTGGACGAGGCATGCGCACTCCTGACCGGCCTGGAGACCCTCAACGGCCTGCCTGAGCTCGCAGAGGGGAACGCCCTGGAGTCCGTCACGGTGAAACTGATGGCGGCCGCGGGGGAGGAGGGCCTGAAGGCAGCATCCATCGCCGGACCGCAGGTGGGTCCGGCGAATTCCGCGGACCTTGCCACGATCCGGCAGGCCATTGCGGACGGCCGGCAGTTGCACCTCACCTACTTCTCCGCGCAACGCGACTCCATGTCCGAGCGGGATGTCGACCCGCTGCGGCTCTATTCACTGGACAACACCTGGTATTTCGAGGCCTACTGCCACAGCGCACACGGGCTCCGGAACTTCCGCCTGGACCGCATCGAGAGCCTGGAACCGAACGGCCGGCCCGTGACCGAAGCGGCGAAGCCCGCAGAGGGCTTCCCGGTGAAACTCTTCACCCCGAACGACGACGACACTCTGGTCATCGTGGAACTGGCGCCACAGGGCATCGGACTCGCCGACGACTACTACTCGGAGCGGACGGCTCCGCTCCCCACCGGCGGTGTCCTGGCCGAAATCAGGTTCGGCAGCACCGGGTGGCTGCCGACGTTCGTCGCCCAGCACGGCGGAGCCGTCCGTATCCTTGCGCCGGCCAGCCTGGCTGAGGCTGCCAGTGACTGGATCGGCGCGGCTTTGGCCCGCTACGGCGGCTAGACTACTCAGCATGCCTTGGTGGTCTTGGATCCTGATCTGGATAGCGCTCGTAGCCGTTTCCCTTCTTTTCTATGTGCTGTTGGGAATAAGGCTGTTCAGGCAATTCATGGCCACGGCCAGGGACCTGGGCGCTGCCGGTGAACGCTTCGGCGCACCGCTCGCCAGCCTCACCGACCCTGCATCGTTGCCGGGCCAGGCGCCCGAGGGGGAGCACGGCCCGGGACGCCACCCGGTGGCCGGTTCAGCGGTTTTTGCCTCGCCGATGCAGATGAGACATGATTACCTCACGTCCAAATCCTCCCGCAGGGATGAACGCCGCCGCCGGCGCGTTCAGCGCAAAGCGGACCGTGGCCAGCTCCAGGCGCTGCGCGACATCGATTTCGGTTAGACGTAGGATGTATTTCGAGGAAAGGACTTCCAGTGGGACGACTCTTTGATGGCCCTTGGCCCATCGTCATTATTATCATCGTGGCTCTGCTTCTCTTTGCTGCACCCAAGCTTCCGGCCATGGCCCGCAGCCTCGGCCAGTCAATGCGGATCATCAAGTCCGAGGTCAAGGAAATGAAGAACGACGGCAAGCCCGAGGCCAAGGACGGCACGGACCCGGTTGAAGGCAAAATCGTCAACCACCCGCAGTCCCGGCCGCAAAACGGTGAGTCCGGCAGCGCCGACGGAACCGACGTTCCGCCGTCGAACCGCGTTTGACCTGAAGTGGCACTGACGAAGGGCCGTAAATCCAACCCTGAGGGCCGCATGGCCCTGATGGACCACCTTAAGGAGCTCAAGAACCGGCTCATTAAGTCGGCCATTGGACTCGTCATAGGCGGCATCGGGGGCTGGATCCTTTACGACCCGGTTTTGAGCGCCCTGAAGGAACCCGTCGATCGGATCGCCGAGACAACCGGCGGCACCTCTTCGGTGAACTTCTCGAGCATTGCGTCGCCGTTTGACTTCAAACTGCAGCTTTCGCTGCTGATCGGCGCCGTCATCTCGAGCCCCATCTGGATCTACCAGCTGTGGGCCTTCATCACCCCCGGCCTTACCAAGAAGGAACGGCACTACACGCTCGGCTATATGGCCGCAGCCGTGCCGCTCTTCCTTGCCGGCGTCTGGGTTGGCTGGATGGTGACGCCGCAGGTCGTGCGCGCGCTGACCCAGTTCACGCCTGCCGGGTTCTCCAACCTCATCGATGCCCGCGACTATGTCGACTTCGTCACCCGCATGGTCCTGTTCCTTGGGCTCGCGTTCCTGGTCCCCGTGGTCCTGGTCGGCGTCAACATGGCCGGCATCATCAGGGGCGAGACCATCCTGAAAGCATGGCGCATCACAGTCTTCCTGGTGTTCGTGCTGGCCGCCGTCGCGGCGCCGGGAGCGGACGCACTGTCCATGTTCCTGCTCGCAGGCCCGCTGCTTGCACTGTTTTTCGCCGCCATCGGACTCTGTATCTTCAACGACCGGCGCCGGGACCGTAAGGCTGCGAAGATCGCCGCCGAAACTGACGCGACGGCCGACGTCGCGACGCCCGGCTCGGAACTGGGGAAACTGTAGCCCCTCGCCCACTAGGCTGGAAGTATGTCCTCCACAACCGGGCCACAGTCGCCATCCGAACTCTATCGGGCCAGTGCCGAACGGACCGCAGAAGCCAACACGTACCTCGGCGCGTTCGTCCGCACGCTGGATTTCGAACTCGACGATTTCCAGCGCCAGGCCTGTAAATCCCTGCAACAGGGCAGGGGAGTGCTGGTCGCGGCCCCCACCGGTGCCGGCAAGACCATCGTGGGGGAGTTCGCCATCTATCTGGCACTCCAGCGCGGCCTCAAGGCCTTCTACACCACCCCGATCAAGGCGCTGAGCAACCAGAAGTACTCGGAGCTGGCGGACAAATACGGCGCGGAGAACGTTGGACTCCTGACGGGCGATACCAGCATCAATGGCGACGCCCCGGTTGTTGTGATGACAACCGAAGTCCTGCGGAACATGCTCTACGCGGATTCAGACACCCTGGACGACCTCGGCTTCGTTGTCATGGACGAGGTCCACTACCTCGCTGACCGGTTCCGCGGCGCCGTCTGGGAAGAAGTCATCATCCACCTGCCGAGCGAAGTCCAGGTGGTTTCGCTGAGCGCCACAGTCTCCAACGCCGAGGAGTTCGGTGCATGGCTTGACACTGTCCGCGGACACACCGAAGTCATTGTTACCGAGCACCGGCCGGTGCCGCTCTGGCAGCACGTCATGGTGGGACGCGAGATCGTGGACCTCTTCGCGGGCGAAACCACCTTCGATGAAATTGCCCCCGAAGGCGAATCGAACCCCGGCGCAACGGCCATGACGGCCAACGTCGCCCTCGAACGGGGATTTGAAGTGAACCCGGACCTGCTGGCAATGGCACGCACCGAGAGCCAGATGAATTCACGGGCCCGCTTCGGCCATGGCGGCCGCAGCCAGCGTCGCCAGCAGAACCAGCGCGGCGACCGCTCCCAAGCGGGCCAGCAGGGTGCCGTCCGCAAGGCCAGCCGCCCCCAGGTCATCGCCAGCCTGGACCGGCAGGACCTGCTGCCCTCCATCACTTTCATCTTCTCCCGCGCCGGCTGCGACGCTGCAGTGGCCCAATGCGTCGCGGCAGGTTTGTGGCTGACCACCGAGCGGGAACAACAGATCATCGCCAGCCGCGTTGACGAAGCGGCACAGGACATCCCCTCTGACGATCTGGACGTCCTCGGATTCTGGAGTTGGCGGGATGGACTCCTGCGTGGCCTGGCAGCCCACCATGCAGGAATGCTCCCGACGTTCAAGGAAGTCGTGGAGAAACTCTTCGTCGAAGGCCTGGTCAAGGCGGTCTTCGCCACCGAAACCCTTGCGCTGGGTGTCAACATGCCGGCACGTTCGGTGGTGCTCGAAAAGCTGGACAAGTTCAACGGAGAAGCCCACGTTGGCATCACCGCCGGCGAGTACACCCAGCTCACCGGCCGCGCCGGACGCCGCGGCATCGATGTCGAAGGCCACGCCGTGGTGCTCTGGCAGCCCGGGACGGACCCCACGGCAGTGGCAGGCCTCGCATCCCGCCGAACCTACCCCCTGAACTCGAGCTTCCGCCCCACGTACAACATGAGCATCAACCTCCTGGCGCAGTTCGGCCGGCCGCGCGCGCGGGAAATCCTGGAATCCTCGTTTGCCCAGTTCCAGGCGGACCGTTCCGTGGTTGGCCTGGCCAAGCAGGTCCGAAGCAGGGAGGAATCCCTGGCCGGCTTCCAGAAATCCATGACCTGCCATCTCGGGGACTTCACCGAGTACTCCCGGCTTCGGCGGGAACTTTCGGACACCGAAAACGCCGCCTCCCGCAGCACCTCGAAGGCCCGCAAGTCCATTACCGAGGACTCCCTGAGCAGGCTCCTCCCCGGCGACGTGGTGGACGTGCCGACAGGCAGGGCACCCGGCCTGGCCGTGGTGCTCGGCTCAGACCACAACTCCCGCGAGCCGCGCCCCGCCGTGCTGACGCTGGACAACCAGTTACGCAGGATTGGCATCCACGACCTTGAAGGACCCATCACCCCGGTGACCCGGGTCCGCATCCCCAAGTCGTTCAACGCGAAGGTGCCCAAGTCGCGCAAGGACCTGGCGTCGTCGGTGCGCAACGCCATCCGGGAAAACCGTCCCCCTGCGCCCGGCAACACCCGCAACACTGATTTCGGCAGGGCGGCGGCCCTGCCGGACCAAGAGAAGCGGATTACCGAACTACGGCTGGCCCTGCGGTCCCATCCCTGCCACGGGTGTAGTGAACGCGAGGATCACGCGCGCTGGTCGGAGCGCTGGTTGAAGCTTCGCCGCGAAACGGACGGACTGGTCCGCGAAATCCAGGGCCGGACCAACACCATCGCCAAGACGTTTGACCGCGTCTGCGACCTTCTCTCCAGCTACGGCTACCTCGAAACGTCCGATTCGGGAAGGGTGTCCATCAACGCCGACGGCCAGAAGCTGCGCCGGATCTACGGCGAAAAGGACCTCCTTATTTCCCAGTCCCTGCGGCAAGGTGCGTTCAGCGACCTCGACGCCACCGAAGTGGCGGCCCTGGCGAGCGTGCTGGTTTTCCAGGCCAAGCGGGAAGAACGCGGACTGCGGCCCCGGATGCCCAGCGTGTCGCTGGAGACCGCCGTCGACATCGTCGTCAGGGAATGGTCCATGCTGGAGGACGCCGAGGAGGAGAACAAGCTTCCGTTGACCGGTGAACCGGAGCTGGGCCTCGTGTGGCCCATCTTCAAGTGGGCCAAGGGCAGGCATCTCCAGGAAGTCCTCAGCGGCACGGACCTGGCAGCCGGCGACTTTGTCCGGTGGGTCAAGCAGGTCATCGACCTCCTGGACCAGCTGGCAAAGATCCCCGGCCTGGATCCGAGGCTCTCACGGCTCTGTTCGGAGGCCATCATCCTGGTGCGCCGCGGCGTGGTCGCCTACTCCACCGTGGTGTGACCCCCACCGGACCCGTCCGCAGATTTTCCACTACTTCAAGGCTGCTTAGGAGCACCACACAACATGACTGACGCACGGGCGGACCAGCCGGCCGGAGAACGCAAAGTGACGCTATACCGCAATGGTTCCGTCTATACCGCTGCAGACCCGTTTGCCACCGCCATGATGGTGGACGGCGACACCGTGGCGTGGGTCGGTTCAGAGCAGGCAGCCACGTCCATCGCCGATTCGTCGATGGACATCGTCGACCTCCACGGCGCGCTCCTGGCGCCCGGATTTGTTGACTCACACGTCCACCTGACTGAAACGGGCATTGCCCTGGACTCACTGCAGCTGGCCGGAGTGCGCTCGGCCGCCGAACTCCTGGACGCTGTGGCTGCCTCCGTTGCGGGGTCGTCAGCCGATGCCGGCGCCACCGTCCTGGGCCATGGGTGGGACGAGAGCAATTGGTCCGACCCGGCCCTGCCCAGCCGCGAGGAACTGGAACGCGCGGCGGGGGGCCGGCGGGTCTATCTTTCGCGCGTCGACGCCCATTCCGCACTGGTCTCTTCCGCCTTGGCCGAAGCAGCAGGCCTCGCCGGGCTGGACGGATACTCGGCCGGCAGCCAGGTGAAGCGGCATGCCCACACGTCGGCCAGGCTTGCAGCGCGGCAGCTGCCGGACGGGGACCTGCGGAACTACCAGTCCCGCGCCTTGGCCGAAGCCGCCGCAAACGGCTACGTGGCAGTGGCGGAAATGGCCGCGCCGCATATCGGCAGCGCCGCAGACCTGCGGATTGCAGCCGGTTGGAACGGCCCGGATGCCCTCGGGAAGCCGACGCCTGAGGTCCTCCCGTACTGGGGCCAGCTGGCCGGGTCCGAGGAGGATGCCCGCGCTATCCTGGACGGCCTCGGCGCCGCCGTGCGCGGGCTCGCCGGGGACCTGAACATTGACGGTTCCATCGGGTCCCGGACTGCCGCGCTCAGGGACGACTACGGCGATGCTTCGGGAGAACGCGGCAGCCTCTACCTGTCCGTCGACCAGGCAGCCGCGCACTTGGCCGCCTGCTCCCTGCTGGGCATCCAAGGGGGCTTCCACGTCATCGGCGACGCAGGACTCGACGCAGCCCTGGACGCTCTGGACCGGGCGGCCGCGGAAGTGGGGGAGCAGCGGGTCAGGGCCGCCGGCCACCGGTTCGAACATGTGGAAATGGCCGACGCCGACGCAATCGAGCGGCTGGCCAAATACTCAGTGACGGTCAGCGTGCAGCCGGGATTCGACGCCGCATGGGGCGGGGCCGGCCGTCTCTATCAGGAACGGCTGGGGCACCGGGAACGCGGGATGAACGCCTTCGCATCGTTCTATGCCGCAGGAGTTCCCATCAGCTTCGGCAGCGACAGTCCTGTCACTCCGCTCAACCCTTGGGCCAGCGTCCGCGCCTGCCTCGAACACAGCAATCCGGAACAGCGCATCTCAGCGCGGGCCGCGTTCCTTGGCCACACCAGGGCCGGCTGGCGGGCAGCCAAGTACCGCAACCCGATGGCCGGCCAGCTGGTACCGGGCGCGCCGGCCAGTTTCGCCGTCTGGGAAGTGGAGGAACTCATGGTGCAGGTTGCGGACGGCCGGGTTCAGTCCTGGAGTACGGACCCCCGGGCGCGCACACCGTTGCTCCCGGCACTGGACACCGGTACCGATCCTGTGTGCCTGCAGACCGTCCGGGACGGACAGGAGCTGTTCACAAACGGCTCCCTGCGGTCATAGACCGAAAAGCTTACCGGCGCGCCGTATGCTCCTGACCTGCAGGTATGCCCAAACCTGCAGGTCAAACCCGGGTTGACACTGCCGGGGCTGTCCGTAGCATTGAGTCGCAACGGACGGAACCAATAGTCAAGGGGCTCCGTCTGGCCGCGTGACCCGCCAGCAGGATGCCCAGCCGGACCTGCCGTCGGGCCAGACCGTGGCAGTCCCGGGGGCAGGTCCACTTCGCAGCAGAAAACAGTTCCGCCGAGGCACATCGCATCCGGACGCAACTGGCCCGAGGCATGTGGACCTGCCCGCGGCCCGCCCGCGTGACGCGCCCCATCAGCGCAAACTCCCTATAATGGTGACTTGCGCCTTAAAGCCCTCACTTCCATCTGGCTTCCTGGCGCGTGACCGCTCCCATCAAGGAAAGGGCCTCGCTGTGCGTGTCCTCACCATCATCCCCACCTATAACGAGCTGGAATCGTTGCCCAAGACACTCGCACGCCTGCGTGCAGCCGTCCCGGCTTCCGATGTGCTGGTGGTGGACGACAACAGCCCGGACGGCACCGGACAGCTTGCGGACGGCATCGCCGCGGAGGATACCCAGGTCCACGTTCTCCACCGCCAAGGCAAGGCCGGCCTGGGGGCGGCCTACATTGCCGGCTTCAAGTGGGGGCTGGAAGCCGGGTACGACATCCTGGTGGAAATGGACGCCGACGGATCCCACCAGCCCGAGCAGCTGCAGCAGCTCCTGGACGCCGTGGAAGAGGGCGCAGACCTCGCCATGGGCTCCCGGTGGGTGCCGGGCGGCAGCGTGGTCAACTGGCCGCTGTACCGCCAAGCCATCTCACGGATCGGCAGCACCTACGCCCGGCTTATGCTGGGCATCAAAATCAAGGACGTCACAGGCGGCTTCCGCGCCTTCCGGCGGACGACGCTTGAGAAGCTCAACCTCGACCAGGTGGACTCCGTGGGCTACGGATTCCAGGTGGACCTGGCCTGGCGGGTGGCCAAAATGGGCCTGAAGATCGTGGAACGCCCCATCACGTTCGTGGAGCGGGAACTCGGAGCTTCCAAGATGAGCGGCAATATCGTGGTGGAAGCCATGATCAACGTCACCAAGTGGGGACTCACCGCCCGTTGGCGGAAGCTCACAGGCCGCGGTTCGGCTGCGTCCTAGGCCACCGGTGCTGAACGTCCGGCACTAGCCGGACACAAGAAAAGGGCCGGGCCCGTAACCTCTCTGATGAGGTACGGGCCCGGCCCTTTGCGTTCTCGACTTCGCGGGACGCTTGGTTAGGCCGAGCGGCGTTCGCCGCGGCGTTCGCGAAGGATCGTCAGACGGTCCTCGAGGATCTGCTCGAGCTCAGGCAGTGAGCGGCGTTCCAGGAGCATGTCCCAGTGCGTGCGCACGGCCTTCTCGTTGCTGTTGACGGGGCGTTCGCCGTCAACGAGCAAGGCTTCCTTGCCCGTCTTCGAAACCCACACCGGGGGAATCTCGGCTTCGGAAGAGAAGGTAACGAAGACCTGTTCGCCGTCCTCGCAACGATACTCAACCCGCTGGCGCGGAGCCGGCTCAACACCGGATTCGGTCTCCATGCTCTGTGCGCCAAGACGCATGCCCCGAAGGCTGCGGTCGCTCATGATTTCTCCCTTTGGTCGGTTCGCGGAGCGAGGCTCCGCGCTAGCCGGGGCAGCTCACGCCTCGGACTACTGTTTGCACTGCCCTGCATCAATAGACACAACGCTTTGCCAAGCTTGATTGTTCCAGCAGGTCTGAACCAGCCGGACAAATATCCTATTATACGGGCTTATTTCCCGGCGCGTAAAGCCGGACCCTGCCGCAGGCAAAAGCGGGGGAGGCGCCCGCAACGCGGACGCCTCCCTGGCCAATGCCGGACGCGGCTGCCTACAGAGGCTGCCGCGGGTCCCCGGGCTGCGTGCCCCCGTGCTTGGCGGCGGTTCCGGCACCAGTGCCGTCGTCCGCGTTGGTGCCACTTCCGCCGTCGAAGAGACCGCCGGTGCGGGAGTCAGCATTGTTGCCTCCGAGGACATTGCCGATGCCCTTCAGGGCTTCTCCGACTTCGCTGGGGATGATCCAGAGCTTATTGGAGGAACCTTCGGCCAGCTTGGGCAGTGTCTGCAGGTACTGATACGCCAGGAGCTTGTTGTCCGGGTTGCCCTTGTGGATTGCGTCGAATACTTTCTGGATGGCCTGGGCTTCGCCGTCGGCGCGGAGGATGGCAGCCTTGGCATCACCTTCGGCTTTCAGGATGGAAGACTGGCGCTGCCCTTCCGCCGTGAGGATGGCCGACTGCTTGGTGCCCTCAGCCGTGAGGATGGCTGCGCGGCGGTCGCGCTCGGCACGCATCTGCTTTTCCATCGAGTCCTGGATGGAGTGGGGCGGATCAATGGCCTTCAGTTCCACACGGGAAACCCGGATGCCCCAGCGTCCGGTAGCTTCATCCAGGACACCGCGGAGCTGGCCGTTGATCTGGTCGCGTGAGGTCAGCGCCTCTTCGAGGTTCAGGCCGCCAACAACATTTCGGAGCGTGGTGGTGGTCAGCTGTTCCACCGCCTGGATGTAGTTCGCAATCTCGTACGTGGCCGCCCTCGCGTCAGTGACCTGGAAATAGACGACGGTGTCAATGGAGACGACGAGGTTGTCCTCGGTGATCACCGGCTGCGGGGGGAATGACACAACCTGCTCGCGAAGGTCCAGGAGCGGCAGGAGCCTGTCCACGAAGGGAATCAGGATGGTGAGGCCCGGGAGCAGGGTGCGCTGGTACTTACCGAGCCGTTCCACGACGCCGGCGCGGGCCTGCGGGACGATCCGCACCGACCGGACCAGCACTATTATTACGAACGCAACGAGAACCAGCAGCACGATTGCGACTGCGATATCCATACATCACCTATTCCCCAGTTATGTGCCTTGCTATGTTCGCGGCGGCGGTCCGCCGCGTGCCCGGCGCCGGTGGCGGCTGCCGGAAAAATGTTCCTGCCTGCTGGTGCTGCTGGTCCTACTGGACGGCCGTCTCCGGCTGTGGCGCCACCACCGCGGTGGCTCCTTCGATGGCCGAAACCACCACCCGCTGCCCGGCGTTCAGGACACCGTTCTCCGAGCGTGCGCTCCAGACGTCGCCGCCGATCTTGACCAGCCCGGAGGAGGTGCTGACGGTTTCCATCACGAGGGCGGACTCGCCGATCAGCCGGTCGATGTTGGTCCGCTGATCCGCGGGCCCCTTCTTCAGGTGCTTCAATGCAACCGGACGAACGAAGACCACCATCAACAGGGAAACAACGCAGAAGACCACGATCTGCAGCCAGAAGTCGGCACCGGCGAAATCAGCCAGCAGGCCGGCCAGCGCTCCGCCTCCAAGCATGATGAAGAACAAGTCCAGGGTGAGCATTTCCACCACGGCAAACGCCAGGAAGACGGTGAGCCACAGTGCCCACCAGTTCTCGCCAAGCCATTCAAACATGCGTGCCCCCTTCGTCCCCGGGGCTGCGGACGCAGGCCCTCAGTAACTGTGCTTCCATCCTAGACCGAAGCTGCGGGGCGCAGGAGGGGACTGTCAGGCACGGTCGGAAAGTAGTCAACTCGTTATGAGGCCGCCTGCTTCAGGGGTTCAAACACGCTGATTCGGAACCGGGCCGAGACCTGAGTGAGGGGCGGCAGCCCGGCGATGATGGCGTCCAGCGCTGCGGGGTCCAGATGGTGGCCGGCCGGCCCCATCAGGGCCAGGTTGCCGACGTCGGCCGGTTCAAGCCCCAGATCCAGGTCCAGCTCCCGGGTGGAGCGCTGGGCAAAATGTCCGCCGAGGGAGGCGGCAAGCCGCTCCTCCTTGGCCGGCTCGATCCCGAGCATGCCGGTCTGACCCGCTATTTCGGCAAGGTGGCCGGACCGCGGGGTCACCACAATCAGCCGCCCGCCGGGGCGGAGCACGCGGGCGAATTCCGCGGCGTTCCTCGGCGCGAAAACCACCGTGACGACGTCGACGGCGGCGTCCGCGACGGGAAGCGGCTGCCAGACGTCGCTGACAAGGTTGACGGCGTCGGGATTCATCCGGGCCGCACGCCGCAGCGCGAATTTGGAAATATCGAGGCCAATGGCGGACGCAGGGGCCGCCGCCAGCAGGGCATTCAGGTAATGTCCGGTTCCTGTTCCGGCATCCAGCACCGCAGCGTCCGCCCCGCCCAGCGCGGGGGCGGCCAGTTCCGCGACCGCGTCGGCCAGTGGCCGGTAATGCCCGTTGGACAGGAAGTCGAAGCGGGCGGCAACCATGGCCGCCGTATCGGCTTCGAAAACAGTGCCCTTGCCCACCAGCAAGTTGAAGTAGCCCTGCCTGGCAGCGTCAAAACTGTGGCCTTCCGGGCACGCCAGCCGGTTGCCCCGGAGGCCCAGGCTGGTTCGGCAGACGGGGCACAGGAGCAAACGGGCGGCGTCGGGAAGCATGCACCCCATCCTAGGGCCGCGGCGGCAGCAGCCCTTCCCGGCGCCCAGCTGCCGGAAACTCCCCGACCCGGCGCGGCATCCCCGGTGCAACATCCTCGCCGCAGCATCCCCGGCGCAGCATCCCGGTGCGGCATCGCCGGCGGCGTGAGGTATTTCACAGGTCATGCGTGAGCCGTTAGGCTCACAGGCGTGAAGCCTGAACATCTGCCCCTGCTGAAGTCCGTTTCCGCCCCCGCCGTCCACCCTGACGGCAGCCGGGCCGTGGTTTCGGTGGTCCGCCCCGATTTCGACGCCGACACCTACGTGGGCCAGCTCTGGACTGTGCCGCTGGATCCGGAGAAGCTGCCCCGCCGGCTGACCCGCGGTTTCCGCGACACCTCCCCGGCCTTTTCTCCGGACGGGCTGGTACTGGCCTTCCTGCGCGCAACGGCGGGCGGGAGTCCGCAGCTTTATGTCGTGGAGGCGGCCGGCGGCGAACCGCAGGTCCTCACCAACGCCAAGCTCGGCGTCTCATCCTTTGCCTGGTCTCCCGATTCGCACAGCATCGTCTTCGGTGCCAGAACGCCCGACGACGGCCGGTACGGCACCCTGGACGGCGTATCCGCAGGTGCTGAGGATGCAAGGCTGATCACGGACTACCAATACAGGATGAACGGCGTCGGGTATACGGCGGACAAGCCTCTTCAGCTCTTCATCGTGGACGTCCCGGAACTGGACGACGAGCCCCGGGTGCCGCCCGTTGGGCGGGCCCTGAAGAACCGCAAACCGGCAGCGAAAGATCCGGCGGGCTCCGGTCCGGCAGCAGACGCCGAAGCCCACGAAGCCGCCGACGCGGCGGCGGGCGACCTGCTCCCGGCCCCCCGGCAACTGACCTTCGCCGCGGCAGACCACTGCGGTGAATCGTTCAGCGCCGACGGACAATCCGTGTACTTCATTGCTGCCCTTCACGAAGGCAGTGACCGGGACCTGGAAGCCGGCGTGTACCGGGTGGCAGCCTCGGGCGGTGAGCCGGAATCCGTCAAGGCCGCCAACAGCGGGCGCCAGACGGTCGGTGCCGTGCGCCAGTCCAAAAACGGGAAGTGGCTGTTCTACACCGCCCAGGAACTCGGCGAGTCCGGGCAGGACTTCGTGGCACGGAATACGGCCCTCTACGTCATGCCGGCCGAAGGCGGCGAAGCCACCGTCCTCAGCGACGTGGAAACGATGGACCTCACCGAAGGCGCCGGGGGATTGGAGCTCCGCGGCCCGGATTCGGTACTCCTCCTGAACAACGCGCAGGGAACCGTGGAGCTGCTGGAGTTCGGAGCAACAGGCAACCACTCGCTGCTGGTACACGGAGACCGGGTCGTCACCGGCGCTGCGTCCGCTGGCGGCTCGCTGTTCGTCAGTTTTTGCGACGCCGCCACAGCAGGCGACGTCGCGGCGCTGGAGGACGGCCAGTTGAGGCTGTTGACGGATTTTTCAGCCGAACTGCGGCTTCGGGCCGAGATTATTGAGCCCCGGGAGCTGACCTTCGATGCGGCGGACGGCTACCCGGTCCACGGCTGGCTGGTGCTGCCGCCTGGAAAGGGTCCGCACCCCGTCCTGCTGAACATCCATGGCGGCCCGTTCTCGCAGTACACCGTGGCACTGTTCGACGAAGCCCAGGTCTACGCCGCCGCCGGCTACGCGGTGCTCATGTGCAACCCCCGCGGCTCTGCCGGTTACGGCCAGGCACACGGGCGTGCCATCAAGGAAAAGATGGGAACCGTGGACATGCAGGACGTCCTGTCCTTTCTCGACGGCGCCCTGGCAAAGTTCCAGGAGCTGGACGGCGGTGCGCTCGGGATCATGGGTGGTTCCTACGGTGGCTACCTCACGGCGTGGACCATCAGCCAGGACCACCGCTTCAAAGCAGCCATCGTGGAGCGCGGATTCCTCGATCCGGTGAGCTTTGTGGGCTCCTCGGATATCGGCTGGTTCTTCGGTGGCGAGTACACCGGCACCTCAGCTGAACAGATGGCCGCCCAAAGCCCCATGGCCACCGTCCGCACCGTCCGCACGCCGTCGCTGGTCATCCACAGCGAAGACGACCTCCGCTGCCCGGTGGAACAGGGCCAGCGGTACTTCACGGCGCTCAAGCAGCAGGGCGTGGACGCTGCGTTCCTCGTCTTCCCGGGCGAAAACCACGAGCTCTCCCGGTCAGGTACCCCGCACCACCGGAAGCAGCGCTTCGAGGAAATCCTTCGCTGGTGGGCCCGCTACCTGCCCACCAAGGCCAACCCCTAGTCAGCGGCTTCGTCCGGCAGGAAACCCAACTCCTGCCGGGCACGGTCAATGTCCGGGTGGGCCCACCGCGCACCGTATTCAGCGTTGTTGCTGAGGGAGCGCAGCTCAGCCTTGTCGATGTAGAGCACTCCCCGCAGGTGGTCAGTCTCGTGCTGGACGATACGCGCCTGCCAGCCGGAGAAAACCCGCTGCAGCGTGGTGCCGGTTGCGTCGGTGAAGTCGAGGCGCACTGACTCGTGCCGCGACACCACGGCCTGCAGGCCCTGCAGCGACAGGCAACCTTCGTAGAAAGCCGCTGCGCCGGTCCCCACCGGTGCATAGCTCGGGTTGATGACCGCAAGGAACTCCAGCGGTGTCCGGTTTCTGACGGCGGCAATATCGGCGTCGACGTCGTATTCGTCCTCGAGGACAGCGAGCTGCAGGGGAATGCCCAGCTGGGGAGCCGCCAGGCCGACACCGGGCGCGTCATGCATCACCTCGCGCATCAGCGCGACGAGCGCCGCGAGTTCGGCGCTGTCCAGCTGGCCGTCGTACGGTGCAGCTTGCTGCCGGAGCACCGGATGGCCGGCCTGCACAATGGGCGGAAGCACCCCGGCTGCGAGGATCTCCTGGACTGTTTCCCTGATCCGGGCGTTGCTGAACGGGGTGGGGTTTGCGACATGAAGCATGGGAAAAGCCTAGTGCGCCGGGCAGGCCGCCGTGACGAACGCGTGGATCCGGCCCGTCAGGTCGGCACCGGCGGGAACCTTGAACACACCGCGCCGTCCGCCCACATCGAGGCGCAGGGGCAGCAGGGTTCCCACCTTGTCTTCAGCGACGGCATGCGGATCGCAGCGGGCGGGGCGGAACCGGAGACGGAACTCACCGGGGCTCCCGCCGGCAACAACCGTGATTCCTTGCGGCCACGGAGCGTCCGGGGCTTCGGACAGAAGGGTGGTGCCCTCGATGCTTTCGATGACCAGGGAACGCGGTGTTCCGGCTTCGGCCGCGCGGGGCGTCACCTGAAGGCGTACGACGGCGGTCCGGCCGTCCGCCGCGACCTCCAGTTCCGGGGCGAGATTTATCCGGGCGATGCGCCCGGCGTCCTGCGCGAGGCAGAGTTCAGAGCGGTTCCGTGCCAGGACTCCGAAGGGGTCCGCTGCCGGCATTTTCACGTCACTGGTTGTGGAGCCCTGGCGGTAGGAGACCTTCACCTGCGCCGGTGCCGCGCCGGCCGAGGGGGCTGCGTCAGCATCCGCCCCGGGGCTGCCGCAGGAGGGCGCCGGCAGGGTGGCCGGCAGGCTCTTTGTCTGACCCGGCGGCACCTCCGTGCCCTCCGGCTTTGCCCGCCAGGATGTGCCCGCCGGGAACAGGGAACTGGACATGTCAGCGCTGAAGACCGTCAGGGACACGGACGAGGTGTTGCTGACCTGGATCTCGATGATCTGGCTGCCGTAGTTGTCCCTGAACTGGTTGAGTTCCGCAGTCAGCGGAGCGGCCCCTTCCGCGTCCGGGCTGCAGCCCCGCAGTGCCGTAACTGCCACCGCAGCAGCCAGTACGACGGCGGCTGTTGCCGGCCACCGTCGCCTCGCTTGCGCTGCGCCGTCCATGCCAGCAGTCTAAAGGCCCCGTTGAATCCGGGCGGCGGGCTATGGGCTAGCCTCGTTCCATGAACGAACAGACCCCGCTCGACTGTGTCCTTGGATTTGTCCGCGCCATTGAGGCCGGCGGCGGCGCGGCTGAAGTGGACAGCTTCCTGGCCGAGGACTTCACTCTGGTTGAGGCGCCGCAAGTGCTCGCGCCGGAAGGGTCCGTGCGCAGCCGTGTGCAGGTGCTGGCGGGGGCGGACCAGAGCCGTCAGGTGGTGTCCGGTCAGCGGTTCGACGTCCGGCGGACCACGTGTGAAGGAAGCCGCGTGGTGCTCGAGGCGGACTGGTCGGCCACGCTGCTGATGAACCTTCGATTCTGGGACGCCGGCGATACTATCCGGGCCCGGACCACATCGGTGTTCGAGGTCCGCGACGGACGAATCACCAGTCAGGACAGTTACGACTGCTATTACACCGCTGAACTGCGCTAGTGCATGGTGAAACGGGCGGCCACGCGTGCATTGACCGCCGGCACGCCCGCGGCACAGCCGATGAGCCGGTTCCGGACTGTCCACCACGGACGCTGCAGCGGCCTGCCAAGCGCCATGTTGATTTCGGCCTGGCGGGCGGCCGTCGCGGCCGCCCGCAGCCTGTGACCTTCAAACGACCGGAGATCCCGCTCCCGTCCGGTCCGGGCCAGCCGGCGGAGGATGAACGGCACCAGGTCAGCAGCATCCAGCCAGCCCAGGTTCATGCCCTGGCCGCCGATAGGGCTGATTTCGTGGGCGGCGTCTCCGATGAGCGTGACCCTGCCGTGGACCATGCGCTCCACCAGCCGGGTCCGGGCGCCGAAGCTGCTCAGCATCGAATTCGTGCCGGCGTCGACCGCGACGCCGGTCCGCTCCAGCACTATCCGCGCCAGGCCGCCGGGAGTCGACGCCTCCGGATCAGCTCCAGCAACGGCCGGTGCGCCCGGCAACCTGGCCACCCAACGCCGCACTCCGCCCGGCAACGGAAAGGACTCCACGATGCCGGCGGCTTCCAGGAACAGGGCTGCGTCCGGGCCGAACGCCGTGCTGTCGGCGAAGTCTCCCATCAGGTACCTGTCGCGGTACACCTTCAGCCGGGCTGGGGCCTCCAGCAGCTGGCGGACCGTGGAACGGACCCCGTCCGCGGCCACCGCCAGGGACGCATGAATCCTGGATTCCCCGCCTGCGGTGAGGACGTCCACCGCAACGGACGAACCGTCGTCGTGCATTCCCGTCACGGTTGCGCCGCGGACAAGCGCCCCGCCGTCCAGCTCCCGGACGCGCCGCTCCAGGGCGGCTTCCGTTCTGGCCTGCGGCACGGATAACACGAACGGGTAGCGCCGGGACACGGAGTCGAAGGACATTCCCGCCAGCTCCACGCCGCCCCCGATGGCAACACCGCGGCGGATCCGGACTCCCTCGGCTATTAGGCCGGATGCTACGCCGACGCCATCGAGGGCCTCCAGCGACGGGGGATGGATGCCGATGGCGCGGGAGTGGGTGTTGGGCTCCGAGCGCTGTTCCAGGATCCGGACCGACATCCCGTGCTGCAGCAGAAGGGCTGCCAGGAACATCCCCACCGGGCCGCCGCCCACCACCACGACGTCAAGCACCGCTATCGGTCCGGTCCAGGGTGAGCAGATTGCGGAAGGGGAAACGGGGCGCAACGGCCCAGCCCGGGGGAGCGGACGCCTTCAGTTCCGCCGCCGTGTAGCTGCGGCGGATGGACGTCAAACCGTCGTCCCTGATGAAGGAACCGGGAAACGGCCATGACACGGCGTAGAACAGCGCGTACGCGGCGGTGCTGCGGCGGATGTCGTTGTGGAGGACCGGGCCGCGGGACAACATGGCCGATTCGGCGAGGAAATGCGGAAGGTCAGCCGTGTCCAGGTGGTGCAGGACGTGATTGGACACAACGGCATCGTAGCGCCGCCCCTCGGCTACCAGTTCGGCAGTTGACGCCTGCCGGAACGTCACGCCGTCGACGCGCCTGCGGCGCAGGGCGAACTCGAAGGCCCGGCGGTCCGGATCAATGGCAGTGATCTCCACTCTTCGCCGGTCCCGGGCCGCCCACGCCGCCAAGATCAGGGGCACGTCCCCGCCGCCGCAGCCGATGTCCAGCAGGGTGGTCACACCGGTAGTTGACAGGACGGGCCGGAGATGGGTCCGGTAGATTCCGCGCCACCCGGCAATGGCCCGGTTCACTACGGGAAACTGCGCGTACGTGCGGTCCAGCCGCGCCGGATCACAGCCGGGACGGTCCATTTGCTCCACAGCGTGGACGTCACGCTCGCGCAGCCATCCCGGGCCGGTCATCAGGCGGGCCGCCATCAGAGGAGCGACGGCTCAGTCCGTGCTGCAGCCTGCCGCGTTGCCGTGGACTCCTCGGCTGCCCCGGGTGAAGATCCTGCCAGCGGTGCACGCAACTTGGTGAACATCGCCGTTTCCACAGTGAGGCCCGGCCCGAACGCCATTGAACAGATGCGTTCGTCGCCGTCCTGCGGCGGGAGTCCGGCAATGTGTTTGAGGACAAAAAGCACCGTGGCACTGCTCATATTGCCGAATTTGCGGAGGGTTTCCCGTGCAGGAACCAGCTGCTCGTCCGTGAGCTCAAGCCGGGACTGCACCTTGTCCAGGATGCTCCTGCCGCCGGGGTGGATGGCCCAGTGGGTGATGTCCCGGTAGGGGAGTCCCCGCAGGGATTCATCGCGCGCAAGCAGTGGCTCCAGGGCTCCGATGATGTGGTCGTCGATGATGTGGGGGACGTAGTTGCCCAGCACCATCTCGAACCCTTCGTCGCCGATGTTCCATGCCATGGATTCCTCGCCGACGGGCGTGAGCACGGTTTCGAAGTGGTCCAGCTGCAACAGGGGCTCTCCGTCGGTGATGTCCCTGGCCGAGACGACCGCGGCGGCGGCACCGTCCGCAAACAGCGCCGAGCCCATGATGGTGTCGGGGTCGTTGGACGTGCGGACGTGGAGCGAACAGAGCTCGGCGCAGACCACCAGGACAACGGCGTCGGGGTCTGCCTCGCAGAAGGATTTAGCTGCACGCAAGGCCGGAAAAGCCGCATAACAGCCCATGAAGCCGAGGTGGTAGCGCTGCACGGCCGGGTTCAGGCCCAGCGCACGGACGATTTTGTAGTCGGGGCCGGGGTTGAAGAAACCGGTGCACGAGACCGTCACCAGATGGGTGATGTCGGCTGCCTCGACGCCGGCGCAGGCAGCAAGTGCTGCATTGGCAGCCTCCACGAAGAGCTTGGTGGCTTCACGGCCGAAGATGTCGTTCCTGACCTTCGTACTGGGGCTCAGGACCAGGCCGGTATCGGGGTCAAAAAACTGCGGATCGTCGGCACGGCTGTCCTTGGTCAGCTCCGTGACGGCGGTATGGCGGGTGTCGATGGCGGCGGAATCAAAACAGGTGTTCACGAGCCGCGACCCCAGCCTGGTCAGCCCCGGCTGGGCGGCAAACACATCACGGGCCTCGGACTGAATGAGTACGGTGGGCGGGACAGCAGTTTCCAGGGATCTCAGGTAGACCGTCATGGTTCATTCTCAGTGAGCTTTCGCCTTAAGACAATGGTGGTTACCATACGGTAGGAAGCCCGGCGGGCTCCTCGGAGCTGGTTAGATTGAGCCAGGTGACCGCCCGGCGAATGCCCCGCAGGCGGCCCCGATGAGCAGATGGAGACACGATGACCATGGCCACCACGTCGGACCCGCAGTTGTCCGCGCTGCATGTAGCCGACACCCATGACCTGATCCGTGTGCAGGGCGCACGGGAGAACAACCTCAAGGACATCAGCCTGGAGCTCCCGAAGCGCCGCCTGACGGTTTTCACGGGCGTCTCAGGATCGGGCAAGAGCTCACTGGTCTTCGCCACAATCGCCGCCGAGTCGCAGCGGATGATCAATGAAACCTACAGCGCGTTCGTGCAGGGCTTCATGCCCAACCTGGCGCGGCCCGACGTCGACTTCCTCGAGGGCCTGACCACCGCCATCATCGTGGACCAGGAGCGGATGGGCGCGAACCCGAGGTCCACAGTCGGAACGGCCACTGACGCCAACGCAATGCTGCGGATCCTCTTCAGCCGCCTGGGCAGCCCGTACGTTGGCCCGCCCACGGCTTACTCCTTCAACGTGCCCACCCGCAAGGCAAGCGGCGTTATGTCCACCGACCGGGGCGGCCGCGTCGAGAAGAGCGTCGTCAGCCAGGCCGTGTACCTGGGCGGCATGTGCCCGCGCTGCGAAGGCATGGGCAACGTCAGCGACATCGACCTCACTGCTTTGTACGACGAAAACAAGACCCTCAGCGACGGCGCCCTCACGGTTCCCGGCTACTCGATGGACGGCTGGTACGGCCGGCTGTTCGAGGGAGTCGGCCTGCCCATGGACAAGCCGATCTCCAAGTTCACCAAGAAGCAGCTCGACACGATGCTGTACGCCGAGCCCACCAAGATCAAGGTCGAGGGCATCAACCTCACCTACGAGGGGATCATCCCCAAGATACAGAAGTCGATGCTCTCCAAGGACCCCGAGGCGATGCAGCCGCATGTGCGACGGTTCGTCGAGCGGGCGGTGACGTTCCAGACGTGCCCCGACTGCAACGGCACGCGGTTGACCAGGGACGTCCTGACCTCGAAGATCCAGGGCAGGAACATCGCCGAACTCTGCGAGATGCAGATCACCGACCTTGCCGACTGGATCCGTGACCTCAACGAGTCCTCGGTGGCACCCCTGCTCAAGGGGCTGCAGCACCTGCTCGATTCCTTCGCTGAAATCGGCCTCGGCTACCTCTCACTCAACCGGCCGGCCGGAACGCTGTCCGGGGGAGAGGCCCAGCGGACCAAGATGATCCGCCATCTGGGCTCGTCGCTGACCGACGTCACCTATGTCTTCGACGAACCGACGATCGGCCTGCATCCGCACGACATCCAGCGCATGAACCGGCTCCTGTTGCAGCTGCGCGACAAGGGCAACACCGTGCTGGTAGTCGAGCACAAGCCGGAGACGATCGCCATCGCGGACCACGTCGTCGACCTGGGGCCGGGCGCAGGCACGGCCGGCGGAACGCTTTGTTTCGAAGGGACCGTCGAGGGGCTGCGGGGGAGCGACACGATCACCGGACGCCACTTGGACGACCGGGCGGTCCTGAAGGACACCCTGCGTGCGTCTGCCGGCAAACTCGAGGTCCGCGGCGCATCGACGCACAACCTCCAGGACGTGGATGTCGATGTCCCGCTTGGCGTGCTCTGTGTCGTCACGGGCGTTGCCGGCTCCGGGAAGAGCTCACTGATCCACGGCTCTGTTGCCGGCCGCGACGGCGTGGTGGTCATCGACCAGGCAGCCATCAAGGGCTCGCGCCGCAGCAACCCCGCTACCTACACAGGCCTGCTCGAGCCGGTCCGGAAGGCGTTCGCCAAGGCCAACGGCGTCAAGCCGGCCCTGTTTAGCTCGAATTCTGAGGGGGCCTGTCCCGCCTGCAACGGCGCGGGTGTCATCTTCACCGAACTCGGCGTCATGGCCACGGTCGAGTCGCCCTGCGAGGACTGCGAAGGCCGGCGGTTCCAGGCATCCGTCCTGGAATACACCCTGGGCGGCCGGAACATCGCGGAGGTGCTGGAGATGCCGGTGACCGAGGCGACGGCGTTCTTCGATTCCGACGACGCGAAGGTCCCGGCTGCCCATAAGATCCTCGCGCGGCTTTCCGACGTCGGGCTCGGTTACCTCAGCCTGGGACAACCGCTCACCACGCTGTCCGGCGGCGAGCGGCAGCGGCTGAAGCTGGCCGTCCAGATGGCCGAGCAGGGCGACGTGTACGTCCTCGACGAACCGACCACCGGCCTCCACCTGGCCGATGTCCAGCAGCTGCTGGGTTTGCTGGACAGGCTTGTCGACTCCGGCAAGTCGGTCATCGTGATCGAACACCATCAGGCAGTCATGGCGCACGCTGACTGGATTATCGACATCGGCCCGGGCGCCGGGCACGACGGCGGCAGGATCGTTTTCGAGGGAACGCCGGCGGAGCTGGTTTCAGGCCGTTCAACGCTGACCGGCGAGCACCTCGCGGCTTACGTGGGCGGCTGATCGACCGAGGGTCAACGGTGCACGGAACGCCGAATAATCACGGCCTGTTCATGGCGAAACCAGGGTCTGTAAATGGGCCCCTCTCGCCTGGCCGGATTTCCTGGTAATAACGCCGATAATCTACATTATGTAAAGTAGAGTCCGGCGAATCGCATCTGGTGCGAATTCGACGGACTTTGATACTGTGCGTTCGTCGACGATCCGGTCTATTTCGTCGTCGTCAGGGCACAGCTGATCATCGATGGGACATGGCCCCGGTCCCAGTGGCCGCCCAAAGACTTCCATGCACATCGAGCACAGGATCTGCGGATCACGGGCGATCGTCATCTCCGGTTCCTCATACCCGCACATTGCCCGCCGCCAGTCCAAATCCCGGCAGCAGACAATGTGGACCACTTCGTCGGGATCCTCGCTCCAGTCGTACTTGACCTTCCAGGCCGGAGTGCGGCGCGTTTCAGTCGCCCCGCCCTCGGCCAGCGTCGCAGGCTTTGCAGCATCGCCCTTCGTTTCCGTCATCGCGGTCCCCATCCGTTGACCTTTGGCAGGAATCCCTCCGGCGCTCAACCGATGCTTGCGGCCTCGTCCAGGGTGTGTGGTTGAAAGTGTTCCAGCAACCCGCGCATGGCCTCATATCCTTGCGTGAAGGCATCCGAGGCGCGCCATATTTCAACCTGCTCCAGCGATTCCCACGGGCCCGTGCTGATGAACCTGTTCGGAACGTCGCGGTCGTGCATCAGGACGGCTTTTGCCCCCGGGAAATCCTCCTGTGTCTTCCTGGCAAGATCCCGCCAGGCCTGCACAAAGTCATTTTCCCTGCCGGGCTTCACCAGCCAGATTCCGAGAGTGTAAACAGACATCGCGAATGCCTCCATTCAGGTCAGGGTAGGTATTCCCGATTATCGTCCGGCAGTCCCGGGCCGGGTAGGGCCGGATGGCATGTGGTCCGCTCCCCTGCCCGCTCCCCTGTGCCGGGCCCGCTCAGGTCCCGTCGTAAGCGGCCTGGAGTTCGGCGATCTCAAGCTTCCGCATGCCCAGCATCGCCTGCATGGCCCGCTGCGAACCGTCAGGATCAGGGCCGCCCAGCAGCTGGCCCAGGACGGACGGCACCACCTGCCAGGACACTCCGAATTTGTCCTTCAGCCAGCCGCACTGGCTTTCGGTGCCGCCCGCCGTCAGCGCGGACCAGTAGCGGTCCACTTCTTCCTGCGAGGAGCAGTCGATCACGAAGGAAACAGCTTCGTTGAACGTGAAGGCCGGTCCCCCGTTGAGCGCCAGGAATTTCCGGCCCTCGATTTCGAACTCAACGGTCATGGCCTGGCCCGCGGGTCCGGGTCCGCCCTCGCCGTAACGCGCCACATTGAGGATTTTGGAGCCGTCGAAGACCGAGACGTAAAAGTCGGCGGCCTCCTCGGCCTGGGCATCAAACCACAGGCAGGTGGTGATCTTCTGGGTCACGGTGTTCCCTCATTTCGGTGGCAGCGCCGGAACGGATTCCCGACGGCGACGCGTCAGTCGCGCTGTGAGCCTAGCCGTGCGTGATGCCCGGCACAATGGCCCGTCAGCGCCTGGCCGTGCCCGGTTATCATCGAGTATGTCCGTCGCCGACGCCCTCCTCCAGTTCGCCCTCGTGGCTGCCCTGCTGACCATAATTCCCGGGCTGGACACCGTCCTGGTGCTGCGCACGGCAATCAGCAACGGCCGCGCTCCTGCATTTGCGACGGCGGCGGGGATCTGCACCGGCACCATCGTCTGGGGAGTGGCCGCGGCATTCGGGGCGTCCGCGTTGCTGGCGGCTTCGGAGGCGGCCTTCACGATGCTGAAGGTTGCCGGCGCCTGCTACATGGCGTGGCTGGGGGTTTCAATGTTCATCAGGACTTTCAGGGGCGGCCCGGCACTGCCATCGGCGTCGTGGCAGGGCGGCCCCGGCGCCAGGAGCGCCTGGCTGACGGGCGTCACCACCAGCCTGCTGAATCCCAAAGTCGGCGTCTTCTACATGGCCATGATCCCGCAGTTCCTGCCCCAGGACGTGCCGCCCCTGCTCATGGGGGTGCTCCTCCCCCTCGTCCATAACGTCGAGGGCATGCTTTGGTTCGCGGGCATCATTGTTGCCACGCAGTATGCCCGGCGCTGGCTGCAGTCCGCTGCGGCGGGCAAAGCCGCTGACCGCATCGCCGGCGTCGTACTTGTGGCATTTGCGGCGAAAATCGCGGCCAGCAAGGCCTGATTCTTCCATGGAAACCAAACGCTAGTGCGGCAGCTGGCTGACCAGTCCGACTGTATTGCCCTCACTGTCGCGGATGAAGGCCATCCACTCGTCGGTCCCGGCGGGGCCCAGCCGGTCATCCGTGTGGCTGAAGACCACGCCGGGTTCAGAAACGATCTCCACTCCCCTGCTCCGGAGCCGCGCCACCGAGTCCCTGACATCGGGCACCGCCAGGTACACCAAAGCCGACGGCGCTCCGGACTCGAGCAGTAGCCGGACGCCGTCAAGGTCAAAGAACAGCAGACCGGGCGGGTCGATTACGGCACGGGCCTCCGCGCCGAGCAGCGCGGCATAGAATTCCGCAGCCCGGTGGAGGTCGCTGGCATGTTGCGCGATCTGGACAAGTCTCATGCTGCCGTCCGGGGTTAGCTGGCGGTGACGAAATACGGTGACGGGAACGGATCCCCGGTCACAGTGTACGGCCGGCCCGGGCGCCCGTCAGGTCGAACCGGCCGGAAACCGGAACTAATGTTGGAGACATGCCTTCCCGTACCAATCCACGCCCCGTCCGCGCCGCCGCAAGAAATGCCGTGATCCTCGCCGCCCTGGCCGATGCCGTCCTCATCCTGGCCTTTGCCGCCATTGGCAGGGACGCCCACCAGCGCGGGGACGTGATCATCGGGGTCTTCCTGACCGCCTGGCCGTTCCTGGCGGGCGCGGCCATCGCCTGGCTTGCGATGCGCCTGTGGCGTGCGCCGCTGCGCATCTGGCCCGCCGGCGTAACAGTGTGGCTCGGCGCCGTCGTTCTGGGCATGGCGCTGCGGGCAGTGACCGGGCAAACGGTGGTCCTGCCATTTATCGTCGTTGCACTGCTGAGCCTGGGCACATTCCTTGTTGGCTACCGCCTGATCATGGCCGGATTCCGGCGGCTGGCGGGGCGCCGGCAGCACAGCTGAAGCACCCCGGATGTATTAGGCTGGCACCAACAGCAACGCCTGCCGTTACCGCAACGGCGCACCCATCCGAAAGGTCAAGAGTGATCACCGCATTCGTCCTGATCAAGACAGACGCCTCCCGCATTCCGGAGACGGCAGAGGAAATTTCGGCGATTCCGGGCATTAGCGAGGTCTACTCGGTAACCGGGGAATGGGACCTGATCGCCGTCGCCCGGGTGGCGAAGCACGATGAACTGGCAGACGTTATCGCGGACAAGCTCTCGAAGGTTCCCGCGGTGGTGCACACCACAACGCACATCGCGTTCCGCGCCTACTCCCAGCACGACCTGGACGCCGCCTTCGCGCTGGGCTTCGAGCAGTAGGCCCGTCGCCTTCCTAGCCCTGGGTAAGGGCAACCCACTTTTCCAGCACGGCTGCTGCGGCACCTGAGTCAATCGACTCTTCCGCACGTTTCAGTGCAGCCGCCATCCGGTCGGCCAGCGGACCTTCGGCATCGGCGTCGAACGCCACCAGCCCGGCCGCGGCATTCAGCAGGACGGCGTCACGTGCCGGACCTGCCTCCCCGCGCAAAACAGCACGGACGACGGCGGCATTTGCCGTGGCGTCGCCGCCACGAAGCTCCTCCACCGTTGCGGGACGGATTCCCAGAACCTGCGGATCGAACGTCTGCTCGATCACTTCACCGTGCCTGATCTCCCAGACAGTCGAAGGCCCGGTGGTTGTCATCTCATCCAGGCCGTCGCTTCCCCGGAAGACCAGTCCGCGGCTGCCGCGCTTGGCCAGCACACCGGCAACCAGCGGCGCCATCCGGGCGTTGGCCACGCCAACCGCCGAGGCCTGAACCCTGGCCGGGTTGGTCAGCGGGCCCAGGAAGTTGAACGCCGTGGGGATGGCAAGTTCGCGCCTGGGTACCGCTGTGTGCCGAAACGACGGATGGAACACCTGGGCGAAGCAGAAGGTGATGCCCGCCTCTTCGGCGTTTCGGGCCACACGATCAATGGGAAGGTCCAATCGGACGCCGAGCGCCTCCAGCACATCCGCTGAACCCGATGACGACGACGACGCACGGTTGCCGTGTTTGACCACCTTCGCGCCGGCTCCCGCGCAGACGAGGGCGGCCATGGTGGATATGTTCACTGTGTTCAGCTGGTCACCGCCGGTGCCCACAATGTCGAGCTTCTCGCCCCCGATATCGATGGGGTTTGCGTGGTCCAGCATGGCTTCGACCAGTCCGGCGATCTCATCCACCGTCTCGCCCTTAGCCCGCAGCGCCACCAGGAATCCGGCGATCTGCGCGGGACTGGCCTCACCGGACATGATGGTGTCCATGGCCCATTCCGTGTTTCCGGCCGTCAGGTCCGTGCCGTTGATCAGTGCCGAAATGAGCCGGGGCCAGGTGTTGCCGGCCGCCTGTGCAGATGCCTGTGAAGTCACCTCCTGATGCTATCGAGGCACCTGCCCCGATGACCAATGTGAACCGGTCCGGGAACTTTTCCGCGCGAATTCGCGTCTTTGTAGAAAAAGTCCGCGCAAAAGGCGGTTTGCGTTGGGCAGGAGGAACTTTTACAGACATAATGTCTATGTGACATCTGCGACCCATGCCCCCAGTACCCCGGCGCACCCGACGCTGAACCGCCCGAATATGGTTTCCGTAGGAACCGTTGTCTGGCTGTCCAGTGAGTTGATGTTCTTCGCCGGTCTCTTCGCCATGTACTTCACACTCCGTTCGACATCCGGACAGATGTGGGCTGAAGAGACAGCGAAGCTCAACTTCCCCTTTGCGCTCGTAAACACGATCGTCCTCGTGGCAAGTTCTTTCACTTGCCAGATGGGCGTCTTCGCCGCTGAGCGGCTCCAGCCGCGCCGCGCCGGCGGCCCCCTTGCATTCACGCGTTGGGGGATGAACGAATGGTTCACCCTCACGTTCATAATGGGTGCCTTCTTCGTTGCCGGCCAGGCGACCGAATACGCGATGCTCGTCTCGGAGCATGTGTCGCTCTCGTCGAATGCATACGGCTCGGCCTTCTACATGACTACCGGCTTCCACGGCCTGCACGTCATCGGCGGCCTCATCGCCTTCCTGTTTATCATCGGCCGTTCTTTCGCCGCCAAGAAGTTTGGTCACTTCGAAGCCACGTCCGCGATCGTCACCTCGTACTACTGGCACTTTGTCGACGTCGTGTGGATTGGCCTCTTCCTGGTCATCTACGTCCTCAGGTAGCCCCGACTTGACTCTTTTTCTACAAGAGGCAGAATTTCAAGAAGCGGCTCCCGGAGCCGACGCACGATCGAAAAAAGGAACCACCACGTGAAGGCACTCTCGCAGAAGCGACGTCACCCACTGGCAGCCATTGCGCTACTGCTGTTGGGCCTCCTGGTCACTGGTGGGCTGTACGCCGCCGCCACGACCGTTAACGAGGCCAAGGCCAGCACCGCAGACTTCACTGCGAGCGACGCTGAGCAAGGCGGCAAACTCTTTGTCGCCAACTGCGCCACCTGCCACGGCATCGGTGCGGGTGGTACGGCGGCCGGACCATCGCTGGTCGGCGTCGGCGCTGCCGCCGTCGACTTTCAAGTAGGCACCGGACGCATGCCCCTGCAGATGAACGGCCCGCAGGCTTATAAGAAGCCTGCACAGTTCAATGAAGAACAGACACGCCAACTCTCCGCTTATGTTGCTTCGCTCGGGCCTGGCCCGTCCATCCCCGAAGGGGGCCTCCTCGATGCCCAGGGCAACGCTGCCGAAGGTGGCGAGCTGTTCCGGGTGAACTGCGCGATGTGCCACAACGCAGCGGCCGCCGGCGGCGCGCTCACGCGGGGCAAGTTCGCTCCTGCTCTCGCAGATGTATCGGAAAAGCACATCTACGAGGCCATGGTTTCCGGTCCGCAGAACATGCCGGTCTTCAATGACGCAAACATCACCCCTGAAGGCAAACGCGACATCATTACCTTCCTTAAGCAGATCGAAGCCAACGGTTCACCCGGCGGAGCCGATCTCGGCGCCCTGGGTCCGGTTTCTGAAGGTCTGTTTGTCTGGATCGCCGGCCTGGGCGTCATTATCGCCTTCACCATCTGGCTCACCTCCCGGACGTCCTAGCAACGTCCGCACCTGTAAGAACTCCTGCTGATGAGTCAGCAGTTTGGAATTGAAAACTAACCCGGCACCTGCCGGGACGAGAGAAGGATGAGGCGAATTATGGGCAACCATAGTGACGGCAGTCCGAACCACTCGGGCACCGTAGCTACGGCTGGTCAAAATGAGGTGGAGAAGTTCCAGGATCCTGGAATTCCCCCGCATCGTTTGCGCCTGGCTGACACGGACCCGAAGGCCGCGAAGCGTGCAGAACGGCAGGTTGCCGTCCTCTTCGGCAGCTCAGTTGTGGGCACCGTGATCTTCCTGGTGGCGTACTTCGCCATCGATCTTGGACCCGACTCCACGATAGCCACCATCCGGCTGCAGAATGCCCTGCTGGGCATCGGCACCGCCTTTGCCATGCTTGGCATCGGCACCGGCATCGTCCACTGGGCCAAGGCCCTTATGCCGGACCATGAAGTTTCCGAAGAGCGCCATGCCATCCGCACCGAGGACGACCGCCAGGCGGCTGTCCGCATCGTTGATGACATCGTCGAAGAAACCGGAATCAAGCGCCGGCCGCTGATCCGCAACACGCTCCTCGGCGCCGTGGCGCTGGCTCCGCTGCCCGCACTGGCCATCTTCGGCGACCTCGGTCCCCGCCCTGACGACAAGCTTGCACACACCATGTGGGCCCCCCAGGAAGGCAAGCTCAAGCGCCTAACCCGCGACCCGGACGGCACGCCCATCAAGGCCTCTGACGTCACGATCGGCTCGGCTTTCCACGTGATTCCGGAAGGCCTGAACGAACTCGACGAGGGCAAGCTTAACGAAAAGGCCAAGGCCGTCGTCCTGCTCATGCGCCTGAACCCCGAGTCCCTCAAGCCCTCCGCGGGCCGCGAGGACTGGAGCTACAACGGCATCGTTGCCTACTCGAAGATCTGCACCCATGTTGGTTGCCCTGTTGCCCTTTACGAGCAGCAGACCCACCACCTGCTGTGTCCGTGCCACCAGTCAACCTTTGACCTGACCCAGGAATGCAAGGTTATCTTTGGCCCGGCAAGCCGGCCTCTCCCCCAGCTGCCCATCGCAGTTGACGCCGAGGGCTACCTGGTCGCTACGAGCGACTTCAAAGAACCCGTAGGACCGAGTTACTGGGAGCGTGATGAGCATGAGCGCAACATCAACAGCTAATGCCCCCGCCTTCGTCGCCAAAACCAAAGGCGGCCGCATTACCGACTTCGTTGACCAGCGCGTTGGCGGTTCGGGAATTCTCCGTGAGTTCGGCCGCAAAGTCTTTCCGGACCACTGGTCGTTCATGTTTGGCGAAGTTGCCCTGTACTCCTTCGTCATCCTGCTGCTCTCCGGCACCTTCCTGACATTCTTCTTCGATCCGTCCATGGCGGAGACGCACTACGCCGGTTCGTACACTCCGCTGAAGAACGTCGAAATGTCCGTTGCCTACAGCTCTTCGCTGGATATCTCCTTTGATGTCCGCGGCGGTCTGTTCATGCGCCAGGTGCACCACTGGGCAGCACTGCTGTTCGTGGCCTCCGTATCCGTGCACATGCTGCGCGTGTTCTTCACCGGCGCGTTCCGGAAGCCTCGCGAACTGAACTGGGTGGTGGGCGGTGTCCTGCTCATCCTCTCCATGGCAGCAGGCTTCACCGGCTACTCACTCCCCGATGACCTCCTCTCCGGCAACGGCCTGCGGATCATCGACGGCGTCATCAAGTCGATCCCCGTCATCGGTACCTACATCTCGTTCTTCCTCTTTGGCGGCGAGTTCCCCGGTACTGTCATCATCAGCCGGCTCTACATGCTGCACATCCTCCTGGTTCCGGCCCTGATCCTGCTGATGATCGTGATCCACCTGTTCATGGTGGTTGTTCACAAGCACACCCAGTACCCGGGTCCGGGCCGTAACGACGGCAACGTCGTCGGCTACCCCCTCGGCCCCGTTTACGCGGCCAAGGCCGGCGGCTTCTTCTTCATCGTGTTCGGTGTCGTCGCGCTCATGGCAGCGTTCTTCACCATCAACCCGATCTGGAACTACGGCCCCTACGACCCCTCACCGGTTTCGGCAGGCACACAGCCTGACTGGTACATCGGCTGGGTTGACGGTGCGCTGCGCCTCATGCCGGGCGTCATTGGAGACTTCCACTTCGAGTACGTCATCTTCGGCCAGGTCCTGACCTTGAACGTACTGCTCCCGGCACTGGTTCCCGCCGGTCTGGTCTTCACGGCACTGTTCATGTACCCGTGGATCGAACGCTGGATCACCAAGGACGACCGCGAGCACCACGTCCTGGACCGCCCGCGCAACGCTCCCACCCGCACCGCCATCGGCATGGCCGGCTTCACGTTCTACTGCGTGATGTGGGCCGCAGCCAGCTCCGACCTCATCGCCACGCACTTCCACGTGGCACTGAACGACGTCACGTACTGGTTGCGGGCGCTGTTCTTCATCGGCCCGGTCATCGCTTTCGTTGTGACCAAGCGTGTGGCACTCGCCCTCCAGCGCAAGGACCGCGAAATCGCCCTGCACGGCCGTGAAACCGGACGTATCGTGCGCCTGCCGCACGGTGAGTTCATTGAGGTCCACGCACCGCTGGACGACTACAAGCGCTACAAGCTGGTTGGCTTCGAGTCACCGGTACCGCTGCCGGCGGTTCCGAACGAACACGGCGTAGTAACCCGCAAGGAAAAGCGCCGCGCAGCGCTCTCCCGCTTCTTCTTCGAAGACAGGGTTGCTCCGGCCTCCCCGGCTGAGCTCGAGGCGGCCCATGGCCACCACGGCCAGCACGAAGTCGAATCGGCCGAGGCACAGAAGACTCTGAGCCACTAGGTCGAAATTGCACCAGAAGAGGCCCGGTCCGCAAGGACCGGGCCTCTTCTGTGTTCCCGGGCCTCTCCTGTGTTCCCTAGGGCAGCGTACCCTGGGGGCTGTGTTCCCTAGGGCAGCGTACCCTGGGGCCTGCATTCCCTAGGGGTTACGGTAGCCGGAGGCGTAGTTGCGGGTAGGCCGCACACCCGGACGCTGCAGGGGGACCCACAGCTTGTAGCGGTCTGCCCGGTAGTACGACACGGAGTAGTCCACCATCGAACGGGCAACAAAGGCGTGCCGCTGTATTTTGAGCAGCGGGGATCCCACCTCGACATTAAGCAGCCTTGCCGTGGACGGTGACGCGGCCGTGGCCTCAATCATGTCCTCGCCCCACTCCATGACCAGCCCGAAGCGTTCGCTCAGCACGTTGTACAGCGACGTCGGCGGTTCACCGTCAAGCAGCCCCGGCACGCGATGCGCGGGAATGAAGTTCTCATCCACGCTCATGGGCTCATTGTCGGCCAGGAGGAGGCGCCGGAACCGCACCAGGGGCGTTCCCTCATCCAGCTGGAGTTCACGGGCAAGGAAGGCACTCGCGCTGATCTGTTCGAAGCTCAGCACCTTCGCAGCTGGCACCATGCCGCGGCGCTGCATTTCCTCACTGTAGGACGTGAGCTTGACCTGAAGGTCCAGCTTTGGTTTCCGGACGAACGTCCCGAGACCCACGACCCGTTCAATGACTTCCTCGCCGACAAGTGCGTCAATGGCCTGGCGAACCGTCATCCGGGCCAAGCCGAAGCGTTCGGCAAGGTCGCGTTCCGAAGGCAGCGAGGACCCGGGCGGGCACGACGCCGCGATGTGGGCCCTCAGGAGCTCCCGCAGCTGGACGTAGATGGGTGTCCCGCTGGTGCGGTCGATCTCCCCCACCATCCTGCTCGCATCAGAGGCCGGCATGGCAGCGTTTCACATCAACATTCATGCTTTAAGGGTAGGGCACCGGCAGGGCAGGTCTAGACCACCGTTTCAACGGTTTCAGTGACTCCGCCCGCCGCGGCTACGCTTGTTCAGGAATGAAATCATGACGGACGAAGCCCGTCGGAACAAAGGAGTCCTGTTGCCAGTGCGCAAGGCGATCGTTCAATCACCAATAGGCCTGCACGCGCGGCCGGCCGCCGTCTTCGTCCGGGCCGTCACCGATTCCGGGCTGCCGGTCCGCATCGGAAAAGAGGGCATCGTGCCCGTGGACGCCCGGTCCCTGCTCGAGGTGATGACAGCCGACTTCTACTGCGGCTGTGAAGTGGAACTGTCGGTTGACCCTGATGCGCTGCCCGCCCGCTACAGCGTCGAATCCGCCGAGGCCGCACTGGAAGGCCTGACACTCCTGCTGGAGGCTGACGCGGCCGCCTGAGGGCTTTACAGGACCTCTCGACCGGGCAGTCCGCGGACGGCTATCCCGAGACCGCTGCCTGCCAAGACGACAAACGACAAAGCGACGGCGGCCCCACCACACGGTGGGGCCGCCGTCGTTGTCAGTACAGGCCGTAGTGCCTAGTGCGCGTGGTCGCCGCGGCTGTATTCGTAAACCCAGCCAACGAGGGCGACGACTGCCAGGCCACCGGCAATGAACGTGACCCAGAAACCGATCGCCAGGCCGAGGAAACCGCCCGCGCAGGAGAGGCCCAGGACCAGCGGCCACCAGCTCCAGGGGCTGAAGTGGCCCTGTTCGCCGGCACCTTCGTGGATCTCTGCGTCGTTACGGTCTTCCGGACGCATTCCCACGCGCTTGCCGGTGAACCCGAGGTACGCGCCAATCATGCCGGCCAGGCCGCCCACAAGCAGGACGCCGAGGATCCCGACCCATTCAGTCCAGTTGGTCAGGAATCCGTACACCACGGAGACCGGCACGAAGAAGAAGACTCCGGCCCCAAAAATCCATGATTCGATCTTCACTTGGCAGTGTCCTTCTGATCTGCGTTGCCGAGCACGGCTGCCGCCGGCGCCGGTGACTCAACGGTATGGGACTGTGCGAGCTCCGGGTGGTGGAGGTCCAGGGCCGGACGCTCCGAGCGGATACGGGGCAGCGAGGTGAAGTTGTGCCGCGGCGGCGGGCAGGACGTGGCCCACTCGAGCGAGGCACCGAAGCCCCAGGGGTCATCCACCTCGACCTTTTCGTTGCTGCGCCAGGTGATATACACGTTCCAGAAGAACGGGATCAGCGAGGCGCCCAGCACGAACGACGAGATGGTGGAGAACTGGTTCATCCAGGTGAAGTTGTCTTGCGGCATGTAATCGGCGTAGCGACGGGGCATGCCTGAAACACCAAGCCAGTGCTGGATCAGGAAGGTTCCGTGGAAGCCTAGGAACAACATCCAGAAGTGGATCTTGCCGAGGCGCTCGTTGAGCATCTTGCCGGTCCATTTCGGCCACCAGAAGTAGAAGCCGGCGAACATGGCGAACACCACGGTGCCAAACACAACGTAGTGGAAGTGTGCGACAACAAAATAGGAGTCGGACACATTGAGGTCAAGTGGCGGCGAGGCGAGGATGATGCCTGTCAGACCACCGAACAGGAAGGTGGCCAGGAAGCCGATACTCCAGAGCATGGGGGTTTCGAAGGTGATGGACCCCCGCCACATGGTGCCGATCCAGTTGAAGAACTTCACGCCGGTAGGCACTGCGATCAGCATGGTCATGAAGGAGAAGAACGGCAGGAGCACCGAGCCGGTCACGTACATATGATGCGCCCATACGGTGACGGACAGCGCCGCGATGGCAATCGTTGCGTAGACAAGGCCCTTGTAGCCGAAGATCGGCTTGCGGCTGAAGACCGGGAAGATCTCGGAGACGATGCCGAAGAACGGCAGCGCGATGATGTACACCTCGGGGTGGCCGAAGAACCAGAACAGATGCTGCCAGAGGACGGCACCGCCGTTTTCGGGATCGAAGATGTGTGCACCGAAGCGGCGGTCGGCACCGAGTGCGAACAGGGCAGCTGCCAGCGGCGGGAACGCCATCAGAACCAGGATCGCCGTCACCAGGGTGTTCCAGGTGAAGATCGGCATGCGCCACATGGTCATGCCGGGGGCACGCATGCAGATGATGGTGGTGATGAAGTTGACCGCACCGAGGATGGTGCCGAAGCCGGAGAGCGCGAGACCGAAGACCCAGAGGTCACCGCCGACGCCGGGGCTGAAAGTCGTGTTGGATAACGGCGCGTAGGCGAACCAGCCGAACGACGCGGCACCCTGCGGGGTAATGAAGCCGGAGACGGCGATCGTGGAGCCGAAGAGGAAGAACCAGAAGGCCAGTGCATTCAGCCGCGGGAAGGCGACGTCGGGTGCACCGATCTGGAGCGGCATGATCACGTTGGCGAAGCCTGCGAACAGTGGAGTCGCGAACATCAGCAGCATCACTGTGCCGTGCATGGTAAACAGCTGGTTGTACTGCTCTTTGGTCTGCAGGATCTGCATGCCGGGCTCGAACAGCTCGGCACGGATCAGCAGGGCCATAACGCCGCCGAAACAGAAGAACACGAAGGAGGCGATCAGGTACATGTACCCGATGGTCTTGTGGTCGGTCGAAGTGATCCAGTTGACGACGATGCGTCCCTTGGACTTCGGAACAACGGGCGCCCCAAGGCTCCCGACAGGTGCGGATTGAGTGTAAGTAGCCACGTCGCTCCCCTTACTTAATTTCGTTCAGGTTCGGGTTGCGGTCATACTCTTCGCCGAGCAGGCCGGTGTTGCCGTCCTGGCGCAGCTTATCCATGTGCGCCTTGAACTCCGATTCGGAGACAACCTTCACACGGAACAGCATCTCGGAGTGGTATTCGCCGCAGAGTTCGGCACATTTGCCGTCATAGGTACCCTCTTTGGTGGGGGTCAACCTGATGTAGTTCGTCTTTCCGGGGATCATGTCTCGTTTCTGCAGGAATGCAGGAACCCAGAATGAATGGATAACATCCCGCGAGTTCAATTCGAGGTCAACGGACTTGTTCACCGGTAGGTAGAGGGTCGGCAATTTCTCCTTGTCCACCTCCGCGCCGGTGAGATTTGTCTGCACCCCTGACTCGTAGACGTCATCGGTGATAACCTCACCCTTTTTGTAGTTAAAGTCCCAGGCCCATTGTTTGCCGCGGACGTCCACGACGACGTCGGCTGGCTCTGCGCGGTTATCGATGGCCTGCTGATCCCGGTCGGTGAAGTAGAAGAACACCAAGACCATGAAGAGCGGAATGGTCAGGTAGAAGACCTCGAGGGGAAGGTTGAAGCTGGTCTGCCGGGGGAAACCGACGGTGCCCTTGCGGCGCCGGTAGGCGACGATGCACCAGATCATGAGTCCCCAGGTGATGATGCCGACGACCAAGGCGGCAATCCATGAGTTGACCCAGAGGTCCATGATGCGGTCAGTGTGATTGGTGGTGCCACGCTCGGTGGGCAACCAGCCTTTCTGTACCTCTGGTGAACATCCAGTCAATGCCAACGCGCCGGCTAGTGCCAAGCCAGTGATCCTAGTGATCTGTTTGCGTCGGCTGCTGGTTCGGTTCTGCGAACTCACAGACGGCCCTTCCTACTTGTTGCTGTTGCCCGGGCCGTAGATGGCTCCCCGGGCACACTAAAAGTTTTACTACTCGATGTAGAGCTTACCGCTCCCCGGGGGTTTTCGCTCACATGTCGGCACCGTGCGTCGGCACCGGTTTCCACCGGTGCCGAGAGCAAGCTGTCATGGGGCGAAAGAGCCGGGTTAGTGGAAAGAATCACCGCAGGCGCAGGAGCCGCCGGCATTGGGGTTATCGATGGTGAAGCCCTGCTTCGAGATGGTGTCCTCGAAGTCGATGCTGGCGCCGCTCAGGTACGGGACGCTCATCTTGTCCACAACGACTTCGACGCCATCGTAGTCGCGCACAGCGTCTCCGTCCAGCAGCCGCTCGTCGAAGTAGAGCTGGTAAATCAGGCCGGAGCAACCGCCCGGCTGGACAGCAACCCGCAGGCGCAGGTCGGTGCGGCCTTCCTGTTCCAGGAGGCTGCGGACCTTGCCGGCAGCGACGTCGGTCAGCTTGACCTCGTGCGTGGGCAACTCTTCGCTTGCGGTGCCTGTGGCTGCGGCGCTGTTTTCATTGGTTGTAGTGCTCATTGGCCTACCTTCTTACGACGGTGGTGGCGACTCGGCTTGCGCGTTGCCCGCCCCTACGGAAACGGTATGGGCTATAGCTACATGCTACGTCGATCCTGCGTGTAGCTCTAACTCCTGACGTAACCGTGGCCATGCCCTGAATGTTCCCTGACGGCTCCGTAACCGCCAGGGAACATCAGCGCTGTGTAACGGCCGGCGTCAGGCAAGACCCTCACGGTTGAGCCGTGCCAGCAGGAGCGCTTCGGCCACAACGGCATTGCGGAAGTCCTCCAGGTGCAGCGACTCGTTGGCACTGTGTGCCCTGGAATCGGGATCCTCGACGCCGGTAACCAGGATCTGAACGTCCGGGTACACCTCCGTCAGGTCGGCAATAAAGGGAATCGAACCGCCGATGCCCATCTCCACTGCCGGAACGCCCCAGGCTTCACCGAGGGCCCACATCGCCATTCCTGCGGCGGCGGAATCCGTGTCGATCAGGAAGGAGTTGCCGCTCTCCCCCGGCGTGAACACCACCTTTGCGCCGAACGGCGCATTGGCTTCAACATGGTTGCGCACGGCCTCCATGGCATCGGCCGGATCCTGGCCCGGCGCCAGCCGCATGCTGAACTTGGCGCGCGCCCGCGGGAGGAGCGTGTTGGACGCCACATCCACGGCGGGAGCGTCGAAGCCAATGATGGACAGGGCAGGCTTGGTCCACAGCCGGGAGGCGATGGTTCCGCTGCCGGCGAGGCGCACGCCGTCCAGCACGGACGCGTCGGCCCGGTATTCCGCTTCCGTGAGGTCGACGGAAACGTCGTCCCTGCTGACCAGGCCCTTCACGGCAACGTTACCGTCGTCGTCGTGCAGCGTGGCGATCAGCCGGGACAGCAGCGTCGGTGCATCCAGGACCGCGCCGCCGAACATTCCGGAGTGGACGGCGTGCTCCAGCACCTGCACCTCGATGGTCCCGTCGACCAGGCCGCGCAGGCTGGTGGTGAGCGCGGGAATGCCTACCTTCCAGTTGCTGGAGTCCGCCACTACGATGACGTCGGCGCGCAGCAGTTCGCGGTGGGTTTCCAGGAACGTGCGGAAGGTGGGCGAGCCGGCTTCTTCCTCGCCCTCGAAGAAGAACGTCACGCCAAGGCCCAGTTCGTCGGCCAGCACTTCGGTGACAGCGGCGTAGGCGGCAATATGGGCCATGATGCCGGCCTTGTCATCGGCGGCACCCCGGCCGTACAGGCGTCCGTCGCGCTCGACGGCGGTAAACGGTTCGGTCTCCCACAATGCCAGGTCCCCGGTCGGCTGAACGTCGTGGTGGGCGTAGAGCAGGATCGTCGGCTTACCTTCGGCAGCAGCCCGCCGGGCTACTACAGCCGGTCCGCCGGGAGTGCCGTCCTCTTTATTGCAGCGCAGGAGCCGGACGTCCTCGATCCCCGCGGCGCGCACCAGCTCCGCAACAGCCTCCGCGCTGCGGTCCAGCGGGGCGGGATCGAAGCTCGGCCAGGCGATACCCGGGAGCCTCACAAGGTCCTTCAGCTGTTCAACGGTGGTATCGAAAGACTCGTGTACGGTCCGGCGCAGGGCATCGACGTCGATCCCGTCGAATCCTGCGCTGATTTTTTGCGGGGTCCCTGCCGGTGATGAAGTCATGGCCAAAACCCTACCTGTGTCCGTGACCACAGGAAACACTCCCGGACCGGCCGCCGGTCCGCCCCCTTCCGCCGGTGCCGGGACGGTGTGACACATGACTTTTCGCCTGCGCGTGCAAGGTATTCTGTAGGGGTGTTTGGACGTAAAAAGGAAGCGCCGACGGCGCAGGACGTAGTTGACCAGCAGGCAGCCGAGGCCTTGGCCCGGGATACTGCCCTCGGCAAGGGCGCACCCACGCCCAAGCGCAAGGCACAGGAAGCGGCGCGGAAGCGTCCCCTGGTGCCGGAGGACCGAAAGGCCTCAAAGGCCGCAGAACGGGCGGCCGTGCAGGAGCAGCGGATCAAGATGCGCCAGGCGCTGGATACGGGCGACGAAAAGTTCCTGCCCCTTCGGGACAAGGGCCCGCAGAAGCGCTATGCGCGTGATTATGTGGATGCCCGCTTCAGCCTGGGCGAGTACCTGATGTTCGGCGCACTGGTGTTCGTCATTGTTTCCCTGCTGGTGCCGTCCACCAGCGAGGCGATGATTTATGTCCTGGGCGGTTTCTGGGTCATGTTCCTAGCTGTTTTCGTTGATGTCTTCATCCTGTCCCGCAAGCTGCGCAAGCGCCTCACCGAGAAGTTTGGCGAGGTGGAACGCGGCACTGTCTGGTACGGCTCCATGCGCTCCCTCCAGTTCCGCAAGCTCCGCCTTCCCAAGCCGCTCGTCAAGCGCGGAGAATTCCCCGCCTGATTCAGGCCACAAAAGAACCCCCCGGCAGCCTGGGCTGCCGGGGGTTTCGTCGTTTCCGGGGGCTTGCAGCCCGGGCGGCTGCTACGCGCGGGTCTGGCGGCGGGCGGGGTGCTTGGCGAGCTGCCGGTTGATGCCGGCGGCCCAGAACGGCCCCTCATACAGGAAGGCGGTGTAGCCCTGGACCAGGGTGGCGCCGGCGTCGAGCCGTTCCTGGACGTCCTTCGCGGTCTCCACGCCGCCGACCGACACAAGGGTGAGCGCACCGCCGGTTGCTTCCTTGAGGCGTCTGAGAACCTCAAGGGACCTGGCCTTCAGGGGCGCGCCGGAGAGGCCGCCGGGCCCGCAGTCCTGAATTTTTGCAGGGTCGGAGGTGAGCCCGTCCCGGCTGATGGTGGTGTTGGTGGCGATGATCCCGTCCAGCTTGAGGTCGAGGGCCAGCCTCGCGACGTCGTCAATGTCCTCATCCGTCAGGTCGGGGGCGATCTTCACCAGCAGCGGGACGTGCCTGCCGGCGGCACTGTCCGCTTCTTCGCCGACGGCTTTGAGCAGCGGGCGGAGGGTTTCAACGTTCTGGAGTAGCCGGAGCCCAGGCGTGTTGGGGGAACTGACGTTGACCACGAGGTAATCAGCGGCGGGCGCAAGGCTCCGGGCGCTGGTGAGGTAGTCACTGACCGCGTCGTCGAGCTCCACCACCTTACTCTTGCCGATGTTGACGCCGATCACCGGACGCACCCCGGGGTGGCTGCGCTGCAAGGCAGCCCTGGCGGACTTGAGCCGGGGGGCGACGGCTGCGGCGCCGTCGTTGTTGAATCCCATCCGGTTGATGACGGCTCTGTCCTCGATGAGCCGGAAGAGCCGCGGCTTTTCATTGCCGGGCTGGACCTGCCCGGTGATGGTTCCGACTTCCACGTGGCCGAACCCGAGTTCGGTCAGCGCTTCTATGCCGTGGCCCTCCTTATCAAAGCCGGCAGCGAGGCCGAACGGCGACGGGAAGGTGATGCCGAAGGCCTCGGTCTGGAGCGACGGCGCGGGGGCCGTGAACTTTGCGAGCACCTTGCCCGCCCCGGAGCTGTGGGCCAGCCGGATGGCACGGAAGCCGATTTTGTGGGCGCGTTCGGCGTCCATCCATGAAAAGGCCAGGCGAAAGAAGGTGGGATATACGCGCATGACACCAGTTTTCCGGTTCAGGCTCCGCAGACCAAACCGGCGCGCTCGTGCGGCGTGCGGTGTGACGGATTCTGCAGGCGCCCCGGCCCGCTCGCTGCTGTGGCCTGGGTTGTTTAGGCTAATGAAATGAGGTGGCACACAGATATCCTGGGGGACGATTTCGAAGCCTGTTCCTACCAGGCCACGGGCGACGACGGGGTGGAGCGCAACGCTACCCTGGTCCGGCACGCGCCCAAGGGCGAAGGACCGGGGAACGTCCGCCCCGGAGGCCGGCCGCTCCCCCGCCGGGCAGTCCTCTTCCTGCACGGCTGGAGCGATTATTTCTTCAACGTGGAGCTAGCCCGGTTCTGGACAGGCAAGGGCTTTGAGTTTTTTGCCCTCGACATGCACAACCACGGGCGGAGCCTGCAGCCGGATACCCACGGCGGCTATGTGGCCAACCTCGACGACTACGACGCCGAAATCAGCAAGGCAATCGGGATCATGGGTTCCCTCTGGCCGGAACAGGCCGGCGGACTGCCGGTGACCCTGATGGGCCATTCGACCGGCGGCCTCATCGCCGCCCTGTGGGTCAGCCGGCATCCGGGGGTTGTTGCCCAGCTGGTGCTGAACAGCCCTTGGCTGGAAATGCACGGCAATTCCCTGGTTCGGCGCGCCACCCGGTCCATGGTGGGGCCGCTGGCCCGTTACCGGCCGGAGGCTGTCCTGCGGCTCCCGGAGCGCGGTTTCTATTGGCGCAGCATCAGCAGCGAGGCCGAGGGTGAGTGGACACTGGACAACAAGTACCGGCCGCCCCTGGCTTTTCCCGTCCGGGCGGGCTGGCTCAGTGCTGTCCTGGCCGGGCATTCCCGGGTGGCCCGTGGACTGCGGATCGACATTCCCATCCTGGTGCTTCTGTCCGAAACCAGCGAGAACGGCATGTTCTGGACCGAAGCCATGCGAAGGGCGGACGCGGTGCTGGACGTGAACACGATCGCGATCAGGGCCATGGCCCTGGGCCGGACAGTCACCCTGGAACGGATTGACGGCGCCCTCCACGATGTCTTCCTGTCTCCGCCGCACGTCCGGGCCGACGCGTATGCCCGGCTGGGCCGCTGGATCCGGGGCTACGTGCTGGACGACGGCGGCCCGGAGTGAAGGCTGCTGCGCCGGTGGCGCCGCGCTGGCTGCCCGACCAGCTCGGTTCAGCTTTCGAGTCCCTGGCACTGCCGCTGCCCGACGACGACGAAGGCGAGGTTTGTGCCACGCTGGTGCGCCATGTGCCGGCCGCGCCGGCTGGTCCGCCCGGCTTTCTTGCGGCGCTGCGGAACAAGGGCTGCCGAACGTTGGCCTGGCCGGTCCCGGACTCGGCGGCACGCAACACTCCCGGGCATCCCGCGGCCGTCATCTACCTGCACGGCTGGGCGGACTACTTCCTGCAGTCCGAACTGGCTGAATACGTCGGTGCCCACGGACTGTACTTCTATGCGCTGGACCTGCGGAAATTCGGGCGCAGCCTGCGGAACTGGCAGACGCCGGGCTACACCACGGACCTGGCCGTGTATGACGAAGACATCGCCGCCGCCATGGATGCGATCCGGACGGATGTGGCGGAGCGCACCGGCCAGGCCGGGGACCCTTCCATCCACATGCTGGCGCATTCACTGGGCGGGCTGATTGGTGCGCTGTGGGCAGACCGCAATCCGGGCGCGCTGGGGAGCCTTGTCCTGAATGCGCCGTGGCTGGAGCTCCAGGGCAGCAGCCTGATCCGAAACATCGCCATGCACCTGGTGGAGCCGATCGCGCGGACGGATCCGCGGCGGCCCTTCCGTTTTCCGGAAATGCCCGGCTACTGGGAGAGCGTCAGCGACCAGGCCCACGGCGAGTGGTTCCTGGATCCGCAGTGGCGCCCGACAGCGTCGTTCCCCATTCGCGCGGGCTGGACCCGGGCGGTCCTGGCCGGTCATGCCGCCGTCGAACGGCGCCTGGACATTGCGGCGCCGGTCCTGGTGATGCTTTCTGACCGCACCAAAATCCAGGCCGAATGGTCTGAGGAGCTCATGTCCGCAGACGCCGTGATTGATGTAGAACAGACAGCCCGCCGCGCCCTCGGCCTGGGACGCCGGACTGCTGTATTCCGGTATCCGGGAGCCATCCACGACGTCTTCCTCTCACGCCGTGAACTGCGCCAGGAGGCGTACCGGGACCTGGTGGCCTGGCTGCATTCCCATTCCGGCTAAGCGCCGGCCGGGGCCGCATCCACAGCGCCGCCGTACCGGCGGTCCCGCCGGGCGTAGACTTCGACGGCGTCCCAAAGCGTGCGGCGGTCGACGTCGGGCCAGAGCGTGTCCATGAAGACGAACTCCGCATAGGCGGACTGCCACAGCATGAAGTTGGAGAGACGCTGCTCGCCGGAGCTTCGGAGGAAGAGGTCGACGTCCGGCAGGTCCGGCTCGTCCAGGTACTTCTGGATGGTCCGCTCGGTGATGGCGCCCGGTTTGAGCCTGCCGGCCGCCACGTCTTCGGCGATGGCCGTCACCGCATCGGCGATCTCGGCGCGGCCGCCGTAATTAACACACATGGTCAACGTACACGTGCTGTTGCCCCGCGTGTAGTCCTCCGCCTCTTCCAGCTCGCGGATCACCGAGCCCCAAAGCCGGGGCCGGCGACCCGACCAGCGGATGCGGACGCCCCATTCATCCAGCTGGTTCCGCTGGCGCCGTAGCACATCCTTGTTAAAACCCATCAGGAAGCGGACTTCCTCCGGGGAACGCCGCCAGTTCTCCGTGGAGAACGCATACACCGTGACGTACTTGATGCCCAGTTCAATGGCACCTGCCACAACGTCCAGCAGTGCCGGTTCGCCGGCCTTGTGCCCTTCGATCCGCGGCAGCCCGCGCTGGTTGGCCCAGCGGCCGTTGCCGTCCATCACGATCGCCACGTGCTGCGGGATGAATTCCTCGGGAATCGACGGCGGCACGGCCCCGGAGCTGTGCGGATACGGGGCTGTCACCGGTGCGGTCCGCTGCCGGACGGGAGTTTTCTTCTTTCCAAGGGCCACAGTCAGCTACGCTCCACATGTTTAAGTGATTTCAGCACACGTTCAAGATGCCATTGCAGATAGCTGGCCACCAAACCGGCGGCCTCCCGCCGGTGGACAGCAAGGGAAGCATCCGCCGTCGTCCAGTCCCCGGTCAGCAGAGCCCCGAGCAGGAAAACCGTCTCGGCTGCGGGCGCCGGCGATCCGGGCGGACGGCAGTTGGCGCACACCATGCCGCCCAGCGGGGCTGAAAAGGCGGTGTGCGGCCCCGGCGCACCGCAGCGGGCGCACACCGTGAAGCTGGGGGCCCATCCCCCCGTTGCAAGGGCGCGCAGGAGATACGAGTCGAGGATGAGTTCGGCGGTGTGCTCGCCGCGGCTCAGCGAGGCCAGCGCCCCGACCAGCAGGTTGTATTGCGCGGTTCCGGCTTCGCCGTCCACGTCTGTCAGCTTCTCGGCGGTCTCGGTCATGGCCGCCGCCACCGTATAGCGGCCATAGTCCGCCGCGATGTTGCCGCCGTAGGCGCCCTTGGCCACAGCCTGCGTGACGATGTCCAACGTCCGGCCGGAAATCAGCTGCAGGTCGGCCACCATGAACGGTTCCAGCCGGGCGCCGAAGCGGCTGCTGGTGCGCCGCACGCCCTTCGCCACCGCGCGGACCTGGCCGTGGTGCTTCGTCAGGAGCGTGATGATCCGGTCCGCTTCGCCCAGCTTGTGGGTACGCAGCACCACGGCATCATCGCGGTATGCGCGCGCAGAGAAGGAGGATTGTTGGGCCACGGTTAATCTTTGCACTGACTCTCTGGTTAACGCGGCTGCTGCGCCACCGGATTGCTCCGGGGCGCAGCAGCTCAGCGGATCGAACAGTCAGTTTAGGCCTGTGCGTCCCGGATCGCACGGTTGACGGCGGAGACAACTGCCTTCAGCGAGGACGTGGTGGTGTTGGAGTCAATGCCGACACCCCACAGCACCCGGTCGCCCACCGTGCATTCAACGTACGCGGCCGCACGGGCATTGCCGCCTTCGGAGAGTGCGTGCTCACTGTAGTCCAGCACGCGCACGTCCACGCCGTCCTGGCCCAGGATCCCCAGCAACGCCGCGATCGGGCCGTTGCCTGTGCCGGTGCGGCGAACCTGGACACCGTCCACCGTGACGGTCGCATGCAGCGTCATGGTGCCGTCGTCGTCCGTTTCCGTGCTGAACGAACCCAGCGAGTAGCGGCCCCACTGGCCGTCGCCCTTGCTGGAGGGCAGGTACTCGTCCTGGAAGATCTGCCACAGCTGGGATCCGCTGACTTCGCCGCCAACAGTGTCCGTCCGCTTCTGGATGACGCCGGAAAATTCGATCTGGGCGCGGCGCGGCAGGTCCAGGCTGTGCTCGTTCTTCAGCAGGTAGGCCACGCCGCCCTTGCCGGACTGCGAGTTGACGCGGATGACGGCTTCGTAGCTGCGTCCGAGGTCCTTGGGATCAACCGGCAGGTACGGAACCTGCCAGGTGTAGTCGGCCACATCCTTGCCGGCCGCCGCGGCGTCCTTTTCGAGCGCTTCAAAGCCCTTCTTGATGGCATCCTGGTGCGAACCGGAGAACGCGGTGAAGACCAGGTCCCCGCCGTACGGGGAGCGCTCCGCGACCGGCAGCTGGTTGCAGTACTCCACGGTCCGGCGGATGTCGTCGATGTCCGAGAAATCGATCATGGGGTCGATGCCCTGGACGAACATGTTCAGGCCCAGCGTGACGAGGTCCACGTTGCCGGTCCGCTCGCCGTTGCCGAACAGGCATCCTTCGATCCGGTCGGCGCCGGCCAGGTAGCCCAGTTCGGCGGCGGCAACACCGGTACCGCGGTCGTTGTGCGGGTGCAGGGAGAGAATGATGCCCTCGCGGGGGTGCAGGTTGCGGCTCATCCACTCGATGGAATCGGCGTAGACGTTGGGGGTGGCCATTTCCACGGTTGCCGGCAGGTTGATGATGACCTGGCTGTCAGCCGAGGCTTCGAAGACATCGGCCACAGCGTTGCAAACGCGGACGGCGTATTCGAGTTCCGTGCCGGTAAAGGATTCGGGAGAGTACTCGTAGGTGATGTGCGTGTCCGCCAGCGTTTCCTCGTACTTCTTGCACAGGCGGGCGCCCTGGAGCGCGATGTCCAGGATGCCGTCCTCGTCCTGGTTGAACACCACGCGGCGCTGCAGGACCGAGGTGGAGTTGTACAGGTGGACGATGGCCTGCTTGGCGCCGACCAGGGATTCGTAGGTCCGCTCGATCAGGTGCTCGCGGGCCTGGGTCAGCACCTGGATGGTGACGTCATCCGGAATGTGGTTGCCCTCGATCAGCTGGCGGACGAAGTCGAAGTCAGTCTGCGAGGCAGACGGGAAGCCGACCTCGATCTCCTTGTAGCCCATGCGGACCAGCAAATCGAACATCTTCATCTTGCGGGCCGGGCTCATGGGATCGATCAGGGCCTGGTTGCCGTCCCTGAGGTCCACGGCGCACCAGCGCGGGGCCTTGGTGATGACCTTGTCCGGCCAGGTCCGGTCCGGCAGTTCAACACTGATCTGGTCCTGGAACGGGATGTAGCGGTGGACGGGCATTCCTGAGGGCTTTTGTGCGTTTCGCATTACTATCTGGGCCTTTTCTGTGGTTCCTATGTGAAAGGTGGCCGGGCAACACAAACTCCGCGACGAGGATTGGCCTTGCGCTAGATCGCGTCTGAGGCCTCGCCGCGGCAGCTAAGAAGAAGGAGTTCTGCGCGCACCATTTCACACTAACACGGGTGCGTAAGATGAAGGAGCAACACCTCCAGCAACGTCCACCATGCAGACGCTGCCCCCGGTGCCAGCGCCGTGGGCAGCCTTCACCTGAAGGAGCACTTGTGCCAAACTCGGGGATCGACCTGTCCAACATCGACCACACCGTCCGGCCGCAGGATGACCTGTACCGGCACATCAACGGCGCGTGGCTGAAGAGCACCACCATCCCGGACGACCGCCCCCTCGAAGGAACCTTCACGGCCTTGCGGGACGGCTCCGAACTGGCGGTCAGGGAAATCATCGAAGAAGCCGCCGCACGCGGCGAAGATGGCAGCGGCATCGAACGTAAGGTCGGGGACCTCTACAACAGCTTCATGGACGAAGCCACAGTGGAGGCCAAAGGCATGGACCCCATCCGGGAACGGCTTGCAGCCGTCTTCGCCACACAGTCAGCCAGGGACGTCATCGAACTGGCCGGAAGGCTCTTCCGTTCCGATGTTTCCGGGCTTTTCTACATTTATCCGGCCCCCGATGCTGGCAACCCGGACCGGATCCTGCTGTACACCGGCCAGGGCGGCCTCGGTTTGCCGGATGAGTCGTACTACCGCGAAGAGAAGTTCGCCCCGATGGTGTCGGCCTACCGGGAGCACGTCCGGACCATGCTTGGCCTCGCGGGAACCGCGGACCCGGAAGGTGCCGCGGACCGGGTGGTCCGGCTGGAAACAGCCCTTGCCTCGCATCACTGGGACAACGTGACCCTGCGCGATCCGCAAAAAACGTACAACCTGAAATCCGCCGAAGAGGCCGGTGAGCTGTTCCCGCTCTTGGACGCGTGGTTCGAAGCCGCCGGAATCGCTGCCGAAAAGCGCGCGGAGATCGTGGTCAGCACCCCTGACTTCTTCGCCGGGGCGGCCGGCCTGCTCGAAACCGAACCCCTGGAGGCGTGGCAGGATTGGCTGGCCATGCGCGTTGTCAGTTCTGCCGCACCGTATCTCGCGGCCGAATTCGTGGACGCGAACTTCGCGTTCTATGGCACCACCATCAGCGGCACGCCGCGTAACAAGGACCGCTGGAAGCGCGGCGTCGCCGTCGTCGAAGCCTCCCTGGGCGAGGCGGTCGGCCAGATCTACGTTGCCCGGCACTTTCCCGAGACCCACAAAGCCCGCATGCAGACCCTCGTGGGCAATCTCATCGAGGCCTACCGCGAGAGCATCACCGGGCTCGCCTGGATGGGTGAGGACACCAAACTCGAAGCCCTCAAAAAGCTCGAGGCGTTCCGTGCCAAGATCGGCTACCCCGATGAGTGGATTGACTACTCCGCCGTGGAGATTGACCCCAGCGACCTTCTTGGCAACGTTGAGCGCGCACACAACGCCGACGTCGACAGGCACCTGGACGAGGTGGGCAAGCCCGTTGACAAGAACAAATGGCTGATGACGCCGCAGACAGTCAATGCGTACTACCACCCGCTCCTGAACGAGATCGTGTTCCCGGCAGCGATCCTGCAGGCCCCGTTCTTCACGGCCGACGCCGACGACGCCGTCAACTACGGCGGCATCGGTGCTGTGATCGGACACGAGATCGGACACGGCTTCGACGACCAGGGCTCGCAGTTCGACGGCGGCGGCGCCCTCCGCAACTGGTGGACCGAGGATGACCGCACGGCGTTCGAGGCCCTGACGTCCAAGCTGGTGGCCCAGTTCGACGCGTTGTCGCCCACCGCAGCCCCTGGCCACCACGTCAACGGCAAGCTCACCCTCGGGGAAAACATCGGCGACCTGGGCGGCCTCACCATCGCCTACAAGGCCTACCTGATCAGCCTCGACGGCGCCGAGCCTCCGGTGCTGGACGGCCTGACCGGACAGCAGCGGTTCTTCGCCTCGTGGGCTGCGGGCTGGCGGCAGGTCATCCGGAATGAGGAAGCCATCCGCAGGCTCGCCACGGACCCGCACTCCCCCAACGAGTTCCGCACCAATGCCATCGCCAAGAACCTTGACGCCTTCCATGAAGCCTTCGGTGTATCGGAGCAGGACGGCATGTGGTTGCCCGTGGAGGACCGGGTCAGCATTTGGTGACCGGGTCCTAACGACGAGACCTGCGGGGCCGGCCACTGTTTGTGGCCGGCCCCGCAGCTCTTTGCATGGGGCACGTCGGCAAACCGACGCCGTCCCCTGTGCCGCTGAGCCGCGGTGCCGCTGTGCCTCTACCGAGTGATCAATTCCGGGTTGGCCTGCTGGCAGACCGTGTCCCCGGCAGTCTGATTGACTATGTCGTTGGGGAGCGCCACGGCGCCCAGCTTTGTTCCGGACATGAAGTCGGTGCCAAGGTAGACCTGCACGCCGCTGACCCCGGTGGCGGGGAGGACCTGCGTGGCGGGAATCTCAAGCAGTGCCGCGACGTCAGCGGCCACGTCCTCGAAGCCGGGTCCGTAATACACCGCCGTCTTCTCGACGGACTGCGCCACCAGCGGAGCCACCTGGGTGAAGCCACCGGCGATAATTGCCTGGGTGATCTCCTGGGTCCGCGCCGGAACTCCTGTACCGTTCGCGACGGTCACCGGCTGCAGCGCCTTGTCGTAGGGCGGCAGCGGGGTTGCAGTTGGCGTCGACGTGGACGGTGCGGGTGCTGACTCGGTGGGTGCCGCGGTGGGGCTCGGCGACGCCGTCGGGTCCGTCAGGTCAACGTCCTTGCGCAATGCGGCGAAAAGCTGCGAGGCGGCCGGCTCGGCAACCGTGAGCCGGTTGGGATCGCTGGGCGCCGCCGTGGTGGGAACGGCCACGAACGCCACCTTGCTGATGTCAATGTTCTTGAGGCGGTTGCCGATGGTGAGCAGTGACGGGACGGACGCCAAACCATCGTCCACTGTGAGGTTCTGGGTGACGACGTCGGCGATCTTGAGCATCTTCTGGGGGTCGGACAGCGTGCCGTCATCCTTGATCTTGCGGGTGAGGGAGGACAGGAAGCCCTGCTGTGCCTTGATGCGGCCAAGGTCGCCGCCGTCCGCGAACGCATGCCTGGTCCGCAGGTAGGCCAGTGCCTGCTCGCCCTGCACCTGCGAAGTTCCGGCAGGGAGCCGCAGGCGGGAGTCGGGGTCATACACGGCGTCGCTGATGCAGACTTCCACGCCGCCCACGGCGTTGGAAAGTTCCTTCACGGCGTTGAAATCGGCCATCATGAAGTGATCGATTTCCAGGCCGGTGATCTTGTTCACCGTATCCACCGCACAGCCGATTCCGGCCTGCTTCATGGCTTCGTTGATCATCACTCCGCTCTGGGCGGGGTACGACTGCTTGGTCTTCTGGTCCGTGCACTCCGGGATGTCCACCAGCAGGTCGCGGGGGAAGCTGATGACGCTGACCCGCTTGTTGTCCGCAGAGATGTCCATCATCATCATGACGTCCGACTGGCCGTAGCCGGTTGAATCCTCGGCGGTGCCGTATTCCGAGTTCTTGCCGTCCCGGGTGTCTGAGCCCAGGATCAGGATCTGCATCCGGTCCTTGGAGTCGTTGACGGGATCCTCGGTGCGGCTGCTGCCGGCACCCAGAGGCGCTTTGTTGATGTTCAGCTGCAGCCTGATGACCCAGAAGGCGGCGAATGCCAGTCCTCCAACAAGGAGCAGGGCCACAATGGCGCTGGCCACTTTGAACCAGGCGGGTTTGCCCCGCATGGCGCCGAGGTGCCGGGCCGGGCCCATGGCCTTGTTGTCAGAGTGCCGGGCGGCGGCGTCGGACCCTGGCGAACCAATGCCTTGTCCGGGAGTGTCTCGGCGTCGCACCACGTGGTGTTACCTTCCTCTATAAAACGGGTTCGGTCCATTTTAGTGGCCGAGACTGGGAAAATGCCCGATGCCCGGAGGCCGCCGTCGTGCGGGCCCGGCCGGGCATGCCTGGCAGCAGCCGGGTAGTGCCCGGGCAGCAGCCGGGTAGCAGCCACTCTCCGGTGGACCCGGTGGCTGCCGCAAACCGTGATGCGGGTTAGAAACCGAGCTTGACCAGCTGCTTCGGATCCCGTTGCCAGTCCTTGGCCACCTTGACGTGCAGGTCAAGGTAGATCCGCGTTCCGAGCAGCGCTTCGATCCCCTTGCGTGCAGTGGTGCCGACTTCCCGCAGCCGGGCGCCACCCTTGCCGATAATGATGGCTTTCTGGGACGGCCGCTCCACGTAAAGGTTGACCCGGACGTCGAGGAAGGGGCTGTCCTCGGGCCGGCCCTCGCGGGGAACAATCTCCTCGACCACGACGGCGAGGGAGTGCGGAAGTTCGTCGCGGACGCCCTCCAGGGCGGCTTCACGGATCAGTTCGGCCACCATGACGGCTTCTGGCTCGTCAGTAAGGTGCCCGTCCGGATACAGCGGCTGGGACGGCGGCATGTGGCTGATCAGGATGTCCGCCACCGTGCTCACCTGGAAGCCGTCGGTGGCCGACACCGGAACGATGTCCTTCCAGCCGTCCTCGCCGAGGACTTCGCTTCCCAGTGCGGCGACGGCAAGCAGCTGTTCGGTCAGCGCCTGCCGGTCCACGAGGTCGGCCTTGGTCACAATTGCGATGATGGGCTTCTTGCCTACCGCGGCCAGCTGCGCGGCGATGAAGCGGTCGCCGGGGCCGATCTTCTCGTTGGCCGGAAGGCAGAAGCCGATGGCGTCCACTTCGGAAAGGGTGTCCGCCACGAGGTCGTTGAGGCGCTTGCCAAGCAGCGTCCGCGGCCGGTGCAGGCCGGGAGTGTCGACGAGGATCAGCTGGGCGTCGTCCCGGTGCACGATTCCACGGATGGTGTGGCGCGTGGTCTGCGGCTTGGCCGAGGTGATGGCCACCTTCTTGCCCACCAGGGCGTTCGTCAGTGTGGACTTACCGGCGTTCGGCCTGCCCACAAGGATCGAAAATCCGGCACGGAAGCCGCCAAAGGCCTCGCCGTCCGCTTTATTCTGCTTGCTCACGTGGAACTCCCTGTTGCGTTGTTTCGGCCTCGTCGAGTAGGTCTTCAAGGTCAGTTTGTTCTGGAACAGCGCCCTTTGCAACGGGCGCCGCGATGATGTGGCTGACCCGGTTGCGGCGGCCTTCCAGCCGGTCGGCCCGCAGCGAGATCCCGTCCACTTCGACGGTGCTTCCGACGATGGGAACCCTGCCGAGGGCCTTGGCCAGCAGGCCGCCGACGGTGTCCACTTCGTCGTCGTCGAGCTCCACATCAAAAAGCTCACCGAGGTCGTCGATGCCCATCCGGGCACTCACCCGGTAGCTGCCGTCACCCAGCGCGACGGCCTCGGCGCTCTCGGTGTCGTACTCGTCCACGATCTCGCCGACGATCTCCTCGATCAGGTCCTCGAGGGTGACCAGGCCGGCCGTTCCGCCGTACTCGTCGATCACGATCGCGACATGCGTGGATTCCTTCTGCAGTTCGCGGAGCAGGTCGCTGACCTGTTTGGACTCCGGCACGTAGCGGACTTCGCGGGCAAGTTCATCCACGATGGGGGGTTCCTCCCCCGGGCGGAGGCTGTGCAGCGCCGCGGCGACATCCTTGAGGTAGACGATGCCCAGGATCTGGTCGGTGTTGTCCCGGATGACGGGGATCCGGGAGTAGCCCGACCGCAGGAACAGGGACATGGCCCGGTGCAGGCTCGAGCCGGCGTCGATGCTCAGGATGTCCGTCCGGGGCACCATCACGGCACGCACCAGGGTGTCACCGAAGTCGAAGACGGACTGGATCAGTTCGGCCTCGTTGTCCTCGATCATGTCCGATTCGGTGGCCCGGTCCACGAGCTCGCGGAATTCCTCTTCACTGAACGAAGCCTCATCAACGCCGCGCCCGCCCGGTGCCACGGCGCTGCCCAGGGCGACCAGCCAGCCGGGGATGGGACCCAGGACCCAGCACAGGAAACGGATGACCGGCGCAGTCGTACGTGCGACAGCGGCAGCGTGCGCGCGGCCCAGTTGTCGAGGCGAAACGCCCACAATCACGAAGCCCACGACGGCCATGATGCCGGTGGCAGCCAGTCCGGCGAGCCACACGCTGTCCCACAGGCTGTGCAGGAGGACCGCGACTGCCACGGCCGAGGCCATTTCGAACCAGATGCGCCAGAACCTCAGGGAGCGCATGTGCGCCATCGGCTGGTCCAGGATGCGTTTGAGGGCCTGCCCGTCGCTGCGGAGAACAGCTTCTTCGGCGTCGTGGCGGGGCAGGAAATTAAAGGCGGACTCCGCCGCTGTCAGCAGGGCGGCGAAACTGAGGAAGACCACCGCCATGCCAACGAGGATCAGTGGGGTCACTGCATCGTCTCTGACGGGGCTTCTTTGCCGGTGAAGCCCTCAAGCAGCTCCCGCTGCAGGCCGAACATCTCTTCTTTTTCTTCGGGGTCGGCGTGGTCGTAGCCCAGGAGGTGCAGGATCCCGTGGGTGGTCAGCAGCAGCATCTCGTCCTGGGTGGAATGTCCGGCGTTGCGTGCCTGGACTTCCGCCACCTGCGGGCACACGGCAATATCGCCGAGCATGCCCTGCGGCGTCGGCTTGTCCGGCGTACCCGGAGTCAGTTCGTCCATGGGAACGGACAGGACGTCGGTGGCGCCGGGCTCATCCATCAGCTCGATATGGAGTTTTTCCATGGCGGGTTCGTCCACGAGGAGGATGGAAAGCTCGGCCTGGGGGTGGATGTACAGGCGTTCGAACACATACCGGGCCAGGGCAACCAGCTGGGCTTCGTCCACCCGGACGCCTGATTCGTTGTTTACTTCGATGCTCATGCGTGTTCTCCCCGCTTCTCCCGGGGCACGGAATGCTTCACCCGGTTCCTTTGTGCCTCATCCCAAATGCCGTAGGCGTTGACAATGTCGCCGACGAGGCGGTGGCGCACTACGTCTGAGGCGTCCAGCACGCTGAAGTTGACGTCGTCAATGCCCTGGAGGATCTCCTCCACGATCCGGAGGCCGGAACGGGTGCCGAACGGCAGGTCCACCTGCGTGACGTCCCCGGTGACCACCATTTTGGAGCCGAACCCGAGGCGGGTCAGGAACATCTTCATCTGCTCCGGCGTGGTGTTCTGGGCTTCGTCGAGGATGATGAACGCGTCGTTGAGCGTTCGGCCGCGCATGTAGGCCAGCGGGGCCACTTCAATGGTGCCCGCCGCCATCAGCCGCGGGATGGACTCCGGGTCCATCATGTCGTGGAGCGCATCGTAGAGCGGCCGCAGGTACGGATCGATCTTGTCGCTGAGCGTCCCGGGCAGGAAGCCCAGCCGTTCGCCGGCCTCCACCGCCGGCCTGGTGAGGATGATGCGGCTGACTTCCTTCTGCTGCAGGGCCTGGACGGCCTTTGCCATGGCGAGGAAGGTCTTGCCGGTGCCGGCCGGTCCGATTCCAAAGATCACCGTGTTCGCGTCGATGGCGTCCACATAATTCTTCTGGTTCAGGGTCTTCGGCCGGATCGTCTTGCCACGGCTCGAGAGGATGTTGTAGGTCAGCACCTCAACGGGGTTCTGGAGCGACTGGCTCCGGAGCAGGGCAGCGAGCTGCTGCAGCACCGCCGGTGTGATGACTGTGCCCCGGTCAACGAGGCCCCTTACTTCATGGAGCAGGCGCATGATCCTGGGAACGTCGGCCGCGGGGCCGCTGATGGCCAGTTCATTGCCGCGGACATGGAAATCCACGGCAGGAAACTGTTCCTCGATAAAACGGAGGGCCTCGTCGTGACTGCCGAGGGACTGAACCATCTGTTCGGAGTTGTCGAAGATGACCACCTCCGTCCGGACACCGGGAAGACTGTGGGGAAATTCACCTGTGGTGCGCTCACCGGCGCTGAACCGGGGCCTTCCGTTTGTTGCTTCAGTCATGGTGCCGGCCTGCGGGCCTCTGGTCCCCTCCAGTTAGGAAAATTGTTTCTCTGGCCGATCACTTCGCCCCCGCTGCTTCAGCGTCGGACTCCGTGCGCGGCCGAGTCCTTATATCTTACGCCAGTAAGCCGTCCAGGGGCCGCGGGGCGTGCCCGCCAGGCATTTGGCCGCGACCGCTTCGTTGCAGATTCCCGTCATTAGGTATCAACTTCGTATCGGCCTCGTATCGTTCCCGTTGCAGTTCGGCAATCCGTCCGCAAACGCCGCAGGGCGCCTGGAACTCTATGTAATGCTGGAATCCATCGCGGGCTTTCGCCCGCCACGGACCACTTCATCGACAACGTTTATAGGACAGGGCAGGTACCGGGATCACCATGGAGAGCAGGAACCCACGACGCCGGCAGGCAGCAGGAGGCAGGCGGAAACGTTCCGCCGTGCTCCTGTTTGTGCTGCCCGCCGCCATGGTGCTGTCCTCCTGCGTCGCCACTCCCCAGCCGTCCACAAACACCGCTGCCAGCACGCCCCAGACCGTCACCGGGTCCGCCACCGCGGGCGTTCCCAGCACGAGTGCTCCACTGGAAACCACGCAGGCTTCCAACAAGGCACCGGTGTACTGGATCGGGCGCAGCAACGAGAACGTCTTCCTGTACCGCGAATTCCGCGATGTCCCGGAGCAGGAAAACCCGGTGACCAGGGCCCTGCGCTCCATGATGTCGGATAAGCCGCTGGATCCCGACTACTTCACGCCGTGGCAGAACCCGAAGAAGCTGGCTACGTCGATTTCCGGCAAGAACGTCATCACGGTGGACGTCTCACCGGATGCCTTCAACAGCAACCTCGACGAGGACATGGCCAAGCGCGCCATCCAGCAGCTGGTCTACACGGCAACGGCCGCGGGAGCGAGCTCAGGGCTGGTGGACTCGGGCCAGCAGATCCAGGTGGTCATCCTGGTTGACGGGCACACGGATTACCTGGCCTTCAACCACGTTCGGCTCGGCAGCCCCACTCCCCGCGGGGCGGGCATGGTGGCTCCGGTATGGATCATCGATCCCCAGGAGGGTGTGGGCGTCCCCGACGGCAGTGTCAAGATCAGCGGACGAAGCACGCTGCCCGGGGGAAAACTCAAGTGGAAAATCCTGAAAGTCGACGGCAGCAGTGACAAGACGGCCTATTTGGGCGGCGATGTCACCGCCTCGGCAGACCAGGCACAGTCCGGACTCTTCTCGCTGAATGTCAACCTGGCACCTGGAAACTATGAGATCCGGGTATTCCAGGCCGACCCCGGGAAACCCGACCGGGAACTGAACGTGGACTCCCGCGGTTTCAAGGTTGCCTAGCGCCTGAGCGCTTCCCCCTGGAGGGGCAACGCCACGTGGCGCCCGTGGACAGCCGCTGCCGGTGTCCGGTGGCTACCAGCGGCCCAGGATGTCGCTGGCGAGGACGGTGGCGGCCGGTCCTGCCGTGGACGACCTCAGCACGTGGTGGCCCAGAAGCGCCGTCACGGCGCCGGCCCCGCACAGCCGGGTGACCTCCCGCGGACTGATGCCGCCTTCGGGCCCCACAATCAGCAGGATTTCGCGCGGCCCCGGCACCGGTGCACCGGAGTTGTTCCCGCACCACGCCTCGAGCACGCTCCGTAGCGGGCGCACGGCATCCTCATGGAGGATGATGGCCAGGTCCGCGGCGGAGACTGCCGCCTGAAGTCCGGCACCGTCGACGGCGGCCCGGACTTCGGGAATCCAGGCCCGCCGCGCCTGTTTGGCAGCTGCAGTCACCACGGACTGCCATTTGGCATGGGCCTTCGCGGCCCGTTCGCCTTTCCATCGGACGATGGACCGTTCGGACTGCCACGGGATGATGGCGTCGATCCCCAGTTCGGTGGCGGTTTCTGCGGCGAGTTCGTCCCGGTCGCCTTTGGCCAATGCCTGGACCAGGACCAGGCGGAGGTCCGGGCGCTCCTCGGTGTCGAGGACGGAACACTCCACTGTCAGTTCACCCTGGCCAACGGCGGCGACCGTGCCGGTCAGCCTTTTGCCAGCGCCGTCGGCGATGTCAACGGACTCCCCCACGGCAATCCGCTTGACGGTGACCGCATGCCTCGCTTCTGCGCCTTCGAGGACAAAGTGCGAACCGGGAGCCTGGTGGTCCAGGGCTCCGGGGGTTGCGAAAAAGACCGGGTTGCTCACCGCTACAGGTTACCGAGCCGGTCCCGCAGCTTGGCGAAGACACCGCCGCTGGCGGAGAGTTTCCCTTCGGTGTACTGCTCGCCACGGAGTTTCGCGAGCTGGCGCAGCAGGTCTTCCTGCGCGGCATCAAGCTTGGCCGGAGTCTCGACCTGGAGGTGGACTTTCAGGTCGCCGCGGCCGTAGCCCCGGAGGTGGGTCACGCCGAGGCCGCGAAGGGTGATGACTTCGCCGGACTGGGTACCCGCCTTGACGTCGATCTCCTGCTGGCCGTCGAAGGTGTCCAGGCTCAGTTCGGTGCCAAGGGCTGCTGCAGTCATCGGGATGTGCAGGGTCGCGTGGAGGTCATCGCCGTCGCGTACGTAGGTGGCGTCATTGTTGACCCGGATCTCCACGTAGAGGTCGCCAGAAGGTCCGCCGGCGGGTCCGGCTTCGCCCTGGCCGCCCAGCTGGATCCGGGTTCCGGTGGCCACGCCGGCAGGGACCTTGACGGTCAGCGAACGCCGGCTGCGGATGCGGCCCTGCCCGTTGCACTCGTTGCAGGGATCCTTGATGACGGTTCCGAAGCCCTCGCAGGAGCCGCAGGGCGCCGCGGTCATGACCTGGCCCAGGATGGAACGGACGGCCCGCTGGACCTGGCCGCTGCCACCGCAGATGTCACAGCGGACGGGGTGGGTCCCGGGCTGGCAGCAGGAGCCTTCACAGGTGGGGCACGTTACGGCCGTGTCCACTTCGAGCTTCTTGTTGACGCCGAAGACGGCGTCGCGGAGGTCGATGCGGACGCTGATGAGGGCATCCTGCCCGCGGCGGACGCGCGAGGCAGGTCCGGACGAGCCGCCCGCACCGAAGAAGGTGTCGAAAATGTCCTGGAAGGCGAAACCCTGCCCCGAGTAGCCGGCGCCGCCGAAACCGTTGTCAGTGCCGTTCTCGTTGCCGGTGGTGTCGTAGACGCGGCGCTTCTGCGGATCGGACAGCACTTCATAGGCGTGCGTGACAGCCTTGAAGCGGTCCGAGGCATCCTCCCCGGGGTTCACGTCCGGGTGCAACGTGCGCGCAAGCTTTCGGTAGGCCTTCTTGATCTCTTCGCCCGTCGCTTCGGGTGAGACTCCAAGAACGTCGTAGTGGCTGCTCAAAGTTCGTATCTCTTCCTGGTTGTACTGCCTGTAATGCCTTGGGTGGTGCCTATGATGCTGCTGCCGCCCCCGGAAGCCGGGACACGGAAGCCTGGTTGGCTGATGAAGGGCCGGTCAAGGCCCGAGGATCCTGGAAAGGTAGCGTGCCACGGCACGGACCGCGGCCATGGTGGTGGGATAGTCCATCCGGGTGGGCCCAAGTACGCCCACCTTGGCACTGGAACCGGGCCCGTAGCCCGTGGCCACCACCGAGGCTTCCGCGAGGCCGTCGTAGGGATTCTCCCGGCCGATGCTGACGGTCACGCCGCGGGGGTCCTGCGCCATCTCGCTGAGCAGGCGGAGCATGACCACCTGTTCCTCAAGCGCCTCGAGGACCGGGCCGATGCTCAGCGGGAAGTCAACGTTGGACCGCGCGAGGTTGGCGGTGCCAGCCATGACCATCCGTTCTTCGCGGGTACTGCTGGCCAGGGCATCCAGGCCGCGGGCCAGCGCCTGGGCGGCGTGCCGGCGTGCCGGTTCACAGCTTGCGACGACGGCGGGCAGCGCTTGCGGGAGCAGGCTCAGCGGTGTCCCCGCCAGGCTCTTCAGGAACCGTGTGCGGAGGCCTGCGACGGCCTCGTCGCTGAGCTCCTGGCCGACGTCGATGACCCGTTGTTCGACCTTTCCGGTGTCCGCAATCAAGACAGCGAGGACCTGGCGCGGCGCCAGCAGCACAAACTCGATGTGCCGCACCATGGCACGGCTGAGGTGCGGATACTGCACCACGGCCACCTGGTTGGTCAGCTGCGACAGCAGCCGCACGGTACGCTCCAGGACGTCGTCCAGGTCGTCCGAACCTTCGAGCAGCGTCTGGATGGCCCGGCGTTCGGCCTGCGACAGCGGCTTGACGGCGGAAATCTGGTCGACGAAGAGCCGGTAGCCCTTGTCAGTGGGGATCCTCCCCGCGCTGGTGTGCGGCGCCGTGATCAGGCCCTCATCTTCCAGGGCCGCCATGTCATTGCGGATGGTGGCGCTGGAGACTCCCAGATGGTGTCTCTCCACCAGGGCTTTGGAGCCCACAGGTTCGCGGGAATGGACGTAGTCCTCCACGATGGCGCGCAGTACTTCTAGCTTGCGTGGTTCGCTCATTCTCCACCTCCGATCGGCTTAACCCGGGCCGCGGACCGGCTTTTTCGCCTGCCAGATCCCGTCTACCGTTAGCACTCGTCATGTCTAAGTGCTAACCAGTCTAATATGAGTCGCCGCGTTGTTAGCATTGGTACCGCTCCGGGCGAAACTCCGGAGCGGTACGGGACAGGCACGTCCGTGAAGCCACGGCGCCCCTGTTTCACTTCTCCTGTTTCACATTTTCTAGCGCAAGGTTGTGTCTACCCGATGTCGTACCAGAACTGGGGCCCGCAGGACATCACGGCTCCCCGGAAAGCCGAACTTCCCGAAGTGCCGGTTGAACGCGGCATGGTGCTGGAAGACGTGCAGTCCGGCTGGGTGGGCGCTGTCACCAGGGTGGAAAAGTCGGGCGGCATGCACGTTGTGGCATTGGAGGACCGGCGCGGCAAGTCCCGCACGTTCCGCCTCGGCTACGGATTCCTCCTGGAGGGCCTGCCGATCCGGCTGATGCCCCCGGCCCCGCGCGCCCAGGCCGCCTCCGCCGCATCCGGCAGGACCGCCTCCGGATCCGTGCGGGTGGCGGGCCAGCGCGCCCAGGTGGCCAAGGCCAGCCGCATCTGGGTGGAAGGCAAGCACGACGCCGAACTTGTGGAAAAAGTCTGGGGTGACGACCTCAGGGTGGAGGGCATCGTCGTCGAGCCCTTGCACGGCATTGACGATCTCACGGCGGCGGTTGCAGCATTCCGGCCGGGTCCGGGCCGCCGGCTGGGAGTGCTGGTGGACCACCTGGTTGCCAACTCGAAGGAATCACGGATCGCCGATGCCGTGATGGCGTCGCCCGGCGCCGCGGGCAACGTCCTGATCGTGGGCCATCCCTACGTGGACGTGTGGCAGGCAATCCGGCCGGCAGTGCTCGGCATTGACGCCTGGCCGGTCATTCCGCGGGGCGTGGACTGGAAGACCGGGATCCTGACTGCCTTCGGCTGGCCGCACGAGACCAAGGAAGACATCGGCCTGGGCTGGCAGAAGCTGCTGGGGGCGGTACGCACTTACGCCGACCTGGAACCGTCCCTGCTGGGCCGTGTGGAAGAGGTCATCGACTTCCTCACCGTGCCCTAGGCAGAAGTTAGCAGCGCCCCGGGCGGAAGTCGAACTCTCCGAATGCACCCGTGAACCAGTATTCTTGATACGGCGGTTGTTGCTCCTGTGGCAGCGTCCGCTTTTCCGGGAACCACCGCACCACTGCAATCCGAAGGACGACACCTTGGCAGAAGACGCACGTGAACAACGGGACAACCAGGCCGGCCATGGCCAGCCCCAGTATCATGGTGTCCCCGCCAACGCCCTGCCGCTGACGGCCAACGAGGACCGGCAGTGGGCTACCCTCGCGCACTTCGGCGGCATCCTTGGGTGCGTCCCGTCGCTGTTGATCTACCTGATCTTCAAGGACCGCGGACCGTTCACGGCGCAGGAATCGAAGGAAGCGCTGAACTTCACCCTGCCTCCCACAATCGCTGCAGTCATCTGCAACATCCTGGTGCTGCTGCCGGTGGTGGGCAACATCTTCGCGGTGCTGGCCACTCTGATTTGGATCGCCGTGACGTGCTTCTCCGTTGCTGCCGGAATCCATGTGAACCGGGGCCAGCCGCACCGCTACGACTTCAACCTGCGCTGGATCAAGTAGCGGGCGCAACGCGATTGGCGGCGCCGAGCACCGGCGTCGCATCCGGCCGGGACAAACCCGGCCGGTAACTTAGTCGGGCAGGATCCTTCGCACCACGGCGTCGGCAAGCAGCCGGCCTTTCAAGGTGAGCACCAGCCGGCCGCGGAAGGCCGACGCGGGATCCACCAGGCCATCCGCGATCAGCCCGGCCACCGCGTGCTGTCCGGACTTTGCCAGCCAGGACACATCGAGTCCGGAACTGAGCCTGGCTTCGAGCATGACCCGCTCGACGTTCCGGGTTTCGGCGTCGAGCGTTTCGCGGCCCGCCGCCGGCGATACACCGCCGGAAAGCCGCCCCGCATAGGCCGTAGGGTGCTTGACGTTCCACCAGCGGACTCCGCCGACGTGTGAATGCGCACCGGGGCCGATCCCCCACCAGTCGTCACCACGCCAGTACGCCAGGTTGTGCCTGCACGCCTGCTCCGGCGTGCGCGCCCAGTTGCTGACCTCGTACCAGCCAAGGCCAGCGGCACTGATGAGTTCCTCGGCGATTTCGTACTTGTCGGCATGGTCGTCGTCGTCGATTCCTGGGACTTCGCCGCGGCGGATCTGGGCGGCCAATTTAGTGCCGTCCTCTACGATCAGCGCGTAGGCGCTGATATGGTCCGGTTCGTAGGACAGGGCGGTCTCAAGGGAATAGCGCCAGTCCGCCAGCGACTCCCCCGGAGTGCCGTAGATCAGGTCAAGGCTGACGGACAGTCCGGCGTCCCGGGCCCACTGCACCACCTGCGGCACCCTGCTGGGCGTGTGGGTGCGGTCCAGGACCTTCAGGACATGCGGCACGGCTGACTGCATCCCGAAGGACACGCGGGTGAAACCGGCATCAGCCAGTAACGTGAGGGACTCCGGGGTGACGGAATCCGGGTTGGCTTCGGTGGTGACTTCAGCGCCGGGCTCCAGCCCCCATTCGTTGACTGCTGCGGTTAGGATGCGGGCCAGGTCCTCGGCGGGCAGCAGAGTGGGCGTGCCGCCGCCGAAAAAGACGGTGCCCATCCGGCGGTCCGGCAGTCCGCTCGCCTTCAGGGCATGGGCGGCAAATTCAACCTCGGCAATGGCCGTGGACGCATAGGCGTCCTGGGACGCCCCGCCGCCGAGTTCGGTGGCCGTATAGGTGTTGAAGTCGCAGTACCCGCAACGCACGGCACAAAAGGGGATGTGGACGTACAGTCCAAATCCCCGCTGTGCAGCGCCGTCGGCGGCCTGCGCTGGCAGCAGGCCGTCCGACGGCGCGGGGTCACCCAGGGGCAGGACGCTGGGCATCAGCGGGTCCCCCGCTGCGCGTGGCTCACTTCTTCTTGGCCTTGTCCTTAGATTCGTCGGTGGTGAGGGCGGCGATGAACGCTTCCTGCGGCACCTCCACCGTGCCCACCATCTTCATGCGCTTCTTGCCCTCTTTTTGCTTCTCCAACAGCTTGCGCTTACGGGAAATATCGCCGCCGTAGCACTTGGCCAGGACGTCCTTGCGGATGGCACGGATGCTTTCACGGGCGATGATCCGGGAACCAATGGCAGCCTGGATCGGCACCTCGAACTGCTGGCGGGGAATGAGCTCACGCAGCTTGCCGGTCATCATCACACCGTAGGCGTAGGCCTTCTCCCGGTGGGTGATCGCACTGAAGGCGTCCACCTGTTCGCCCTGGAGCATGATGTCGACCTTCACAAGGTCGGCCACCTGGTCGCCGTCGGCCTTCCAGTCCAGCGAGCCGTAGCCGCGGGTCTTGGACTTGAGGATGTCGAAGAAATCGAAGACGATTTCGGCCAGCGGCAGTCGGTAGCGGATTTCCACCCGGTCCTCGGAGAGGTAGTCCATGCCGCCCATCACGCCGCGCCGGCTCTGGCACAGCTCCATGATGGCCCCGACGAACTCGTTCGGCGCCAGGATGGTGGCGGACACCATCGGCTCACGGACCTCCGCAACCTTGCCGGTGGGGTATTCGCTGGGGTTGGTCACGTGGACAACCTTCTTGTCCTCCAGCGTCACCTCGTACTCCACGTTGGGAGCAGTGGAAATCAGGTCCAGCTTGTACTCGCGTTCGAGGCGTTCACGGGTAATTTCCAGGTGCAGCAGGCCCAGGAAGCCGACGCGGAAGCCGAAGCCCAGCGCAGCCGACGTTTCCGGCTGGTACACCAGAGCGGCGTCGTTGAGCATGAGCTTCTCCAACGCGTCGCGGAGCACCGGGTAGTCGGTGCCGTCCAGCGGGTACAGGCCGGAGAAAACCATGGGCTTGGCGTCCGCATAGCCCGGGAGGGACTGGGAAGCAGGCTTGGCCAGGTTGGTGACGGTGTCGCCCACCTTGGACAGGCGGACGTCCTTCACACCGGTGATGAGGTAGCCCACTTCGCCGACGCCGAGGCCCTTGGACGGCGTGGGCTCCGGAGAGCTGACACCGATCTCAAGGAGTTCATGGGTGGCGCGGGTGGACATCATCTGGATGCGTTCGCGCGGGTGCAGCATGCCGTCGACCACCCGGACGTAGGTGACAACACCGCGGTAGGTGTCATAGACCGAGTCGAAGATCATGGCGCGGGCAGGGGCGTTCGGGTCACCCACTGGGGCGGGCAGGTCACGGACGATCTTGTCGAGCAGCACTTCGACGCCCATGCCGGTCTTGCCCGAAACACGCAGCACGTCGTCGGGGTCGCCGCCGATCAGGTTGGCGAGTTCCTCCGCGTACTTCTCGGGCTGGGCCGCGGGAAGGTCGATCTTGTTAAGGACCGGAATGATGGTGAGGTTGTTCTCCATCGCCAGGTACAGGTTGGCGAGGGTCTGGGCCTCGATGCCCTGGGCCGCGTCCACGAGCAGAACTGCACCTTCACAGGCAGCCAGGGAGCGGGACACCTCGTAGGTGAAGTCGACGTGGCCGGGGGTGTCGATCATGTTCAGGGCGTAGCTGGTGCCCTCAACTTCCCACGGCATGCGGACTGCCTGGGACTTGATGGTGATGCCGCGTTCACGTTCGATATCCATGCGGTCCAGATACTGGGCCTTCATGTCGCGGGACTGAACGACGCCGGTGTACTGCAACATGCGGTCAGCCAGAGTGGATTTACCGTGGTCAATGTGCGCAATGATGCAGAAGTTCCGGATGATGGCCGGATCTGTTGCGGCGGGCACCGGGGCGGTGCGGGCCATGGGAGACACGCAGGGTCCTTACTGTTGGCATTTCCGCGGCTGTGCTCAGGACAGCCGAAGCCGTCGCAGGACCTGCCGCACGTGAACTTATAGTGTCCCACGTCCTGCCGCCGCTCGGCGCATTGTTTGCGTGATCGGGGTGCGGAACGACGAAAAGTGCCGTCCCGGGCACCGTATCGTTGCAGGATGGCATTCAACCTCCGCTCCCTTGGCAACGCCGTCCGCACCGTGTTCCGCCTCCTGGAGGGACGGCCGGCCGACGACGGCACGGATCGCCGGCGCAAGCGCCCTGCCGGACCGGTCCGCCCGGCGCCGGCCCGCACCACGAAGCCGCCAGCGCAGCGAGAGACCGCCCCCGGCCTCACCGGGACCTACCCGGGTGATTTCACGGGCACCGCCACTGTCAGGTACGCCCCCTCCCCCAACGGCAAGCCGGAACCGGGTGAAGTGGTGTGGACGTGGGTCCCCTACGAAGAGGACCATTCCCAGGGCAAGGACCGGCCGGTGCTCCTGATCGGAAGCCGAGGACGCTACCTGCTGGGGCTCATGCTCACCAGCAAGGACCACGACCAGGACCGCAGGAATGACGAAAGCTACGTGGATATCGGCACAGGCAGCTGGGACCGGCAGCGCCGGCCCAGTGAAGCCAAACTGAACCGCATCATCCAGATCAGCGCAGCGGACATCCGCAGGGAGGGCGCGGTCCTGGACCGGAAGCGTTTCGACGGCGTCGCGTCTGCACTCCGCGAGTTTCACGGCTGGAGCTGATGAAAGCCCGGAGGGGTCGCGGGGGCAGCAGCATTGCAGGGCATCTGCTACTATTGACAGCTGTGTGTCCGTGCAGGTCGACGGCCACTGATGGTTGGCCGCCATAGGTATCCCCACGCCGCTCAGTCAATGGCCAATCTGAAAGCCCTCTAGACCATTTCCGCATTAAAAAGAGAGTTCACACGTGGCTAATATCAAGTCCCAGAAGAAGCGCATCCTCACCAACGAGAAGGCTCGCCTGCGCAACAACGCAGTCAAGTCCGAGCTGAAGACGGCCATCCGCGCCGTCAACACCGCCGTTGAGTCCACCGACAAGGATGCCGCTGCTGCTGCGCTGGTTGCTGCAAGCCGAAAGCTGGATAAGGCTGTCAGCAAGGGCGTTCTTCACAAGAACAACGCTGCAAACCGCAAGTCGGCGATCTCCAAGAAGGTCAACGCACTCTAAGGTTTTCCAGTTCAACTGAACTGATGATCGTGGCCGGCACCCCTCGCGGGTGCCGGCCACATCCATTTAACCTTTCGTAGCTCGCGAACCCGCTCCAGTTCACGCCCATGCACCTCGGCGGCGAGGGGTCCCCCAGGCCTAGTGGCGCACCGACGTCGCAATGACGGTGACCGCGTGTTCCACTGCGTACACCGGGTCCCGGGAAAGGCCTTTGACCTGCGCATCCGCTTCGGCTGTCACCTGGATGGAGCGGATCAGGCCCTCCGGCGTCCAGCGCCGGACGTCCCGCTGCGCCTGCTCCACCAGCCACGGCTGCATGCCGAGCTGCCGCGCAATCTGGGCCGAGGAACCGTGTGCGCCCGCAACCTTGGCTACCGTGCGGAGTTTGGCCGCCAGCGCAGCCACCAGTGGAACAGGGTCCGCACCTGTTGCCAGGGCGTGGCGAAGCGTGGAGAGGGCCAGCGGAGCGTTGCCGGCCAGCGCGGCGTCAGCAACTTTGAAGGCCGTCGCCTCGATCCGGCCGCCGTAGTAACGGTCCACCATGTCTGTATCAACAGCCGTGGCCGCGTCCGCGATGAGCTGGCTGCAGGCGGCGGCGAGTTCCGACAGGTTGGCGCCCACCGCGTTGACGAGGGCGTGAACGGCCTCCGGCTCAATACGGCGCCCGGCCGCCTTGAATTCGGACTGCACGAACGCCGACTTGTCCGCGTCCTTTTTCAGGGGCTGGCAATCGACCACGGGCCAGCTGGCAGACTTGATGGCGTCCAGGAGTTTCTTGCCCCTGACTCCACCGCCGTGGCGGACTACCAGCACGGCGTCCGGTTCCGGGTCCGCCAGGTATTTGAGGGCGTCCGCGAGGAAGGCGTCATTCATGGCTTCAGCGGACTCCACCTCAATGAGCTTGGATTCCCCGAACAGCGAAGGGCTGACGTTCATGGCGAGGGCCCCGGGTTCGTAGCTGCCTGCGTTGAGCCTGGTGATTTCGACGTCCGGCTGGGCTGCGCGGACCTGCGACCTGACCCGGTCCATGGCACGGATGCCGAGGTATTCCTCGGGTCCGCCGATCAGCACGACACTTGCCGGAGTTACATCGCGCCAGGTGGCCGTCGCTGACGTCGCCGGTTTGGATCGTGCTTTTTGCGCAACGGCCACTCTTGGTTCCTCCCGGAATTCCGATTAATACCTCTAAGGCTCCCACGGCTGCGGCGCTCATCCAAGCCGGTGAACGCCGGCACCAGATCCAGCAGGTCGATGGTCCTTCGGTGCGCCGCCAGGACCAGTGTGCCCACGGCCTGCGGGTGCAGAATGAGCCAGAGGAACAGCACGGTGCAGACGGACAGGGACACCATGGTGGCCGCGCCGAACGGCCCCTCCGGCCATGGCAGGGCAGCGCCGGGCAGGGCAGCGAAGAACCGGGCGACGGCGGCGACTCCGGCCGCACAGCCGCCCGCAACCCCCAGGGGAACATTGGCCGCCCATGGCGCGATGGGCACCAGCGGAACGGCCGCGGTACCGAGGATGGTGACCGGAGCCACGAGCGGCGCGGCCACCATATTTGCCACTAGGGCGTAGGAGGAAAACTGGGGCTGCAGCAGGACGATGACCGGCCCGCAGAAGAGCTGGGCGGAAAGCGGTACCGCCAGGCCGGCGGCGAGCCAGCGCGGGACAGCCGGCGGCAGCCATTCCATGATCCGCGGCCCGGCAAGCACGATGCCGAGCGTGGCCAGCACCGATAGCAGGAAGCTGAAACTGGTCCCGAGTGCCGGATCTGCCATGAGGAGTCCGATCACCGCCAGGCAAAGGAAACTGAGCCCGCGGCCGGCCCGGCCTCCGGACAGGGAGACGATCCCGATCGCCCCCATCAGTGCGGCCCGGAGGACACTGGCATCCGGACCCACCATCAGGACGAACAACGCCAGTCCGGTGAGCGCGGCCCCCGCAGCGGGACCCCGGGGCAGTCGAACACTCCGCGCGGCCAGCAACAGCGCCCCCAGGATGAGGCTGCAGTTGGCCCCGGTGAATGTTAAAACAGGAGGTGGGTCACCTTGGAGCGGCGTTTTCGCTGGTCAACGGCGTCTCCGTGCTATCCAATGAGGGAACCGGCGCGAACATAAACCTATCGTCCGGGTTGTGTGTGGACGGGCGATCAGGCCCGGCGGAGCCCACCTGCGACTCGTCAGCAGTCACCGCCGCGCCGCGCAAGGATCAAGCCTCACACACATATCATCGTCGTATGGCCACACCCCAGCATCGGATCTCACAAGTAACGCGTCGCAAGATCGCGGATTCGATCGCACTGGCCCCGTTCCCCTGGTGCGGCAATTTCGACGAGCCGGATTTTCTTGCTCGGATCTACGACCTTCGAAGCATGCGAAGTACCGACCCCCGGTACACCAACGCGTATGACGACATCTACCAGCATCAGGTGCGGAACTACGACTGGGGTGACGGATGGATCTTCACCGATCCGCGCTTCAATCTGCTCCATGTCGACGACGCCGAGTTCCTCAAGATGCTCGCCGAGATGATTCATCCGATCGTGCGACCCGACGAAGCGGAAGTTGCAGTCGTTCTCGCCAGCCTCAACGAGATGCTGCGGGTCGATGGTTACGAGCTGCACCCGATCGACTGGATCAGCGGGCACGCGGTATACAGCTGGGGGCGAATCGATTCATTCCACGGAGCATCGCCGGAGCTCAGGCTTCTTGAGCGTCCGCTGACGAATCCTGTGGTGTTGCAGGAGCATCTCACTCGCATCCGGAATGGGCTCGTGGTCGACCCCGCCGCATCGATCTCTGCCTGCAAGAGTCTTCTGGAGAGCCTGTTCAGAATCATTCTCGATCAAAATTCAGTCGCCTATCCGAAGAGCGATGATGTGCCGCAGCTTTACCGGAAGGTCGCGGATTTGCTTGCGCTGAGTGCTGAATCCGTCCCCGCGTCGGCTCGCGGAAGCGAGTCGTCACAGAAGATCCTACGAACCCTCGTAACGACCGTGGGCACGCTTGCGGAACTGCGCAACGAGCTGGGTATCGATCATGGCAAATCCGAACGCAGCGCCGCGCTGGCGCGGCACGCCAGGCTAGCGCTGAACGCGACCGTCACCGTCGCCGAGTTCGTCCTCGACACTTGGCAGGCGAGAATTGAGTTGGGTCAGTTGGTTGCCCCCGGGAACTAAGCGTTCCTGAGGGCGGACGGGCGTACCCGTCGAAGATGACCGGCTCCGGCCGGACTGCCACTTACCTTGGCATATGCCTTCCGGGATACGGCTGGTTACAATCGACCTTGCGCTCGCTGGCGTCCTCAGCGGCCGACTGTCAGTGCACCAGGGCAGCAACGGAGGCGGAAAGTTCTTGGCCATCCACCGTCAATTCCTGGGCCATTTTTTCGATCAGCGTATCCAGAGCCACGCGCTTTTGGTAGAACAAAAATGCAGCCCCGGGAATTTTCTCATCCGAAATGAGCAGATCGTAGTAGCTTTCGACTTCCGCCCCTGCGCAGCGGTCAAGTGCCCTCATGGCCGTCTCGAGCTCATGGATTTCGGCTCCTTCAACCAGCGACCGCCGTATGACTTCAAAGAGTACTGGAGCCGAGGACGGGCATGACAGGTCTTGGACCCAAGGTCGGTAGGATCTGTGTCCAACTACTGCCAGAAGGGACTCAGTCGTCGCGGTATTCAAGGTTAGAAGCTTTGCCTCGGCTTCGCAGTCTCCGAGCTTCACGAGTGCGGGGAAAATCCATTGTCCGTCGGCCTCCCGAAGCATGTTCCGTAGGGCCTCTTTGTCGCAGTTCCCCGCTAGCTTCTGAAGCAGATCTTCTTTCCATTCAAATGGTGCATCGCAGGCGGAAATAGCGTTGAAGATGCTCGCTGTGAGCGGCCGACTGTTTTCGTCTGCAATTCTGGCTAGATTCGCTGCTGTCAGGCGAGGCCACTGTTCCACGACTTGGCCGAGTGCCTTCCACGATTCCTGACTGGATTGCCTCCTTATCCAAGATATTCCGGCGCTTTCTCCGCGTTCTAGCTCAAACCTCGTCGCTGCTGGCCATTGGTCAGGGGGCAACTTCACATCCAAGTACGCGGCCCATCGGGAAAGCCTGGACCACGCAGAGTCAAACCTGTCATGAGAGGGCGCTGGGGCATATCGGGGAGTCCCTATGGCACGCAGCAGCTCATCTTCTACCCACCCCTTGATGACTGATAGTTCAGATGATGCCCAATCCGCGTCGTCAGACGGGCTGTCTCTCAGCACCTGCGCCTTATCGCCGGCACGGACGAGTTCACGGAGCGTTGGGCTTTCGTCTTTCGCAGGTTCGGGGGCGGCCAATTCGCCGTCCACAGATGTACGTCTTTGAAGAACTTCCGTGGCATGATCCAACACATGGCTTCGCGACGCCGCATTCACGGCTCCTTCGGTGTAGTCGTCCGCCAGTTCCAGCATAAGTTGCTTTAGTTCGTCGGTGGAGAGCCCGTTCACAAGCCAGAAGAACTCAAAGTCGATGCGGGCCGAGAGTGGTACCTTGAGCCATTCCCGGATTACCACCATTGGGCGCTGCCTTAGGACCGCGGTCATCTCGATGTCATTCGACGTTGCATCAGGCAACTCCACGAAGATTCGCGCCAATGTTGCCAGCTCTTCGTCCGTCCAGGAGTTTGCTGCCCCAAACCTCTCGCCGGCGACAGTTGAGTCCAACAAGGGGCGCATGCGCAAAATGTCATCCTCCACGAGTTCGAGCGATCGTCCTCGTCCTATTCTCGGGAAGAGGTCACCCAGGGCTCGCGGCCGAAGAGCGTCAGGCGCGCGAGTCGCTAGAGCAATTGCTTGCTCATCTGTTTCCGCCAAGTCAATGGCGCATCCGATGAGCGTTTCCCGTGCTGTCTCGTCTGGATCCAAATATGCTTGCTCAGCCAGACGTGGAGACAGTCCATGAAGTTTCGCAACCAACGCGGACATGCCTGCCCGCCGCCGGACCACGGCATCGGGGTCAGCAACGAGGCGTAGCAGGATTTCAGGCAACTCCGGAACTGAGGCGGCGCTCAGCACGACGAGGGCGTTCCCCCGTTGGATCCTGCTAGCCGACGTTAGCGATCGCATGAGCTCCGCTTTAAATTCCTCAGGCAAACCGGATTGCGCCATTTTTTCCAACGCACTCTCGTCGTCCTGATACCGAGCCCCCTGGTTCCTGTCCAGCCAGACCTGTCGTTCCGAGTATGCCTTCCATATTGTCCACATTGCCCGATAGCGCTCTTCGCTATCCGCTGTAATCACTGCGGCCCGAGCGGCCAGCAACGGGTCGGCACCCTCAATTAACCTCCGCGCGGGCGACCCGGCCGAGGGATACAGCAGCCACAAGCTGTGCCTCCAGGATTCGCGGACTGAACGCCTTTCGGTGGTCCCTTCGTGGGGCAGGACCACGTACTTGGAGAGGAAAGCTAGTCCTCCATCTTCCATGGAGAGTATGGCCGAGGCTGCACGCGCCTCCTGAACGATGTTCGCTACAAAGCTGACCGAGGCTGGCTGAACAAGCAGTAAAGCCCGTTCCGCCAATTCGTTAAGAAAGTCGAGACTGGGATGGATGCCGTCTATTCCCCGGTGGAGCAAGGAATCAACTAGGTCGCCTAGCGGAATGGACACTTCATTCCGAGTTTCCATATATAGGGCGATACGATTAAGCCACAATTCCAACGCCTCCGGCCGCACCCCGACACGGGGATCGCCGTCACGGGTTGCCGTTGACAGGATCATAGACAGCGGTGTGAGATTCCCGCTTTGTGGAGAGTGGACACGGTCAACTATCGCCGAGGCGTAAATCGGGATACTGGCAAGCTCGCTGATACCAGGGGCGCGGCCCAGGAAGGCCTGCAATTCATGTCGTCGAACCGACCTGGATTCTCCGTATTGCTCCAGCCACTGGTTATCCGGCTTAAGAACGTAAGTCGCAAACCCATCCAGGCGGCTCGGAGTTGACGCCATCAGTCGAGTAGCCACGACGAACCTATGCTGAGGGTAAGCGCGCGAAACTGTTTCCAGAAACGCAATCAATGCTGAACGGCCCGTGGCCGGCACTTCATCAAGACCATCCAGCAGGAATACGTAGCTGCTCGTTTCGAGTGCGGCGATGTCGAGCTTCTCGACACGGTGGTAGGACTCTGCATCGTCCATTTCCCGGACAAAATTTGCTGCCAGGTCACCATCGGACCGGACCACTCCAAAGCTGCGCAGCCTCTTGTAGAGTGCCGGGCGGCTACATCTAAACCCAATCTGATGTAACTCCTGCGTTTTGCCGTAACCTCCACCCGCCATCAGAAGAAGGCGCGGTACGCGGGCATCCAAGGCATTTGCAGGCGTGTGGCCCGAGCTGTGGACTTTCCAGAGGTACCGTCCCTCGTTGACACCGTCGAAGCTGTCGACGCCGACAGGGACTTCTGCGACAGGCAAGGGCAGGTAGTTCGGGTCCCGTGCATCGCGAATTGTGGCTGCCGTAAACCTGCGTATCGCCCGGGACGGTCCGGCCAAAATGTTAGCCACTATGTCAACGGAGCGAAATCTCAGATCCAGGTCCTGTATGAAGACTGCCTGTACCCCAGCGTCCCGAAGGAGCTGAGCCTGACCCGGAATAGCCGCGTCCCCATTCTCGCTGACATGGGCGAGTAACAAGTGCTGCCGGTCAATACCTGACACTGAGCGTATGCGCGCTGCCCATCTCAAGTCTCGACGCAAATGCTGCTCAGTCGGGCTGAGGCTATGCCCGAGAAACAACAAGCGAAATTCGCTTCCCAGCGCCCGAGTTAACAGCTGCATGCGTTCATCTTCGAGCGCCGCGCTGTAGCTTTCGGGCGAGAGAACTATAGTGCTTGGATTGGTGACTACGCCATGAAGATGAACGACACGAAGAAATTCCCGCTCACTGCGCAAGGCCGTCGGGAGGTCATCGAGTGTGAGCGACACAACTTCGCGTCCCACCAGCCGGGCGGAGTGTTCGATTGCAAGGTCATAATTTGTCGTCAAGACGAGGCCTGTCTCCACTTTGGCTAAAGCCTGGAGGACAGGACTGGCCCTAACATTGCGAGACTCGACAAAAGTCGCAACTGTCTGTTGTAACCATGCTTCGCCGTGGCTTTCGGCAGCATCCCGGGCGATGTCAAAGAGCCCAGCATCCAGTGAGCTCGTGAGATTGCCTACATCGATTAGGTGCTGTGCCAATGCAGCACCAGACGGAGCGCCCGCCTCGATGCCGAGCCCAGCCCCGATCACAGGAACAACTTCCAGCCGTGAGGCTCCTAAATCGTTGAAGAAACTCGCGCAGTCAGAGCTATCCAGCTGCATTACAACAGCTTCACGTGCCTCAGCGTCGGCTTTCATTTCCCCTCGGGGCGCTAGTACTCATTTGCTATGTGGAAATCCATTCTGTCAGCCCCTGATTAAGATGTGGACCATTGGGCGCAAGCCAACCTATCTCGCTCCAACGGGCGTCGTTGACTGAACACACCTTGACTGAGAAGGCAGAAGGCAGCAAAGAGGTGATCTTGTCGCCACTCAAAACAAAGCAGACACCTCAGCGTTGTTACTGAGGCACGCTGAAGTAACTTTTTGGGTCGTCTGCACCCAGGAGGTCGTGATGGAACACGATGGCGTCCACCGGCCGCGTGTCCACAAACAAGACAGCCACCGTCCGGGAGTGCACCACGGTATAGCGGGTGCACTCCTCCACCCTGGAGTGGATTCCGGTGTACTCCTCGACGAACAAGCCGTCACCGAGCAGGCCCCGCACTTCCAGCAGGTCGTAGACAATATTCCAGCAGAAATCCATCAGCTCATGGATCGCCGCCTCCACCGTTGGTGCCGTCATAGAACCATGGTGCTCCCCAGCACTGACAGGATGACGCAGCTGCCCTGGCGTGTCTTCTCAGCAGGTGATTGCGTTTGAAATGCAGCCTTGCCCACTATGGACCTTATTGCATAAACACAGGCTGCCGTGACGGTGTACTTTTCGCAGGTCTTTTTACTTCAGCGAGGGTATGTATTCACGCACGCACCCGCTGCTGCCCCTTCCGGCGGATACGCCGTGGACAGGGCAGTGGGCAGTGGGCGGAGTACGGTTGACCGGTTGAGAGCGGCTAACACCGACTATTCGCTGTCCTGATCCCCGTCGTCTTCAATCTCCCCGGCGGCGATGCGTTCCGCGGTGCGCCGATATGCCTCACTGACATAGTCTTCGATGTCCTGGCGGCCGATGCGCCACAGGCCCCGGCCGCCCAACTGAAAGCCACGCAATTCGCCGCTCTTCAGCAGGCCGCGTACCAAGGGTTGGCCGATGTTCAGTTCCGTCGCTACCTGATCGATGGTCAGGAAGCGCGGAGAGGGCTTGTTCTCTTCGGGCATGGATCCATCGTATGTGTCCACACGTCCCGGTTCCGTAGGGCGGAACCGCAGCATGTGGATAACCGCGCCTGTCATCGTTGGATCTCGTTCGGCGACTTCCTGTCGGTGCCGACCGCAAATCGGAATAGTGTTATTCCTTCCGCCAGCGGGGTGGCAGCACATCTGACCGTTCCTTCGCCCTGAGGACGGTCTCAAACGGGGCACGAATGCCGCAGAATCGGGGCCGTTGCCCCCATCTGCCGGCACCGCTGGTCTGTGGCGTGTCTCAGAGGTCTTCCTGCGGCCCGGCCTGGCCTGTCGGCCCGGTGTTGCCCTGGTTGCTGCCGAATCCACCGGCGGTCCCCTGTCCGCCGCCCTATGAACTGCGTTGGGTTCGCTTCACTTTCGCATGTCGGACCCGAGGGAGGGGCCCGCTTCGTCGACTTCGGATTCGATCGGAGTGGAACAGGACACCATCCTCTATCCGTAGCGCCGGCGGCCCGCATAAGCTGTGCCATTGGCTTCAGGCATTCCTGCGTCATGCTGCGAAATTTGGGGGAACTATGGATGAAGTTCAGGGACCTGAGATGCCCGGGGTACAAGATGCCCCTGAAGCTCGAAAAGGCGACCGTGGTCGCATCATCATCATCTGCGTGGTGGCGGTTGTACTTGCGCTCGGGGGCGCTGGTTTTTTGGCGGCGAACCTCTCTACACAGGCCGAGCAGCGGGCGGAGGCGGAGGCATCTGCTGCATCGGCTTCAGCCGCAGCAGCCGCCGACGCTTCGGCATCCGCGGAGGCAAAAAGGACAGCTGATAACGCTGCCAGCGCGGCTCGTGCACGGGCACGCAGCGTTGCGGAGGAGGCGAGGAAGGCAGCGGAGCGGGCGGATAGCGAACTTAAGCAGATGGAAGCTCGAGGGTGGACGTCCGCAGGCAACCAGATGTACTTCCAATACCTCAGCGACTCCGAGTTCACCTGCGGAAGGTGGAAATGCACCTTCTTGGATGTCGTGTCAATGGCTCCGAACGGCTGCCCGGGGGGCATCTATGTGGCCGTGAGTATCGATAGAGGCGAGGGCTCTATCGGCTCCACGAACGAGATTACGGCGGGCTTGCCGACAGGAAAGGTCGCCCGAGTGAAACTGGAGGACACCAGCAATCAGGGTGACGGTTTTCAAATCACCAAGATGAACTGCCATATGTGACTACGGGGTATTGAGGATCTGGAGGCCCTGCCAGCCCGCGCGTACGTGGCTTCGCGGTGGGCTTTGCCCGGTCTCGCAGGCGTCGGCTTCGACGGTGATGATTCTGGTTTCCCTAAGCCAGACGATGGCGGTGAGCCTCATGGCGGTCCTGATTCAGTGTTAAAGGTCGGAGTTGCAGACCTTCGCTTTGTTCGCTCAGCATACTTTGAGGCTCTGACACTCCGTCGCCGAGGCCGCCCGAGCGTTTCCAAGGTGCGGTCATCTGGAGATCCACGGCCCCCGGACCGAGGTTTGCCGCACTGGCTCGGCCGTCCCCGTGGCCAGCTTCAGGGCCTAAAGTTCCATGAGCTTCATCGTTCCTTTGCAGGTCGGGTACCCGGTGCAGCCGAAGAACCGGCCGTAGCGCCCTTTGCGTTCCCTCATCGTGTGTTTCTTGCATTTCGGGCAGACCACTGGGGTGATATCGTCGCCTGTCGCGGATCGGATCTTGACGACACGATCTCCGACTAACTCGAGGAGGAACGCTGATTCCCTACCGGCGCGCGTGACCAGGAGCGCTGAGCGCTTGGCACGGGTCAGTGCGACGTAAAACAGGCGTCGTTCTTCTGCGTGTGGGTAGGAGTCGGGGGCGGCCATGGCCAGTTGCAGGAGAGCATCATCCTCGACAATGCTGGGGAATCCGTTCCTCTCAAGGCCGAGCACAACGACGTAGTCTGCCTCCTTTCCTTTTGAGGCGTGCACGGTGTTGAACTCGATGGTCAGGTTGGCGTATCTGGCTTCCAGTGCCGAGATGACATCGTCCTTGGACCGGGAGTACCGGCCGAGCAGCAGCACAGTGGCTGGCTCAGTGAGCTCTGAGTCAAGGGTTGTCAGGTGCTGCCGAACGACCGATCCGTAGTGGCTGCGCTCCCGTACACTGACGGCGCACACCGTCTCGTCAGTCTCCGGCGCTGAAGATCGGACGTTCTTGGAGATCTGATTGGGGTTCTTCATCACGAACCCACCGGCGACATCGCACAGGGACTGCGGGGACCGGAAGGTGCGGTCCAGCCAGATGGTGGACGCTGTCCCGAACCAATTTTCGAAGCGGGTCATCACACTGAGGTCTGAGCCCGCGAACCTGTTGATCGACTGCCAGTCGTCGCCGACCGCGTACAGGTAGTTTCCAGGAGTCTTCATCAGCGCCCTCACCAGCGCCGCACGGGCAGCGCTGGTGTCCTGCATCTCGTCGACCATGACGAGCCGGTAAGGGCTCATCCACCGGCCGGACTCTACGTGATCGGTGGCGAGATTCAGCATGTCCTCGAAATCGATCTGGCCCGCAGCGCGGAGCTGGCTGTCCCATTCGGCGAGGATGACGCCGTACAGGCGAGTGAAGAGCCTGGCCCGCAAAGTCCGGCCGGCCCGCTCCGCCAGCAGATCAGGGGTGAGGCGGTTGCCCTTCGCGTGTGACATGAAGGACCGCGTCAGCGCCAGCATCGCCTGGTCGCTGATCGGTGGCTCCCCGGCTGCTTCCCGGTAAGGGTCTTCCTTTAGCTGGATTCCGTGCCGGCGCAGCTCCTGCTCGAGGTGCTCGAACCCGGACCCGTCCCGGATGGTCGCCGAAGTTGTCTCGATCAGTCGAGTGCCGTAACGGACGTGAGTGTGACGCCGCCACCGCATACTCTCGGCATACCCGTCAAAGTGGGGCGGCGGGGTGCCGTCGAGACCGAGCGCCCAGTGCTCATGCCACACATCGATGTCCGGGTAGTAGAAGTCCGGCTGGTACTGCCGGTGGTGTGCGTCCGCGACGTCGTACGCGTAGGGACGTTCGTATTGGTAGCGGACACCGTTCAGGAAGAGCCAGTTTGCGATCATCACCTCTTCCTGGCTCTTGACGATCTCCCCTGCGAGAGTACCGAAGCCGCTGGTACCTGTGTTCCTGTCCGACTTCTCAGGATCGGCTTCATCACCGAGATCCGGAAGCTGCCGGCCGAAAACGAGCCGGAAGAGGTCCCAGTCCCGCCGGAAGGCCTGGTCCTGGTCGCGGAGGACATCCACGATCCTCGCGACCCGCCCGATCCCATTGTCCGCGGTAAGGTCATCGGGAAGGGACGGCTTGCGGTCAGTGGCCTCGCCGATGATACGCAGCCCGAAGGCATGGAACGTGCTCGACGCCACGCCGGCACCATCATTGCCGAGGCGGGACACGAGACGATCCGAGAGTTCGCCGGCTGCCTTTTTGTTGAAAGCAAGAGCAAGAATCTCGGTCGGCTCTGCGATGCCGCGCCGTATCGCATAGCCAGCGCGCGCCACCATCGTCGAGGTCTTCCCCGAGCCCGCGGCCGCGATAACGCGGACCCGGTTGTCGAAGCAGACCGTCGCCCTCGTCTGCTCTTCCGTCAACGGCGACTTCTCGACCGTGCGGAAGAAGTCCGCGAGTTCACCCTTCTCCCACTCCAGGAACGCCTCGTTCCGCTGGACAGCCCACCCTGGTAAGTCAGTGGTACGGCAAGCGTCGACCGCGGCACGCTGGTCCTCGCGTTTGCCCTCGGGAAGCCCGGCGAGCCTCGGATCGCTGTCGGCAGCCAACCACACAGCGACATCTGGACGGGAGCCCTCGAGCGCGGCGATCGTGTCCTGGTCCGCCCACCTGGGTCGGTCCATCACTTCCCGGACCCGGGACCACCACAGGCGGGCTGCCTCGCCCTGTTCCTCAGCGTTTGAGAGCAGGGCGGCGAGATGCCGTCGCTCGTCGAGCTCGGAGTGGTACGCAGCCGCGACCTCCCGCAATACGCGTCGAGAAAGCCCGTTGAGCACCGTTTCTGTTCTTTGGACGTGGGTGACGATGAGCTGCCTTGAGCCCTCATCGACAGCGAGCCGGTGAACATCCAGTACATCGGCATCGACCTCTCGGGGGATCCCGCGGACCACCAGACGGCCCTCGCCTATCGACAGCCCCCATGACCCCGCGCCCCTAAACGCTCGCGCCCACCAGCCTGGCTTCCATTCCGTCATGCTCCCCCTGAACATGTTCAATAACCGGCCATTTGCCCTCTTTCCACGGTATCAGCGCGGAATTGCGTGTCGTCGGGTGCGTTCACCGGGTTCGTGCTGATCCGCAGCCTACCGGTAACACGACCAAACCGACGTGCTGGAGCGGGCTGTGCTTGATGAGATGTACCGCCGACTCCTTCGACACGTCATCAGCCGGCTTAGCCTTTCCCAGCCAGCTGGCCGGAAGCGACTGGCCCGTGTTTAAGGATGGCGAGCCCGATAGCCTGAACGGAGCCGTGCTGTCAGGCGAATGTGTAGGAAAGCTTTTCGTTGTAAATGAACCTGATCTCATCGGGTGCATCGAAATCAAGGTCACCCGAGACGACGACGCAGTCTTCCTCGCCGTCCTTGCTGAACACGTCAGGTATTAGGGCCTTCTGCGCCCCGGCAGCGCTCAGGAACCGAAGAAAGTGCTGCTTACCGTCCAGGGTCATTCCCAGATCGACTTTTCGTCCCGTCTCCTTTTCACGGAGGCGGGCACTCAGCTGGCCCTGCTCGTTTTTGTACTCTTCGATGTAGCACTTGGTGCTCTTGGTCTCGGTCACCCTCGTATCCTAACGACGGTCACGGAACCGGGTGTAACGGCCGGCGCTGCCCATTACCGTGTGCGGGTTACCGGACTCGGCGAGCTTGCCCGTCAACCCTTCGATGACATGGTGGAGGTGGACCTCCCCAACATGGAAGGATATGGCAGAGGTCTTGGGAGAAGGAACGGGTTGTGAGCACCACACACGAAGAAGTGAAAGCCGACCACGGGGCGCAAAAGAAACGTCCGCTCGTCCACGTCGAGCCGCAAAACCACCGCGAAGACGGCTCGCCTATCGCAGGTGAAGGTCAGGTGTACGTGACCCGGTCCGGCAAGCGGCATCACACCATGTGGTGCGGAATCATGGCGGCCCAGTGGCGGGACTACCCAAAGACAGTCTTCTTGTCCACGCTCGCCGACGTTGGTGGCCGCGAACTCTGCCCGCAGTGTAAGTACCACCCGGAATCCAGCACCTCGCAACGCCCGCTCATCAAAGTTGAGACCACCAATCTCCGCGAAGACGGCTCGCCCATTGCCCGTGAAGGTCAGGCGTACGTGACCCGATCGGGCAAGCTGTATCACACCAAGTGGTGCGGGAGTATGACGTCCAAGTGGCAGGACAAGCCAGGGACGGTCTTCGTGTCCGCACTGGCAGACCTTGGTGACCGCGGACTCTGCCCACAATGTCAGCACGACACGGAATCCGGCAGCCTGCAACGCCCTCTCATCAAAGTTGAGACTACTAATCTCCGTGACGACGGTTCACCTGTGGCAGGTGACGGGCAGGTGTATGTCACGCGAACCGGGAAACTGTTCCACACTCAGTGGTGCTCGATCATGGATGGTCAGTGGCGGGCGGGCCAAAGAGGCATCTACGTGACCATGATGGCTGATGTGGGCCCGAGGGGACGCTGCACGCAATGCGACAGGGACTCTGAAGTGATGAAGGGCTCCAAATCCGAGCAGGCAGAGTGGCGGCGACTCAATCAGGAATTGGACCAACTGGGCAGGACCATAGCGCGAACCCTCGTGGTGAAGGGACCGGAGGGGGTCAACACATTGGGCCCACACGTGATCCGATTCAGGGAAACAGAGGCAGAGCTGAGTGCATTGTCCGGTCGCGTCGGGGGCTCGTTTCCGGACTCATACGATGCTCCGAACTCGTAGTACTCCTTCGCTACGTTCTTGACTTGGCATGAACATATCCGCGCGTGATCGTTCGCCGTGCAGCGACTGCAACCCCAACTGCGAAGAGGACAGGTCGCGGCACAAGCTCGCAAAGTTGGCCGGCTACGACGTGGCTCGGGCTCTGTCATAGGGCGTGCTTTTCCGAGCGGGACGGGGCGCAATCCTTCGTACCAGGTCTCCTCCCGCCGGGCCCGTCTCCACCAGACATGGTTTCGGCCGCTGTCAACGCGGAGAGTTTCTCGGCTTGGGGTTGTCGTTGAACCGTTGGGGTCAGATCATATGACCATGGGGAGAATCCTGGACGGCGCAGCTGATGATGTCCGACGTCGACTTGAGGCTATGGGTGTGCCTCCTGCGATTGCTATCGCTATGGGACAGGTAGCCTACTTGCCTCGTAACAGCAGGATCCCCGGTATTCCCCAACCGATAGTTGGAAGAGCAGAAGCGGCCTGGTTGATCAGCAAGAACGAGGAGCAACTCAAGAACGACCTGGATCCCTTCGCCAGGGCAGCTCTCGTCCAGGAGATGTGTGATCGGATATTCGGCGCGGCCGGCGGGGCTGTATTCGACGCTGGGTATCCGGCAGGAACAGCGGAGCGCGAAGTAAAAGCGATGGCGGAAGGAGCGGACACCTACTTCGAGACAGTCGACCTATCCTTCCTCGGGGATCGAGTAATGCTCCCTGCTACCTACGTATCTGGGGAAGGGGCAGAAGAGCGGCGATGGGATGGCTGGATCATTACCAAGGACGGTGCAATCGGATTCTTCGAGGAAAGCGACCTCTTGGCGGATGACCCTGCCGAAGGGAGCCCCATACTTGCTCAGCTTGGAGACCTCAATGCCTGCTCCATATTGTTGCCCGCCTCGTCCGCTCCGGCTCTCAGCCGAATCGACTATCAAGGGCCGTCGAACAATTTCATTGCCTCACTCCGGTTCCGTGACGGCAATCGAATGCGCATCGCGGTCTGGCTGGAAGGGCTCCCGCCAGCCCTTTACGGCGAGGCGATGGAGGGTATATCCGAGCTACTTCGGATTATTGATAAAGCCCTGACTCCTAGCCTGCATAAGACGTCAACGGACCACATACCGCTGCGCCCGGAGCCCAAATATATCCGGGATCCAAGGCCTGCCGTCCGAATACCTGACCTTGCGGATGCGCGGTCTCTGCCAGCCTTTGACGCCGCCATGGAAGAGCTGTCGTATAGGTACTTTGAGAACGGCAACAACCCCCGGATGCTGTGGCCGCTTATGGAGCAGTACCTTCAACCCATGCTCTACAGGTACTCCTTGAGGACCTACATGACCAATGACGAAGTGGATGGTCAATGGCTCACTGAGAAGTACATTTCATACGCGGGACAAAGCCTGTGCCTGCTTCAACACAGTAATCACCACCAGCAGCAGGGTGATCTGGGCGCATCCGAACACGCGGCCCTAAAGGACTTCATCCTCGACTCCACACAGGAGATGTACGGTCTGGTCGTCTGTGCCATTCAGAATGCGGGCAGAGAACGACCGACTTCCTTTGACGGGTCGCCACTGGAGTGGAACCGCGAGCTTCTCGCATACCTAACAGCGAAGCTTAATGAAATTGTGTCGGCCCAGGACCCCAACGATCCGATTCGTTTGGCGCAGCAAATGATGAAAGGCAATGGAGCTCTATAGTCAGCATAGTCAGCAGACTTCGGCCGGCTACGAACTTGGCGCGGGCGCTGGCGTGCTATGCGACCAGGTTCCTCGTGGCATCGCGGGCTTCAGCCGGTGATTCCGAGTTTGCCGGCTCGGCCGCCCTTGATGCCACGGTCCTTGCCGTAGCGCCACAGGATGGCGTCCATGATGCGCAGTTCGGAAATTGGTGTCGGGACCGTGGAGAGCTGGTGAATGCGCGCCAATCGTCCAGCAAGGTCGGAGTCTTCCATGAAGAGGTTGTGCCAATTCAGCCATTGGCCTTCAGAGGTGTCCTTGCCCACGACTGCCCCAATTACTTTGTCCCAGATGGGGATGAGATGCGGTCGCTTCCTCGCCATGATCTTGCTGGCTGTGGTGGCCCCGACATCCCAGCGCGTTTTGGGTGTGCGTCTCAGCTCCTGCCAGAGCAGCCATGAGGGCCTGCCCTCCCCGAGAGTGGCTTCTGCTTCCCCGACCGTGAGGTCGCTCATCTTCACGTCGGTGGGTATATCAGCCAGGAGATCCCGTATATTCGCCGCCAATGGCTTCTCCTGCAGCCCGATGATGGCCTGGGCCGGCACTTTGACGCTGAGCATGGACACGGCGACAGCGTCGCTGTCGGTGATCCTGTCCCTCACCTCCGGGTTGTCGCCGCGGTTCGCCCATTCATCAAAGTAGCTGCCGGTACTGAGCAGCCCCGTCTTTGTGGACGGTTCAAGGTAGTAGCGCCGGAGCAGTTCGGCTGCGGCTTCGACGTTCTCTTCTTTCAGGATGGCTGGTAGTTCCATGAATCCCCCTATGGCTTCAATGCGCGGACTATGTCCCTGACTGACCCTGCGACGTGCGTAGTCAGTCTGAATGGCGAACCTCAATCTCGGGGTGGTTCTCTGTGACCCACTCAGCCATCCGAAGGTTCCGTGCCGCGATGAACTCCAGCGTGGCCTCCCGGTACGTTACGTACTCGTCTTTTGTGGCCGGCATCCCGGAACGCTTGAAGTTGTCGAAGGGAAGGTAGAACCGAACCTCTTCGTAGTCGGGCGTCACGAGGTCTTGAAAGTGGAAGAAGTCCACGAACTCCTTGAATCCGTCGAAGAACGCAAAGAAGTCCGCGTACGCGTTGATGACATTGGCCAGTGGGCTCTCCGGTTCTCCTGCGTAATGACGCCGGATGCACTCCAGGGTCAGATCCATCCGGTCGGCGATGAGCGACCTGAGCCCCCTCGCCTGGTTCATCGTGGGTCGGTCCTTCTTCCTGACCGGCCAGATCATCGCGCTGCCGATGGTGTACGGCGGATTCAGGTAGCGGGCCCGCTGCTCCTCGTTCAGCGAGGCGATGGCGTTCGCCAGAGACGCCGTACGTGCCCGGCCGGTGTAGGAGTGGGTGATGGCGTCACTGCCGTACCAATGCATCGCTCTGGAGGGGTCGGTGAAGATGAGGTAGCCGTCCGTACGCTTCGGCGGCGCGGTCGGTTCGAACAGGACGCCGGAGTTCAGCTCCTTGGTCCACAGCAGCTCGTGGTCCGCCGGGAGATTCGGACTGCCACTGTCCGGGTCAGTCCCTGGAGGGGTGTCGGTCATGTAGTCGAACGAAGTATCGAAGAAGCGCGGCTGTTGCTGCTGCGGGTATTCCGGATAGCTCAAGGTTCCCCCAAAGACCAGAGTTATAAGACGAATGAACCGGTGGTTGGTTCCGCAAATGTCGCGGCCATCGGCTCTGTCCCAGACTAGGTGTCACTTCCTGATATTGAAACCCCAGGTGCCCCACTGACCCTGGCCAATGCCATGTTCCCTGGGGTTCTGACTGTGTGCCCATGCAGCCGCTCTTTTAGGGAATTTCTCCCATGTCCCGTACGTTGCAGGACCGGTAATACCCCCTCAACAGAGAAGAGATGCACCTCCGTGGCAACCGATTACGATGAACTGCGTACCGACGTCAAGGAATCCCAGGAAAACTCCCTGGAGGCCCTGAAGTCCGCCAAAGCCCCGGATGCGAAATCCGTGGTTCAGGAGCTCGACGAGGCTGACGCCCTGGACGGCCTGACCCCTGGCGGGGAGTTCATTGCCGAAGAGCTGGTCGTCCAGGTCATCCCGCAGGCTGACGATGAGTTCACCTGCTGGTCCTGCTTCCTGGTCCGCCACCGTTCGCAGAAGGCCCGCGAGAAGGACGGCCATGCCTACTGCGTCGAATGCGAAGGCTGAGCGGTTTTGGCCGGCTGTCCCGGAGCATATCTGGAACAGCATCCGCGAAGAATTCACCCTGCCGACAGCGGCAGACCTGGAGACGCATTTCCAATCCCTCGGCGACCCGGAGGCCATGCGCCGGGCAGTTCGGGTATTCATCGGCGAGGGAACCTTCTGCCCGGGCTTCCAGCTCAAAGATGGACTCTTCCACGAACCTGTGCTGCGCCTCTTTGACCGTGCGATGAGCCTGAAGATTCCTCATAACGTGTTCGCCGCCTGGATGGTCAGCCCACTGCCGGCAGAAACCCGTTCCCGGCCAGTGGACATACTGGGCAGCATGACGCTGCTCCAGAGCTCCTTGGTCGCCTTTGGTGACAGGTACCGGCCGGCCGAAAAGCGCAACTAGCGGCTTAGCTCTGCCGTATCCGAAGTCAGATGGCTTCGTGGAGGGCATGGATAAATGGCTGCACATGTACCCGACCTAGCGGGCATCCTGCCCGCGGTCCAGAATCTGACGAACTTCGAGAAAAGCTTCGAAACGGCGGTTGGCACGGGCTTCCCGAACTGTCGCGACGTCGAGGGGGCCGATGCTTCATCATGGGAGCCTGGGCAGGCGGCCGGACTGCAAGTTCACTACCCATCGATGTCTGGCTTCCTTTCCGTAAGCTGTCCCCTCGGTGTGGTTCCGAGCGGCCTGGAACGTGGGCACCTGACTCAAGCAGGCTTGAACCGGGAGGCAACCGTCTCACGCATCCTCGCCACGTCAACGTCGCCGGCGGGCTCTTCTACAAGCACTTTGGCCAGCCGTTTCGGCCAGAGTATATGAATGCCATGGGTCGAGAATGCGCCTCCGATCAAGGGCCAGTCGGCTTCAACAAAGCACAGCGCCCCGGTGACCGGAACATCCCCGATAAGGTCTCGCACGACGTCGACCTGTTTGAGCACCCCATCGACCAGTTTCGTGCAATCCCGTCGGCCGACGAGGAGTTTCTCGACGCGAGGGCGAAAGATGCCACCCTCCATCTTCAGTTCAGGCCGTCCCTTGTACCGTTTGGCGTCAATGACCCAAATTCCACTGGGAGTGATGGCTATGTGGTCGATGTTGGCCTTCGATCCGGGGATGCGTCGGTCGTGAAGGACGGCCAGGCCATCAGCGGCCAGGGCATCCAGCCGAGCGCCGAGGCGTTCCTCGCCAATCGCGCCTCGATCCCAGGACTTGGTGCTTTGGCGTTCGTCAGAGAGGGTGACTGCGATGCGGCCGAATGGACCCCACTTCTCGCGGAGCTTTTCCTCGTCTTTCGCTTTGCGACGCTCATACTCGCGTCGGGCTGACGAGCCAGCTACTCCGGATACAGCCGACAACGACTTATCACCAAGTCGTTCCAGGTCGGGGGTTGTTTCCGGGGTCTCGGTGGCACACTCCAAGCATCGGACGGTCTTCGTCTCGCTCTCGTAGATCGCTTCCGTCCCGGCCGGAAGAGATGCACCGCACAGCCGACACGCTCCGGCGTACCGGAGCCTCATCTTCTTCATGAGGACGCAGGGTGGAGCATCGACACGGACCCAATCTGCTTGTAGATCACGGCGGCTAAACCGCGGATACGTTTACCATGGCTCAATCCTCGCCCACCGCATGTCAATTCCCTGCAACCGTCCCAGGAGCTGAGTGAAAATGTCGACCGCCGGCCTTCCGGTGAGCTGTAGTGACCTACGATCGAACGCCCGTAGGTCACTATGTCGTCTGCTATCTGTCTGTATCCGGGAATTCACGGAGTGTGGCCGCTATGGCCCTGACTGCCGCCGGGTCCTCGGTCCAGTGCCGGGCCGTACGTGTACAGGCGTGGAAGTTTGTCACTTTCGATGCCTTGGCGGCCTCAGTTAGTTCTGCCCACGCTTCCCGCAGTTCCGCTTGGAGCTCAGGTGACATGGGCGCGCCTGGGACTCGTTCCGCCGCCACGACTGGACTTATGGGTGCCGCGGTTGCGCCTCTTCGCCGAAAAAGACTTCTAAGACCCATTTCTGTTCCCCCTTTCCCCTCTGCCCAGAGTATCAATGTCCTCTCAATGCGTCCGGGACACCACGACCGAGCGCCCAGCCCCATGGCCAAGCGGACAGCAGCAGCCGAACAGTCGCGTTATTCCCGTGCGGCGGGCGGCGTTTCCAACGCCGGAAACAACCCCTATCCATGCCCCAGGAAACGAGAAGAACAACAACTTGTCACTCCTTCGTTTGACCCCTTAGTCCAGTCGATATTCAATGCGCGCCGCTGTAGCGTGGAGTGCTGAAGGCCTGCCGGTCCCCCATCGGTGGGCCTTCTTTTTCCCTCGCTGCGGGGGACGATGGGCAAATTCTTGGCCGAAGTTGCCCCTGAAGTCGCTAAGAGACTGACGAAGCAGCCGCTGGATATCAGTCCGCAAGGGTACGGAGCTTGGCGGCGCTGAATTCCTCGTCAGAGAGTGCACCCTTCGCGTGGAGTTCTGCAAGGAGAGCCAGTTCTGCCGCCAGGGACCTTCTGCCCCGCATTTTGCCAAGTAACATCCGATGCCCGTCCGTACGGGCTTGGGCTGCCGATGGTTCCCGTGTCTGCCGTCGTGATGAACCTTTGATGGCAAATGCGATGAGTAGGGTTATCGCGAGGACGCCTAGCGCGATTCCCAAGGGGGCTCGGAACGGCTCTGTTGCGTTTGCCACGACAGCAATAACCACCGCAGCAACTGCACACGTACCAGCTATCCGAAGCCACCCTCGGCTGAGACTGAACGCAAATATGTATTGGCCTGGTTCGGTCGGTACTGCATGTTGGTTCATCTGCCGAGGATAGCCCTACGAATACTCGTAGAACATCCCCTGATGCCAACGCAATGAACCGCCGAACGCTGAACTCGTCATAGGCGTCCTTGGTCTGCTTCCCGTTCCGATCGTGTAGTTCTTGAGACCCTTCCCAAATACGAAGTCAAGGTCCCGGTGTGGATTCAAGCGTTGTCTGGGTTGTCGAGTTGCTTGCGCAGCCGCTGGACCTCAGCCTCCGCCGCGGCGAGTCGAGCCGCGATCTTCTTCCGATCGAGGTTCGGCGACGAGGCCGGAGCCGGAGGCGTTTTCGAAACCAGCCAGCCGATCCGCTGGTAGCCGGTGATCCGCCGCACGTTCGTGCACGCAAAGCAATCCCTCTCTGGCTCGGGGCGCGGCCAGCGCAGGTCGATCATTTTCCGGATGTGGTCTCGCTCGGGGCCATCGTGAGGCCAGCCAATGTTCCCCTCGGTCGCCCAACTCTCCTCGAAATCACGGCGGATCTCTGCGACGCGCTCCTCGGACACGATCTTGGGCCCGTCTTCAGGCTTCCAGTCCACGTCAGTGCAGACTTGCTCATGGTGCCCGCAGTCGAGCTTGACCTTCCAGAAAGCCGACGAGTGTGGCCGGGGTTTTCGGATCTTCGCCCAGGTCTCGGCGTCCATCCAGTCGTAGTCAGGTTCCTCAGCATCAGCTGGGAATTCCGTGATTTTCCTGTCAACCCACTCGACGATGTCGCGATACGGCTTGGCGGCGGGCCCATGGTCAGTCGTGCACCAGAACTCCCCGGAGGGAAGCCTGCACTGACTGATGAGGTCGAGGTAGCGGCGATCGTCCGGATACTTGTCCTCTCCGTGCGTGTGTACCTCGTGCGTACATCCGCACTCCAACTCGACGCGCCAGCGAAACATGTCCTTGGGTTCTGGGACGAAGAGAGGCCAGAACACCGGCTGGTACCGCTGCCGTAACTCGGCCACAGCCTTCTCGAACTCCCGGAGCGCCTGCTTCTGAGGCCGCGCCCGTCCAGGTACTCGCTTCAGCAGTCTTCCGGATTCACGTGTCTGGTCATCGACCGGGGCAGTCTCGGCGGCGCTCATTATTCAATGCTCGTCCACAGCGTCACCCAAGTCTAGGAACAAGCCGGACATCATCCCGAAAACGTAGCTTTGAACAAAAGCCAGGTCCTGCGCAGTTCCAGCTGATGGTTTCTCGTTCGGCTAACTGGTTGGCACCGATCTGCTAGGAGACAGCAGCCGGGGGTGGACGGATAATGAGCGGCTATGGAACCAAAAGCTGATGTTTCACGTAGTCCCAGCCCAGGGGAAGAGTGGGCCTACAGGCTGCGGGACGATGCGCCGTCCGAGCGGGTGCACATCGTGGCGGTGCACCAAGAGGGTCGAAGATTCCGGGTCGACATCCGTCACTTGCACGGCCATCCACCAGGCAGGGAAGAGAACGTCCCTCGTTCCCGGCTCAAAGTGCCGTGGGAAGACGTAGTCCCGTACAACGCCTCCATGGATGGCTGGAGGCGGCTCAAGGCCGAGTCCATCGACGACCATGAGGCGTCGGCCCTGTGGGCGGCCCTTGAGCTGCTTGTACCTTCCGAGGTCGCCGAGCTGTCTGTCGCGTCAAGCGACGATTCGTTGACGGTCCACGATCACGTCGCCTTCGAAACGCTAACCGGACAGACCGTGGCCGCCTTCCAAGCCCGATTTTCCTGGCTGGTTCACGACGGCGAAGTGTTCCTGTCGCCGCGTGCGGCGCTGGCTGTAGTGGAGCTGGCCTGTCGCAGGAACCCGGCCCCGGTCCTGGATCTCGTCATGGCCGAGGAAGCAGTGGCTCGAGAAAAATCCAAGCGGGGCGGAACAATTGAAAACTGGGAAACCCGGGAACCGGTAGCCACTTCAGCCGAGTTTGAATACGACTTTTACCTGCGCCGCCAAAAACCCATTCATGAGATCCTCCGCCAATGGTGCGGTTATCGCTCGGTGACGGCCCATGAACGGCTCTTGGCTGCAGAAGCGGAAGTCAATCGCCTCGACGTCCTCCTGGCCTGGGCAGTGGACCACATCCGCAGGACTGACAAGAGCGCCGCAGAATTGATCGAGAGGGAGCACGAGGAGGACCGCATCACCCCTTATACCATCCGCCCGGTTCCCCAACGTCCACTGAAACCTCACGAAATCCCGCGGATTGAAGTCCCCACTCGCCGCGGCTGGTACCGCTGACACGTACCCACTAAAAGCAGACGACGTGGACACTGCTTGCGTCTGCGTATCCCGACTCACTTCTGGAGCCAAGCGGGATACAGCACATGAAGACTTCCATCAAGCCATGGCTCGACAAGAGGAACCAGGCCTTCACCGCCGGAGCGAGGAGCGCAGAGCATGTCGACCCGTGGAGACCTGCTCTGGGCCGGCAGCCCGAGTTGGGAGCGGCATTAGGCTCCGGTTCGCATGTAAGTGATGGGTACCGTAATAAGGCTTAAGCGGACTGAGCGGTCCGGGTCACTGGTCGAGCGAAGCACATAGTCTGGTTCGTCCGGATGCTCCAGATTCTCTCGCAGGTTAAGGAAGAGTTTGTGCTCACGAATCGCTGTCTGCGCCTTCGCCATAGCCTCGGACATGTTCTTCCTGTCACGGATGAAGATGATCAGGGCTGCTCTGGTGTTCCGCCAGACCACGTAACGGCCCATGAGCTGGTCGATCGCTGCCTGTAGCCCTTTTTCCCCTTCCCAGAGCTTGCACTCGGCGATGAAAGCGTCCCTATCTTTCCATCTCAGGAGGATGTCGCTCTTCCCGATGCCGATGAAGGTCTCGCCCGTGGCGGTACCGTCCCAGTTGGCATTGAGAATGAACAGCAGAAAATCACGGAGTGTCTGCTCGTCGCTTGTCAGCAGCGCGTCGGCTGATTCAGGGAGCCGTTCCAGCGCTGTTGCGAACGAGCGAATGGTTCCCAGTAATTGCGCCGCTATCTTCTCCTGGAGCTCATATTCGGGTACGCCGCGGGCTGCCGATCGGTCCACGTGGCTAAGGGTCAGCGATGCCGGTCGAAGAGCTATCTCGATTCCACCTTCGACAGGGACCAAGTTAATTCCGGCCCTCCGCATCGATTGTCGAACCATTCGCGAGGCGCGTTGCTTGTGCTCCAGGATGGAGGAGAGCTGGGCTCGCATTCGTTCCTGGTGCTCCATGATCACATTGTTGGCCTTCCCAACAGCCTCGTTGACCTTCTCCACCCACTGCCGCTTCAAGTTGGCTATGGTTTCATCGAATTGCTGCTGGGTGACTTGGTCCAGCCCTTTGCTGGTCAGCGTCAGATGGATTTCATATCGTTCGCCCCGCAAACCAGTGTTTCCGCAGCTGCCGATCACCCCCGGATCGGAGACACGGATCAAAAGATCTGCCGCGCCCGTACATGGAATGGTGAGCTGCATCTGCACGACCCTTTCCCCTGGCGGCGGGATCTCAGCCATCGTGGTCTTAGGCCAGGATGGGGTTGCGTGCATCCTATCGACATGGATTTCAATGGGTAAGGCTGCCCACATCTTGACGATCTCACCAATCACAACGTCGACGTCCGTGTCCTCGAGTGTCTCGTCGTCGACGAGCTCGGCCGTTTTCCTGGCACCGTCTTCCCGGAAACCGAAGTCCGACTCAAACTCTCGTTTCGTGTTGCGAGGAGGCTGTTGCATTAATCTTTGTCTCCAAAAGGGCGCGAGGAAAATCCAAAGGGATAAGGCTGTTGAAGCCCAGCCTACGGCACGCAAGAGCGCCTTCCGCGGCACACCGCTCCGCGTCGAGGACTATGGATGAAGAGGCGACGGGGCTTCCTTGCGCTGACGGCATTCTGTAGTCTCTGAGCCGGTCGCCTGTTAGCGGGACCGGGACGTTACATATGATCGAAGGCGACAGCATCAGGGCATGTACTATGCAGAAATGGCACCTCAACAAGTTACTTCTACGCTCGTCGCTATTCTAGCCTCCGCCCTGCTGCTTTCCGGGTGCGGTGCCGCCGCCAGCGGCCCCGCCCAGCCCGCCGGCGCGGCACCGTCCGCGTCAATCTCGGCTGGACGCCTGTTGGATCCTGCTGCCTTCGCTTCAGCAATGGCAGAACCGGAGCGAGTCACCATCAACGTCCATGTTCCGTTCGCTGGGCAGATCGCGGGCACCGACCAAATGATTCCATATGACCAGATCGGGGCCGAAGCCACAAAGCTCCCCGCCGATGTGCAGACACCGCTGGCTGTTTACTGCCGTAGCGGCAGCATGAGCAGCACTGCCGTGCGCGCCCTCGCCGCACGTGGCTATACCAACATCGTAGAACTTGACGGCGGCATGGATGCCTGGGCCGCTTCCGGCCGTCCCCTGCTGTCCAATCCCCCGCAATAAGCTCACCACGAGGGCCAGCGCGTCACTGGCGGACTATCTACACAGCAAGATCAAACGCAGACACATCACTACACGTGACACTATCCGGTGAGCGCACCATCCCGGCCGTGACCGTGAGCGCGGCGCCTCCGTACTGCCCGCGTGAAGGCGGCCCATTGGAGAGCTATCACCGATCCTCCCAGTATCAGGAACGGGATGCGGAACCAGTTCTCCGGTGCAGGAAGCCTGTGGAAAGAGACGGTGTAGTGCAAAAAGAGGTAGTAGGATGCGTGCAGCACAACGAGATACAGAACCACGTACGCGCCGTTGTGGATCCACTTCCACCCCGGCGGGCCCAGAAAGCGCAAGGCCCGATCGGAGGAAGTCGCGACGAGCACGAGCATCCACACGAGGGCCACAAGCCCGATGAGATTAGCCAACCCGAAACCAGGCTCCATCCGCGCCTCCCGCGCTAACTGCGGCACGAACTCATAGCCCAGGAACCGGCGTAGGCTCCACTGCGCCCATCCGTCGATGACCAGCAGGGCGTGCACTGTTGCCACCAGGCCGGCCCAGACACCAATTGCCCGCCGCCACCGCAGAAGCCAACCCGCTGACGACCAAAGCTTCACAGCGGGCCCGATGGCAAGCGCCGTAAAGAGGAGCAAGGCCGCGGCGTCACCGACTGCCCGCCAAAGCCTCATATCAGGCGACCAATCCATACGGCTTAGCCAAAAGGCGACAACCAGCACAGCGGCCAGGACCACTACCGCACAGTGTCGCCAGATACTGGGACTGATACTGCCGGATCGCCGCTGCGCATTCATGCTTTTGGGGTCGCCGTAGTACTCGGGTAAAATCGGGCGGATATGGCTGCGTAGGGATTGTCCGGTAGGTGAGTATGTCAACCTTATTCAGGACTACCGAGACGGCCTGATTCAGGACCGCCTGCCGTTCACGTTGCAGGCACCTTGAGCGGGCAGCGGCCTTTGCAGTGAGGGATCAAGTATGGTCCAGCGCTATGTGAATTCGGGGCTGGCTTTTTGACTGGTAGCGCGAGAGGGGTTGACGGGTAGCCGTAGATAGACGATGGCTGCCATAGGGGCCGCCTGATGGCAGGCGGCATGTTCGCCAGCGAATAGAAACTGGAACTGACCTTTGCTACGGAACGGTTTCTGTTAGGGGGCGGATTCTGAGGCTTTACTACCGACGGTAACTGAGGGCCGTGAAGACTCGGATACTCGTTGTTCACCCAGTCGAATGAGGTCGTCGCCGGCTGCCGTGAGGTCCTCATCGTGTGTTGCCACGACGACGGTGGCACCGCGTCGGGCCTCTTCTATGAGGAAATTGGGGTCGAGGACCACTGCGCGGAAAAGTAGCGCCAAGCATCAAAATGACCAGGTTGGAGCGGCTTTCCCTTACCGCGATAGGAAGTTCGCCTTGTTCAGCATGAGCAGTCAGCCAGTCCGTAGGCGTTGCATTGGCCCGGACATGGCATGCTTTACAGCTCTGACGGCACAATTATAAGGCGAACGAACGTTACCCGACGCCAAACAAGCGGTGATGGTGACGCCTTCGGTGCGGTTTACGACCGGCATCATGGCCGTGTGTGGGAGCAAGCGCTAAAGGTGCTGGCGTGTCTCACCTGGCTGAGGATGTCACGGCCGTGGTTTTCTACGAGGCTTGGCGTTGCCGGGCACGTGTCCGGATCGTGAATGATTCGACGCTAAGCCCGTCCGGCGTCGGGTAACGATCGTCTTGGAGACGCCCCAGCCCGTGAGTCGGAAATTTCAGGTTTTCACAAGCCCGTCGCCTACCGACCACTGAACCCAAACGGACTCAATCATCCAAACGTACTCGATCTTCTAGGCTCGATCTTCGGAGGCCGAGCTGAATCGTGACCGGCAGGCAATCCAGCGGAAACAGGCCACGGGCATGATGGTGCCATGAAGCCCAACGTGAGAACTCCCGGCACCGCTGAGCTCTCCTGCGAAGTGTGTGGCCTCCTGCCGGAACCTCCCAAAGCCAGGCTGACGCTGGCCAACATCGCTGTCATGCTGCCCATCGAACTGCTGGTGCACGCGCTCGTCGTCGAAACCCCCCTGCCGTACCTGGCCAAGGTCCTGCTGCTGACCGTCACGGCCACGGTCCTGGCGATCTGGGTGGCCGAACCCTCGGCCGCCAGGATCCTCCACAGCTGGCTTCATGCACCCGCCCTCCGGCACCGCCGGAAGCTCAACACTGCCCCCGCACTCTGGCGGGCACGCACCGTGCTGCGCGACCAGCCCGGTTCCCTCCAAAAGATCACCCGGTCCCTGGCACGGCTGGGCACCAACATACTCAGCATCCACGTCCACCCCGTCGACGGGGGCGTCCTGGACGAGTTTGTCCTCTCCGCGCCGGGGCACATCGGCGAACAGGAACTGCTCAACGCGCTCGACGGCGGAGGCGGCCGCGACTCGCATGTGTGGCCCACCACGGCACTCGCCATGGCGGACGGACAGACCAAGGCCCTCAGCCTGGCTGCCCGGATCGCAGTCAATCCACAGGAGCTCTCACTCGCCGTCGCAGAACTGCTCTCCGCCAAGATCGTCACGCCAGCCCACGAGACGCCGGTGCCCGAACAGCCGACACCGGAGCCAGCCTCCGCCGTCGTCCACGCCGGATCGATCCTCAAGATTCCAACCGCTTGGCATGGACCGCTCATGTTCTCCCGTCCCGGGGAGCCGTTCACGCCTGCGGAATCGGCCAGGGCACACCGCCTGGCCGAGCTGGCCGAGACCCTGGCGCACGGCCGAGACCACACTCCGCATCCGGCCGGACGCTGACCCCGACTTCTGCCGACCGCACCACCCCAGAAAGGCGGCAGCGCACCGTTTCGGGGTGTGAGACTGGTCGGTACGGAAATTCACGTTTAGGGCGTGATCCGTGCGGATCTCGGCTTTGGGAAGTGAAATTTTCCGGATCTAAACGGTGGTGACGTGCTGTTCACCGTCGGTGGACTCGCCGCCCTGTTCCAGGCTTGGGAGAAGTTCCAGGCCCCGCACGGCATCGAGGGAGAATGGTGGTGGTGGGTCCCTCTGGCGGTCCTGATAGGCGCCATCATCGCCGAATCCTTTTCTTTCCGCACCGCGATACGAGAATCCAACCAGGTACGCGGCGGCCAGGGCTGGGTCGAATTCGTACGCAACGCCAGGCAGCCGGAACTGCCCGTGATCCTGCTGGAGGACCTTGGCGCCCTGCTGGGCCTGGTCTTCGCGCTGTTCGGGGTTTCCCTGACCCTGCTGACAGGCGACGGGATGTGGGACGCGGCCGCAACCGCCCTGATCAGGCTCCTGCTCGTCGTCATCGCCATTGTCCTTGCCATCGAAACGAAGTCGCTGCTGATCGGCGAATCCGCAACCGACACCGACACCGCCCGTATCGAAGCGGCCCTGACCGCGGGTGGAACGCCCATCATCCACCTGGGCACGATGCACCTCGGGCCCGGTGAAGTACTTGTGGCCGCGAAAACCGGGGTGGCCGACGGTTCCAGCGGCCCCGACATCGCCCGGGCTATCAACGCAGCCGAAGCACGCATCCGCGCCCAGGTCCCGGCCGCCACCGCGATCTACCTCGAACCCGGCATCCCGCGCCCCCGTGCTTAGCGCGGCCGGACCGGGCAGCTCGCACGGCTGTCAGCAGCCGAGCGCGGACGCCGTCGGGCTGAAGCTGTCCCAGAGAACCTGGCTTGGCATCCTGCGGCGCACCCAAACTGACCACCCACCCAGACCTGCGATCGAGTCAGGGTGGTTTTTTGGGGCCGCCCGGGCAGCATGAGCAAGACCGGAATGATTTCGGCTTGCTCGCGAACGCAATCCGCCCCACGGCATCTCCCTGCACCTATTTCCGAGGGATCATCCGACCGGCCTGCCTCCCCTGATCACGACCCCTGCCGTATGAAGTACAAGGCCCTGATTCCGGGAGCCCGTGCCCAGGAAGGTGACTGCGAAAATTTGCCCGCACGATACCCGGGGTTAGGCTGGGGTGTGCAAATTCCGCGTCCAATGATCCGAAGGCACGGAGAGATCCTGGGGAATGCGGGCCGGGTTGTTCCTGCCATCTTCCGCCTTGGCCCGCCCGAGGGCAGCAGACCGGCGGCGCCTGAAGCGAGCCCCGCTGCGGCGGCCCTTGGCTGTGGCCAGTGAGCTACCGGTTCCTCCTGAGCCGGCGCTGGTTGGGTGCCTTCCTGTTGGCCGGGCTGTTCGCGTCGGTCTGGGCAATTGGCAAATGGACCGCAGGAATCAGGCCGTAGCCGAAATCACACGTGTCCAGCAGAACTACGACAAGGCCCCGTTCCCTTCGAGAGGGTCAGGGGATACTTCGCCTCACCGGCACCTGAAGCGAAGTGGACCACGGTCTCGGTACGGGGCGAGTATCTCGCCCCGGATCAGAAAATCGTCAGAAACCGGCCCAACAGATCAGCGCCCGGGTACGAGGTTCTGGTCCCGTTCCGCCTGGTCTCCGGGGAGACCATTGTGATCAACAGGGGATGGCTGCCGATCGGAAACGACCGCCCCGGGTATCCTGACGCCATCCCGGCACCGCCGTCGGGCACCGTCGCAGCTATCGTGAGGATCAAGCCGACGGAGCCGGAACTGGCCAAACGTGACGCACCGGAGGGCCAGTTGGCCGGCATTGACCTGGCAGCCTACGGGCAGCAGCTGGAGTACCCTCTGATGACCGGAAGCTACGGATTGATGGCCAGCGAGTCCCCGCCGCCGGCCACCGCACCGGAGCAGCTTGCGATGCCCGCCGTGCAGGAAGGATCCAATCTTTCCTACGCCATGCAATGGATCGCCTTTGGGGTGCTGGCGTTTGTTGGCTTCGGCTACATGGCAAGGCAACAGGCACGAATCAACCGCGAGGAACAACACACCTCCGACTACGCGGGAACAAAGCGCGCGCACGCGCGCCGGGCTCCCCGGAACCGGCGGCGCAATCCTGATGAAGAAGAGGACGCGCTTCTGGACTCCATGGGGCTGTAGACGTCCTCGGCCCCGCACCCGGACGTCCCTTCCAAACAGCGCCCTCGCGGAAGCTGAGGCCTTTCCCGCACCGCACGCCGTGGAGCCGGGCACTCCGATGGGTGGCACCAGGACAGGGCTGCCGGATACGGTGCCCACTGCCGCATCCGACAAGCCCAGCGGTACGGTGTCTTCGGGCGCCGGCGTGTCCGGGGCGCGGCCGGGCCGGGTGAGCCTGGAAGGAAGCTGGAGCTTCTGGTTGCTGAGGGACGAACAAAGACCATACTCACCGGCCTGCTGGGCAACCTGTCCATCGGGTTGGTCAAGTTCTTCGGCTTCTTCCTCACCGGCTCGTCCTCAATGCTGGCCGAAGCGGCACACTCCCTTGCCGGTTCCGGGACGCAGGCGCTGCTGCAAATGGCCGGAGGCGGGCTTGGGGAGGGGCGCCCCGTCAGGCCTGGACGCTCCATCGCTGCATTCATCGTCTCGACCGTGCTCTTCAGCCTGTGCGGGCTTGCCGCGCTCTTCCTGGCCTGGGCGAAGTTCCAGGCTCCGCACGGCTTCAAGGGACGCTGGTGGTGGGCTCCACTAGCGTTCATTCTTGGGGCCATGGTCCTTGAATCCCTTTCCTTCATCACCACGTTAGGCATCTCCCGCCGGCTGCGCGGAGGCCCGGCCCGGACCGGATCCTCCCCCGGCACCGGGCAACCTGAACTCGGGGGATCCTGCTCAGGAAAGCCGGGGCCCTGCTGGGCCTGGTCTTCGCGCTGTCCGGGGTTTGCCTGACGCTGCTGACCGGCAGCGGGTTGTGGGACGCGGCCGCAACCGCCCTGATTGGGCTCCTGCTCATCGTCATCGCCGTGGTTCTGGCTGTGAAGACAAAGTCACAGTTGGCCGGCGGATCCGCGGATCCTGGACCGTCGCCTGCATCCCCCGGCACACCGGGCCGGCCCCTGAGAGGCAGAACCGGCGGGAAGCCCCCGGTCCCGTGGGATCCGCAGGGGCCCCGGGCCCGGGCGGATGCTCAGCCGTCGATTCCGCTGAAGCCTCCAGTGTGCTCTCAGGGGGTTATGACCCAGATCGAGTCGGCGGCTGACACCGCGCCAAAGTTTCTTTCCGGCACCATCCCGTGCTGCTGGAAGGGCGCGGGGCTTGCTGCCGGCACCCTGCGACAACAGCTGTCCGCTTGCCGGCACTGCGGCGCGGAAGGCGTTTGCGGTGGTCCTCGACATCGGGCCCAGGGCGGCGCCCGGTACACTGGGGGTGTGTTGCGTGAATTCTGGGCTGCCTCATCAACGTCCTACAAGGCGCTGGTTTTCAGCGCCATGGGCCTGATAGCCGCCGGTATTGTACTCAGCCTCCTGGGAAGCGGCTCGCAGAATCAGGGCCTGATGCTCGCTTCCCTGCCGGTCATCGGCGTGGGCCTCATCCTCCATGCCACGGGGGTCGTAATCAGGGGACGGCAGGTCCGCCGGATGATTCCCCGGAAATAGCCGTCCGCCCGGTCCCGGCCTGCGTTGTTTCCTCAATATCCTGGCCGGATCCATCTTGTCTCGCCGGCTGTCCGCGAGATCAGGGTCCGATGAGGATCGGTACGAAAATCCACGCTAGGCATCATGTGGTCGTTTTGCGCGTCCCGAAAGGGGAACCCCTTGCGGGCAGCCCGCAGACCGAGCGGGATGCGGCCACGAAAAGCCTTGCCTGGGTGCGGAATGACCAGTAGCGTTCTGCGCAGTGGGCCTGCGGACCGCTGGCCCCCCTTGAGAGGACGCGCTATGCCAACCGTGATCGGCCACCACGATGTGAAGGACAAGGATCATTGGCTTGCCTCACCGAAACGCGAAGAGGTCTTCGGACCCCTCGGCGTCACCAACATCCGGACGTTCATCAACCCACAGAACCCGACGCAAGTGGCGGTGCTGATGGACGTTCCCGACATGGATGCCGTCATGGCCCTGATGCAATCCGAGGCAGGGGCCGAGGCGATGGCGTATGACGGCGTGCTGCCCGAGACCTTGGTGATTCTCGTCGAGGCGTAGATTCTTTTCTCGGAAGCGCCGGTGCGCGAAAACTGCTTATCGGCCGTGAACGGCCTCACCTCGTGGGCGTTGGCGCGCTCGTGGTTATGATCGCCGGCACTCTGACCGCCTGGATACTGAGGATGGCTCAGACCCGTCGAAACAAGTGCGCGCTGATTTCTCCCGTGGTCAGGCCCTTGGCGTAGAGCGAGAGGACCATCTCATCGACCCCCGTCAGGCGGCGCTGGCGCTTCTTGACGATGACCGGCTCGAACGTGCCTTCCCGGTCCCGCGGCACGTCCACCTCCACGGGGCCGGTGGTCGCCGTCAATACCGTTTTCGGGCGCACTCCGTTGCGGGAGTTCGCCGTCTGCTTGCTGGACGCGTCGTGCTTTTCATATCCGAGATGCTCGGTCATTTCCTCGTCGAGCGCGGTCTCGATCACGGTCTTGGTCAGCTGCTTGAGCAGGCCGTCAGGACCGGTCAGGGACAGGCCCTGTTCCTTCGCCATCCTGACCAGTTCGCGGGCAGCATCGGCCTCGGATATTTCTGTCTTCGTCTCAGCGGTTTTCGTACTCGGCACAGCCTCAAGTGTTGCGGCCATATCGGGCTCCTCTCCGCCAGGCTTACCGCCCGGCGTGTCGAGCCGGCTACACCGTCATTTCCACAGTCCCCGCCCGATCACCGACGCGGCGGGACAACGACGAGGGGACGAGATGTCATGGGGGTGGCTTACTGGCGGGCTCGCGTATTCAACTGTCGCGTAATCGTGGTCTTGGGGATGCTGCGTAGGGGGCCCACGGGGCACCGGTCTGGGCTGCGGCTCGTGTCGTGGTGGTGTGGTGGTAGCCGAGGGCGGTCGCCACGACGGGTGCCGGCGTATCGAACACGTAGCGTTGTATTGCGCTGACGCGTCCTGGGTTGACGGGGATCCCGAGTGCCCGGATCTGGTCTCTGAGCGTGGTGGGGTGGAGGGGCTGGTCGGCGCGGCGGCCGGGGAACAGCCATCGTGAATCTTGGTTGGTAGCGGTGTTCATGTTTGCGCGTTGGCTGGCCCAGTCCAGTAGCAGGCCGGCGACGGGTTCGGGGACCGGTGATGGCGGTTCGCCCAGGCGCAGCAGGGTCTGCGTGCCGTGGTGGATGATGTCGTCGATGCGGAGGCGGACGATGCGGGTGACGGGCTGGGCGTAGAGCAGCAGAATCGCCGCCGCGGCTCTGGCCTGCAAAGGGTTGTCCGTCTCGGTGAGTACGCGCCCAATGAGATCGAGGCGCTCGTTCTCGGGCATCGCGGTTGCCGGCTGGACCACAGCCGGGGCCATCTCGAACCGGGGAGTGAGGCGGTTGGCGGCGCACCAGCGCAGGAACGGGCGCAGGCACGCACGGTCGCCTTTGGAGTGCTCGAGGCACCAGAGGTCGATCTCGGCCTTCCCGCAGGTGCTGAGCGTGCGGCCACGTTCGGCGAGCCAGCGGAGGAAGCGCGTGGCGTAGCTGATCCGGTCTCTGAAGCCGTATTGGCTGCCCGTGGTGAGGGGCCTGTGCGCGGCTTTCTGCCGCATCCGCGGCAGCACTTCCCAGGTCGCGTAGCGGCGGATCAGCTGGGCATGGGCAGGGTCAGTGATGTCGTTGAGGTGTCTGGGCAGCCATCGTTCGAGGGAGCAGATCTGCTTGTCGGCCGTGGGCAGGACACCGCATGCCATCAGCAGTTCTTCCAGGTGGGCGGCGGCCCGCCAAGGCTCCAGGGCGTGGAAGGCCTCGTGGGTGAGGGCGATCTCCCCGCAGCCGAGCTCCCGGAGCAGGTCGACAGAGGTCCTGGCCCTGCCGTGGCTGCCTGGGGAGAGCGAGGTCAGGCCGGAGAGCGGGTTCTTCATCGTGATGATCCGTTCGGCGAGCGGGACGAGCTCGGGACGGATGCGCCCCGTCCCGGCGCTGAGCAGGTCGGTGATCCGGTCGGTGAGCGTGCAGCGTGTGCACAGGCGCCGGCCGTGGAGCTTGTCCTCGGTCCCGCAGCGTGAGCACCGGTAGGAGACGGTGAACCCCGCGCAGTCGGCGCACACCGGGGTGGCCCGGTCTTCGGGCCGGAGGCCGGGCAATGGCCGGTCGGTGCCGCAGCCGGGGCAGGTCCCGCGGTTCCGCAGCGCCCTGTCGTGGCAGGTCCGGCAGACGTGCCCGTCGGGCCACTTCGCGGCGAAGTGGCCGAACCGCCCGCACCTGGCGCAGGTCCGCTTGTGCCAGCGCTCATACTGCTCAGCGGTCCGGTAAGACGGCGGGCTCATGCATCCGGCAGGATTCTCGCCGGCCGCGGACGCAGCCTCTCGGGGCCAGCAGGCCCCGGCCTTCCTGGGCCGTCCCCAGCAGCGCGGAGAGCCGCGGTGTTCTCCGCGGTGGTCGGGATCAGCTCCGCCGGCGTGCAGGCCAGGATGTCGCAGAGCGCGGCGAGCAGCTGCAGGGACAGCCTCTCCGGCGTCCCGGAAACCAGGCGGTGGACTTGGGAGGCGGAGAGGGTGATGCCGCGATCGCGCAGCAGCGGGACGAGCTCGGTGGCCGTATAGATGCCCCGGGCGGCCATGAGCTCCCGAAGCCCCCACGTGTAGCCAACTGTGCGTTTCATGCCTGCTTCCCCCTCCGGGCCTCCAGGGCGGCAGCGACAGTAGTGTCGAGCTGCCGGCGCAGCATGCGGGTCCGGTAGTCGGACGACACGCAGGTGTAGAGCGAAGTCGTGCTCGCGTGCTCGTGCCCGACCTGCACAAACCTGGGGTCCCAGCCGTCCTCGATGAGATGGGTCACGTACGACCTACGTAGGCTATGGAAGTCCAGGCCAGGGTCAAGGCCCAGAGCCTGCCGGTAGACGGCGAAGCGGGAGTTCAGGCGCTGGCAGCCGATCCGCAGCCCTCGCTCTGACGGCCAGGCGGCCGGGTTGCCCTCGACGCCGAACAGCGGACGGATCTCGGCGAACCACTCCTCGAGCACATCCGGGGCCCAGTCCCAGACCGTCAGCACGCCCCTCCGCTTCGGCGGAGATCCCTTCTTCGCCTTCCCGAAACGCACCTGGCACCGGCCGAACTGCCCGAACTCGGGTGCATGCGGGTTCGGGCCGAAATCCACAGTCTCGAGCATCCGCGCCTCGTTGCGCCGCAGCCCGAAAGCGTACGCGGTCTTGAACAGCGTCGCGTCCCGAAACGCCGGCAGCCACCCCTTGCGGCCGAACCCGCGTATCCGGGCCACCTGCCCGTCGGCATGCTCGAAGAACGCGTGCAGTTCGGCCTTCGTGAACGCCCGCTTCTTCGGATCAGACTCGTTCTCCTGCACATGCACCGCCGTGTTCCAATCGTGCACCACCTGCACCGGATGAGTGCCGAACAGCTCCTCGCACCGGGCAGGCCACCCATAGGCCGGGTCCGTGGCGAAATGGCAGAACACCCGCACCGCCTCCGAATAGGAACGCAGCGTCGACCGCCTCAGGTCCCGCAGCGACCGCAGATCGCCGAGCCATTCATCGACCATCGCCGCCGTCCACTGCCACGGATAGGCATTGACGTAGCCGGCGAAGGCCTTGACGGTGCTCTCCCGCCCCTCGACCGTCGTCCGGGCAAGATTACGTGCAAGCTGCTGGTTCCCGAACCCCTCCAGCATCGCAGCGAACACCTGCTCCTCCGGCCGAAGCAGCGACACACCCTCGACCAGATGAAGCCGCGCCGCACCGGGCGCTTCACGACCGCTCGACCCCACGAGACCACCCCTCCTTCGACTCGCATCGGATGCGAGATAGTCGCATCATATGCGACTCGCTGGAGAAACCCCACGTCAGAGGCGATTCCACGACCGGCGAGCCTAGGCTCGCCTAGCTCCCCAGCCCGTCTACAATCACCTCGGAATCCCCTAAGATCCCCGGAATCCCGCGGGATCTGCCCCGCGCAACAGCGCAGCATCCCCAACCATCGCCAAATCGCATCCAATGCAATTGGCGGCACAATGTGAAAAAGTGAAATATCCGACGCTAAGGGTTTGCGGGGCGTCGTATGGCCAGTTCTTGCCGGGTTTGATGTGGTTGGCGCGGGGCCAGGTGTAGTCGCCGATGAGGTTGATGTGTTCCCTACCAGCGCTGAGAGGAACCGCAGGAGGTCCGGGTCGACGGCCACGTGGACGCAAAGGCGAGGTTCTGGCCGGAGGAGGGGTGGTTGGGTTACATTCTGGCCGGGGTCAGCCCAGCCCGCCCCCGACGCCTCCCGGGAATCTGGCCGAGTTTCTTCACATCGACATGAATCATGTCCCCGGCGCTTGGCGTTCTTAGCGGCGATCATTGGCGCACGCGAGGAAGTCCCAGTCAGGCGCAGAGGTGAAAGAGTGCGCGTGTCCCGATCTCCGAAGCACGGATGACGCTCGTTGGTGCATCCGGCACACTCGCCAACTGTCACCGGAAGCCGGACTGACCGGAAAAGCCTGCACAGTGTCAACAATCTGGAGAACTGCCGGACAGCGGATGCCTTGATGATCGAGCCGGCCATATCGTCAAAAAGTATCGTTAAGTGCTTAGTCATCGGACGGCTTTTCCACTGTACTCAACGGGCCACACGGACTGTCCGGGGTTGCATTGTCGCTGCCCAGCACATACGGGACGGTGCTTTGGTGCCTGGCGCCGCCGGTGACCATGCGGATGATAGGCAACTGGGGCTGGTGCGAAGCCAACGGCGGGATTCGACGGTTTGGGTCAACTAAAGTGAGATAAATCAGGGAAACTTGTCTCACTTTAGTTGACCCAAACCGCGCGACGGCTCGGATTGGCAGATGTCGCCCCCTCGCCGCTCAGTACGACCTCAGCATTGGCTATTTCACAAGCCGCCCCAGGTAGCACGCAGCCGTAACACGAGAGACTGTCCTGTGAATCGGGGGCCCATGTGCCACGTTGGCTCGGTCCTTATCGCCCGGTGGAGGTTCGGCAAACATGACGGGGACATACGGAGCTTCGAGTCTATTATGCCTGCCTGAACCTTACGGTTTACCGGGAAAGGCGGCAGTAGGCCGAAGGTCCAAGCGAAAGCAATACCAGAGCTGGGTGACCCCCGCAAGGTTCTTGCTGAACGTCTTATGAGTTCATCGGGACCGATCACGGCCGGCCCGGCATCCGCATGCGGCCGCATCGGAACTTGCTCGCGGCCGATGCGTGTGGAGCAACCGGCACGCGGTCTGATGTTTGCTGCGGGGTGTCGGGCTCGGTGTGTGAGGCCGCACGCCTTGAGCAGGGCCCTGCCCGAGGCTGCCGGAACCTGGTCGCCGGCCTAGCAATCTCCTCGAGCGGAGTGACGAACTCGGCCGGGACTCCCCGCGGCCTTGGCAGCGGAGAGCAGGCCTGAGAGGGCCACCGGCCCTGCCGGATCAAACAGACCGACTTCGCTTTACTGCGGACTTCGCTTTACCGCGACGGGTCAATGCAGTCCAACTGGTGCAGGAAGCAAGTCCAGGTCCGAAGGTGAGCAGCCGCGTGTGCGGCAGGCCATCCTACGCTGTGATTCCTGCCCGCAGGCAGTATATTGAATAATTCCAGCGTCCGCTGGGACACCGGCCATAAGAATTCCCTGCCCCCCGAAGGAAATGAATGAGACTTTTCTTCTTCATCGCCATGGCACTGTTGGGTCTGGTTGGGGTGGTATTCATCGCAGCAGCGACAGCGACCGACGACACAGATCGGGCTGTCGGAATTCTGTTCTTCCTTACCGGCCTCATCGGCGCCGCCGCTGCAGTTATGTCCAAAAGGAAAGGCACCTAACCGATTGGGACGGCAGATGGGAGCCGGTCAGATCATGACCTCCGTCACGCGTCCCCATTCAGGGAAGCATCTTCGGGTGCTGTAGCGCCAAGGAGGGCCCGGACGGGACACCCCGGATCCGGGCTGCCACCACAGAAGTAAACTGGAGTGTCCAACGACGGCGGCGGAACCTTCAGCCCTGCGGGAGGGTACACCAAGGTGCCAACACAGGGACCCCGGGCTGAGGCTCAGCTGCTCCGGCATTGGGGTGAAGGTGCACAGGGACAGTCTGGCTGGGGCCTTGCGGCGGCGAGAATCCCTGCACGGGCCACCGGCGTTTCCTGTCACAACCAAGATGAGAACCAGCTACTGCAGGCAAGATAGGAACATGTTGGTTCCTTCCCGCAGTCGCCTGCGGATCGAAGTCTTGATAGTTCTGGGACTGTCGTTAGGGCAGTCAGCCGTGTACTCCGTGGTGCAGCTCCTGGACAAGATGACCCGTGCGCCCCTGGCGCAGGGCACTTCCACTCTCAACCGCTCGCAAAGCACGCGCGAATATTTTAACCTGGCATATCAGCTACTGGAGGTCTTCTTCGCGCTGGTGCCTGTCATTCTCGTGTTCTATTTCCTGACTGAGCAGCGCAGAACGAACACCGGTACCGGCTACGGCAGTGTTTCGGCGTTCGGAAAGCTCGGTTTTAATTTTGCCCGTCCGGGAAGGGACATGCTTCAGGGGTTCGGACTTGCCGTCGTGATCGGGGTCCCCTCACTCGGCCTCTATGCAGTGGGGCGGTCTCTTGGCATTACGACAGCGATCATCCCCAGCGCTCTGGACCCTTACTGGTGGACTGTTCCCGTGTTGGTTCTGTCTGCGGTGCGGCACGCGATCGTCGAGGAAGTCATCGTGGTGGGTTATCTGCTGGACCGTTTTGGGAAGTTCGGCTGGTCGGTGCCGCTGTCCATTTTTGCCAGTTCCATGCTGAGGGGCAGCTACCACCTGTATCAGGGTTTCGGGCCGTTTATTGGCAATGCGGTGATGGGTGTGGTCTTTGCGTGGATTTATACCCGGCGCCGTCGCGTGATGCCACTTGTCATCGCCCACGCACTCTTGAATATCGTGGCGTTCGTCGGCTTCAGCCTCTTTGGGAGGGTCGTCGGACTCGGTAATTGACCCAGCGCTCGGTACTGTCTCCGACCAGTACTTGAGCTGCCGTGGAGATCTCGGAGAGTGGGCCCCCTTAAAATGAGGGCCTACGGGAAGTAGATATCAGCATGACCGCATCACGCAGACGATTTACCCAAGAGTTCAAGGACGAGCTGTGCCGCGAGGTGATCAACACTTCCAAGCCGATCAAGGACGTGGCCACCGCGTATGGTGTCGGCCCGAGACGCTCCGCAACTGGCTGATCAAGTACCGCGAGGCCAACAGCGGCACGGAGGCAGATCTGACGGTGACAGAACGGGCCCGGCTGATGGAGCTTGAGCGTGAAGTTCAAGAGCTGCGGGCGGAGACTGCGTTCTTGAAAAAAGCCAGCGCTTACTTCGCGCGGGAGCAGCGGTAGTGCGCAAGTATGAATTCATCGATTCCCAAAAAGCCGAGCCTGCCAATCTGAATTCGGTGGTGAAAATGTGCCGCTGGCTGGCCGTCTCGACTTCCGGTTTCTATCACTGGGCCACACGTCCGCAATCGGCCACGTCGGCCCGCCGCGAGTCCCTGACCGCTCGGATCCAGCACTACTTCCAGCGGGCGAGGCGGTGCCCGGGGTTGTCGGCGTCGAGGAGCACGGGGTGCCCCGTTTCGGGCGTATGATCACGGTGTCCTGAGGGGCACCATCGGCGCCGAACTGGAAGAGTGTTGCCTCGGACTTGCATCTGGTACCACACGGCGGTGGTCGTTGAAGAGCTTCACCTCGACACGTTCACCGTGAATCCGGTCATGGGTGAATGAGGAGAGCTCACCACCGCGGATCCCGGCCCGGCATGCCGTGCCCTCCGCGGTGTCATCGGAATCGCCGGGGGTGCTGTGCCGGTCCGGCATGGGTGATACCAGGGCGGACCGGCACCGTGAGTGGTTTTAGAGGGTGCCCAGCAGGTCCTTCATTTCCTTGATTTCCGCTTCCTGGGTCTTCACGATGTCCTTGCTGAGTGCGACGGCGTCCGGGTTCTTGCCGTCCTTCCCTTCGGTTTTGGCCATCATGACGGCACCTTCGTGGTGGGCGATCATCTGGGTCAGGAACAGCTTGGCTGCTTCCGCGCCTTGTGCGGCTTCGAGCTTCTTCATGTCCTCGTCGCCCGTCATTCCGGACATGCTGCCGGACATCGTTGCTGATTCGTTCCAGTCCTTGAGCCAACCGGTCATCGTCTCGATCTCCGGAGCCTGCGCTGCCTTGATTTTGGTGGCCAGGGCGGTCACGGCGGCGGGGATGTTCTGCTTCTTGAGCAGCATGTCGCTCATTTCCACCGCCTGGGCGTGGTGGGGAATCATCATCTGGGCAAACATCGTGTCGGCCGCGTTGTGGTCCCCGGCGGTAACCGGAGCGGAGCTGGACGACTTGGTGGAGCTGCCCATGTCCATGCCGGGCATGCTGCCGCCGCCGGAACAGCCGGCGAGGGCGACGGTCGCGGCGAGGACGGTAACGGAAATAGTCAGAATTTTCTTCATGGAATTCGGGGTCCTTCAAAACATCAACCGGCGCAGGGCACGGCTGTAAGGGGGACGCGCACACGTTAAGGCGCCACACAGGGGCGGCAACGGCGCGTCAGGGTGGAAGTCGTGTGCACCGCGGGCGTAGCCGGGTGCGGCGAAGCCGCTTTACGTGCGGCTGATGCAGAGTTCGCCCGGGGAAGGACTTCCCGGGACATATGAACACTCGGTGGCCGGGGCGGCCGCATCTGCTGATGCCCGTGGTGCGAAGGGGACGCTGCCCGGCAGCGGCGCCGCCAGTGCGGTGCTGGCCGCGGAGGGGACGCAGACTGCGTCCATGGCCGACATTTCCGTGCATGGATCCGGGGTGACGCATGCCGTGGCTGGTGTCGAAACCATCCGGGAAAGGGCACTGGCTGCTGTGGCAGGGCCGGTGTCGGCAGTGGCAGGTTCCTGCGGCGGCGCCGCCGGTCGAAGGACACCGGGGATGTCCGTTCCTGGCGCAGCAGAGGCCTGGGGCATGTCGTGGGTTCCGGTCATGACGTGCATGCCGAGGATCCCGGCAATGACTGCCAGAACCCCCGCCAATACACCGACATGGCGAAGGAAGGCCAAGGCACGGCCGCGTAAATGGTTGGTCATGGTCTTCCTCCTTCTTTGCGATGTTAAGCGTACCGCCTCAGGTTGAGAGGGCTGTTCCGGTGAAGGCCAGCACGCCGTCGGCAAGCTGGACGGAGATGAGCTTCCCGGATCGGGTGAGAACGCTCCCCCGGCATTCTCCCAGCCAAGGCTGCTAACTTTTGGTCCCATGGACTTTCTGCGTGTATTCCGGGTGCTGGCCATGGCTGAATCCGTGTCATGGCTGCTGCTCATTCCGGCAACGATCGTGAAATACGGGACAGGGCAGGCGGGCGGAGTTCAACTTTTGGGCCCGGTGCACGGCGCCTTGTTCGTCGCCTACGTACTTCTGGCCCTGTTCCTGTGGCGGAAAAACCAGTGGACCGGCCGGGCGCTGGCGGTTGTTCTCGTTGATTCGGTGCTGCCGACGGGCGGCTTTTGGGTTGCCCGACGAACGGATCTGGGGGCTCGAAGGGTCCCCGTACCCGTCCCGTAGTCCGCCAGGCAAGTCGGTCCCCGACAGGCCTCAGCCGGGAAACGTATTCGGCCCAGGGTACTGTTGACAGGCTGCTCGGCACGATGCGATGCGGACCATCGGGCGAAACGTCCTATTCTCTCGCCGGTTTTCGTTAGCTCGCCGCAGTACAGGCAGCGGATGTGCAGGTCAGAGATCCGACGGCATGCGTTGCCAAGGAACAACGGCGCCACGGTGTACGTTGCATGTCCGACATATCCGTTAGCAAGAAAGAGTAGTACCTAGTGGCAACTGATTACGACGAGCTCCGCACAGACGTCAAGGAATCGCAGAATGATTCGCTGGAGGCGCTAAAGTCGGCGAAGAACCCGGACGCCCAGGATGCCGATGCTGCCTCGCGAGCTTGGGTTCGATGAACGGTCCCTCCGCTTGCCGCGCCCCGGCCTACCCTGCTTGCACGTTGGGCTGAAGCTGTGAATCCTCCTATTTCGCGGCGCACGTTCCTGCTCGGAACGGCAGGCGCCGCAACCCTGACCGTGACCGGTTGCAGGAACGGCGACACACGCGGGGCATTTTCCACCGTCGGGACCCTGGACTTCGCCAATCCTCTCGGCATTCCGCCGCTGGCTGCCTCGATGACGGCAGAAGACGGAACCCGGGTCTTCCAGTTAACCGCGAAGGCCGGAAGCAGCCGTTTCCTGCCGGACAGGACCACCCCTACCTGGGGGTATAACGGAGGGTTTCTGGGCCCCACCCTCAGGGCACGCCGCGGCGAGAAGGTCCGCGTCACCGTGGCGAACGCCCTGGAGGAGTCAACGACCGTGCACTGGCACGGCATGCACCTGCCCGCCGTCTTCGACGGCGGTCCCCACCAGGTCATCGATCCCGGCGCTGTCTGGGCCCCTGAGTGGACCGTGGACCAGCCAGCGGCCACCTTGTGGTACCACCCGCACCCCCATGGGCAGACCGAAGCGCAGATGACCCGCGGCTTGGCCGGCATGTTCATCCTCGACGGCGAAGAGCCGGTTCAGGGCCTGCCGTTCGAGTACGGGGTGGATGATGTTCCCGTCATCGTCCAGGACCGCACCTTTGGCGATGACGGATCCTTCCGGCCGGTCCCGCCCGCCCAGACCGGGCTGCTGGGCGACACGGTCCTGGTCAACGGGACCTTCAACCCGCACCTGGCCGTCACTACGGAGGCTGTGCGGCTGCGGCTCCTCAACGCTGCGACCGCCCGCATCTTCAACGTCGGTTTCGCTGATAACCGGCAGTTTCAGGTGGTGGGCAGCGACGGCGGCCTTCTGCCGGCACCCGTTGGCGTTGGGAGGCTGCTGCTCTCACCGGGGGAACGGGCCGAAATCGTGGTCCGGTTCAAGCCCGGGGAACAGCCCGTGCTCCGGTCCTTTCCCCAGGAACTGGGGATGAGCAGGGAATTCAACGACGGCGCCGGCGGCAACGACGTGCTGGACCTACTGCAGTTCAGGGCCGCCGCAAAGCTGGCCGGCTCACCGCAACTGCCCGAACGCCTGGCCGAGCTGGAGCCCGTTGATCCGGAAACGTCGGCGGCAAGGCGCAGCTTTATTCTCAAAGGCATGTACATCAACGGGCGCATGATGGACATGTCCCGGATCGACGCAACCGTCGGCGCCGGGACGGTGGAAATATGGATGGTCAGCAACACCGATAACCAGCCGCACAGCTTCCACGTCCACGGGGCACAGTTCCGGATCCTGGACCTCAACGGTGCCGATCCCGGCCCCGAATTCTCCGGGTGGAAGGACACCGTGTTCCTGCCGGTGCGGACCTCGGCGCGGATCGCCTTGAAGTTCGGCCGCCACGCCGACCCGGAGACGGCCTATATGTACCACTGCCACCTCGTAAGGCACGCCGACCAAGGCATGATGGGCCAGTTCACCGTCGTCCAACCCGGGTAAGGCCAAAAAACAGACGCCTGCATCGTGCGCTAAAAAAGCTGACGGGCCGTTGCCACCATGACTGCGAACGGGTCTGTCATCCCTTATGGGGGACTTACTGGTAGCGGCCGTTATTCAAGTGGTCTGTATTCGTGCGGCTTTTGATTCCCTCCAGTGGTTGGTTGGTCGTGGTGGCCTGGCGCGTAGCTTGCCCAGGGTGATCCGGCTTCGGTGGCGATTTTGGTGGTGCTGGTGTGGTGGTAGCCGAGTGCCTGGGCGAGGACGGGCGCCGGGGCTTGGAGTACCAGCTGTCGCATTGCGGAGCTTCATGCCCTTTGGGGCGGTATGCCGAGTTTGCGCAGGAAACCGCGGAGGGTCACTGGGTGCATGGGCTGTCCGGCGCGTTGACCGGGGAATAGCCACTCGGATCCGGGGTTGGTTGCGGTGGTTTGGTTGGGGCGGTTTGCCAGGTAGTCCTTCAGGATCCGGGCGAGTGGGGCGGGTACTGGACGCACGGCTTACTAACGAACGCCACCCGGTGGCTCCCGTGCACAATGACGGCCGACAGAAATCGCCCCTTATTGTCCCACGGCCGGGGCTATGTCCGCCGTGGCCTTCTCGGCCAGGTGCTGGGCGGGAACCACCCAACGGTGGACCTGGACGGCACGGCCTGCCGCAGGCGCCGCGGGCTCATGCCCGTCCGGGGCCCTCGTCCCCCGGTCCGCTTCCGTTGGTCGCCTCGGTTTTGTTGACCCCAGGCTGGCTGCGGGCATCATCCGTTTCTTCCGAAACGGGTTCGCTTCCTTGCTCGAACTGCGCCCGGTAACGCACGCGTCGGATTCGTCTGGTCATGGAAACCATGAGCAGGACAACTGCGGTGACCATGAACGCCGTCATCGCGAAACCCAGGAATCCGGGAGTTACCTGATCCGCGTCCAGCCCTGGCCTCAGACCTTCGTTGCCTGGACCCGGTGCCGGCGACGTGGCGAGGGCGTAAAGACCCGCTGCAGCCATTGGGATTTGCACCGTATAGTCCTTTGTCCGGCTCGTTGCGGGCGCCCGCAGATGGCCCTCGTGCCTAATCCGCCCGAGCCCGGAACCATGACTGGCACTGAGCGCGGTCCGTCAGGACCGCAGAGAAACAGGGCAGGACGCACCCGCAACTGTACCGCTTCATCGGGCGGCTGCCGCTTTTGACGCGCAAGCAGTCAGCGCAGCCGCCTAAGCCTTGATCCACCGATCCGCCTGGGCTGATGATCTGAGTCCGGGGTTTTGACGGTTTGCGGGCTGAGGGCATGCCCGGGCGCTGGGCCTCGCTGCCCTTGGTGTTCCACTGGTGGTCCTGTTTGCGCCATGTGGCTGGGTTGACGGGGTTCAGGCAGGTTGCGGCGGCGGGTAAAGAACCTCGAACAAGGCCTGCCAGGCGGCTTTCCAGGGCCAGGCTTCGGGCAGGTGAAGTCGGATGCGTCGGGCGCTGGTGGCGATGCGGGCCGGGACGTGGATGAGTTTGCGGCGGATCGTGCCGGTCCGGGCTTTGCCGAAGGGCCCGGCGGCGAGGAGCCCGGCGGCGCGGGTGAGGTTGTATGCCATGACCGCGGCGACCAGCCATGCCGAGTTCGCGGCGAAAGCACCGAGGGCATATGGGCCAGGGCGCTGTCCTTCAGGTCGGCATTGACCTGCTCGATGATGGCGTGTTTCCGGTGGGTTTTGTCGGCCCTGACGGCGTCCAGGAGTTCGGCGTCCACGGTGGTGAAGAATGCGTGGTGCCGGTGGGTTTCAAACAGGGTGGGTTGTCCGTCGCTGGCTTTCGGGTTCAGTTCCGGGATGCGGCGCACCACCAGCCGGCCGGTGATCTGCTCGGCCTTTTTGCGGGAGCTGAACGCGGTGAACACGGTCTCGGCGACCTCAGCCTTCGAGACCCAGGTGTTGGTGGTCTCGTCGAAGACCGCGTCGGTGTATTCGATGGTTTCCCACGCCGTTTCAGGGATCCCGGCGATGGCGCGTTTGACGGCCGGGTCCATGCGCACGGTCACCGACACGTCCGCCCCGCCGGCCAGGGCGGCGGCCACCGCGGCATGGCCGTAGAAGGCCGAATCGAAACGGCACAGCACCTGCCCGTCGGTCTGCGGACGCTTGAGCGTGGACAGGGCATCAATAATCAGACGCTTGGCTCCCCGGGCCGAGTTCGCCGCGCCCTTGCGCAGCCGTTGGGCGGCGATGACCGGGGCGGTGTCCTTGGTGGAGACCGCGGCCAGCAGGGCGTTCAGCCCGCGGACCCCGGAGTATCCGTAGCCGGAGCCCTGCTTGGCGTAGCCGTGGACCTCGATGATCGTGTCGTCCACGTCCACGAACACAAAGTCACCGGCCGCGGGTGATCCCAGCAAACGTGCCCGACAGGCGAGGTTTCCCAGGAAGCGGGCCGCGACTGCATCGAGCTGGCGCACGTGACCGAACGTGAAGGCCCGCAGGAACGAGCCCAGTGTTGAGGGCGCGTAGCAGGTGGTGAAGAGTCGCTTCATTCCGCCGTGGCGCAGCAGGGCCATGTCATCGATGCTGTCCGCGCCGGCGACCATCCCCGCGACCAGGGAAGCGACCTTCAGTCCGGCGTTCGCGCCCTTGTCCGTGGGCACCGTCAGCCGTTCATGGGCCAGTTCCTGCAGTCCGGCGTCCCGCGCCAATGTCATCACCGGGAGCAGCCCGGCCGAGGACACGAGATTCGCCTCGTCGAAGGAAGCTGACACCGCGGCCGGCTTATAGAAAACTTGCATCTGCGAGATGCTCCTCTTCTTCAGCAAAATTGTTCTGTCGCAAGTCCAATTTTCCCTGAAAAGGCGAGCATCTCGTTCTTAAAACGCCGAAGACGACCCAAACCTCATCGGTGGATCAAGGCTAAGCGGCCGGGGGCCGGGCGTCAGATGAAGGCAGCCGGGTCGACGGTCTGGCCGTTGACCATGACCTCGAAGTGAAGGTGGCAGCCGGTGGAGGCACCGGTTGTGCCTACCCCTGCAATCTGCTGGCCCTGAGCCACGGACTGTCCGGCGGAGACACCGATGCTGGCCAGGTGGTTGTAGGTGGTCTTCAGGCCGTTGCCGTGATCGACGACGATCCGGTTGCCGCTGCCGTACGGGCTCCAGCCGGCCTCGGTGACGGTGCCGGAACCGGCGGCGAAGACCGCCGTCGAGCACGCCCCCGTCAGATCAACCCCGGTGTGCATTTCAGCTGCCGCCCCGGTGATCGGGCTGACCCTGAAACCGAACGGGGAACTGACGCTCATCGACGCGAGCGGGGCACGCAACCCCGTGGATGCCGCCTCAGGCGCGGGGCCAGCCTCAAGCGCCTTGACCGCCCCTGCAGGCTGTACCGGCGCGGGCGCAGGCTGGGAGGTCACCTCCGGGCGGTCAAAGGTGAGAACAGTGTCAGCTGCGGCCGTGACCGCCGCTTCCGGAGCCGGGGCTGCCACGGCCGCTGGCCGGTCCTGGGCCGCAACGCGGCTGCCGGAGTCAGCCTGCGCCGCGGACAGAGCTGTGAGGGCGATCATTCCCGTTACGGCGGCCGTCACCCCGAACTGCTGGCCGCGTAGCCGGAACGTTGGTTCCTGGAAAAACGGACGGCGGCGTGGTGAGGCAGCGGCCGGAAGGGCACGGCGACGGCCGTGTTGTGGCTGGGCAGGCAAGATAGTGGTCCTCTCGGCGCCGGCGAAGTTAGCTGTCGGATTCGGACGAGTGGACTGTCCGGCTGCCCTGCAGGACGCGATCAGGACGCGCAGTCACAGGGTCGGCTTCACCCCAAGGTGCATCATTACGCACCAAAAGTGGGTCCTCCGCCCCCGCCTGAGAAGATCAGGTTCACGGACCGCCGGCGGGGTTTGGCGAAGCGGTCACATCCATACCCGTTGGGGGGGTATGTGTTTATCTAACTTTAGCGAAGCCTCGGCTTAAGTTACAAATCCGTTATCAAAAGCGCTTAAGAGGACAGGGATGGTGACTGGCGGGGCACCGGAAGGTTACGCTGGGCGGGACTTGCCCTCAGGAGAAGACGAGATGGCCCTTAAACGTTCGACGCTTCCACTGCTGGTCCGCAGGCTTGCGGCGCTGCGGGCTGTCCTTTCCTGCGTCGTGATCGTCCTCCTGGCGGCCGGGCCAGTTGCCTTCTGTAATGGACAGGTCCACGTGGTGGGGGTGTCCGACCCTTACGCCGCGGCACAGCGCCAGACTGCGATCCCCGGGGGACAGGAGAACCCTCGGGGACATTCGAACAGAGTGACGCCGGTCGGAGCCCAATCCGCCGCCGACGTGCTCCACGGGGTCCCGCGCAACGGGTGCCACGAGATCGGAGACACCCGTGCACTCAGTCCACGGTCGTGGCCCGTTGCTGTGACCGACGCGGCGCAGCCAAGGCCCGGAACGCTCATCCCTGATTCCGCGGATCCGCGCGCCCTGCCCCCGGCGTCCCACATCGCCAACAGGCCCCAAGCACCGCTGAGCCGGCAGGCGCTAACCCTAACTCAGCTGTCTGTCAGTCGGACGTAGAAGGGCACGTTCTCCCCGTCCGGCCGCGCGAACGCCAGGCCATAGGCCTGCAAGTGGCACCGTTCGACCAGGCGGGCGTAAACACCGCGTGCGGGCCGCCCTTTGGGTCCTGCCTTCAGCGATCAGAAGGAGGCCCGAGAAAGAACATCAGCCAAACAGCCGGCGCATCAGAAAACATCAGCCGGTCTCCGCACCAGGTTCCTCCCATTCAGTATTGGAAAGAGAGACAGAAATGACACACGGAAGCACCCACAAGATGCTCGATGCGTACCCGAAGGATCTGGGCGGCATCGATCAGCACAAGCTCGCCGAATGCATCGCAGCGTGCTTTGACTGCTCACAGGCCTGTACCGCCTGCGCTGATGCCTGCCTCGGCGAAGACATGGTCGCCGAGTTGACCAAATGCATCCGCACCGATCTTGACTGTGCGGACGTCTGCGCGGCCACGGCAAACGTACTCTCCCGCCACACCGGCTATGACGCCAACGTCACCCGCGCGGTGCTGCAGGCCTGCGCCGCCATCTGCAAGGCCTGCGCCGAGGAATGCGAACAACACGCAGGCATGCATGAACACTGCCGGCTCTGTGCCGAGGCCTGCCGCCGTTGCGAAAAGGCATGCAACGAGCTTCTCAGCTCGCTCGGCTGACCCTGCCCCAAGGCCCTGCCCAACGGTGACCGGAGATCCAACGCCTTCCGGCACCCGCGGGAAGGCCTGCCCTGCGGCATCCCGGCCTTAACGATGTCCACACGGACCAGGACGCTGAGCTTGTCTGTCACGGTGCTCCTGCCCCTATGGGGGACGGCCGCGACGCTGCGACCGCCCACGCAAGCCTAGGCATGAACTGTGACGCACGCAACACCCCCCGCACTCATTCAACACATCCCCGGGGTCCGGGACACTGCCGCACGGCCGGAAAATGAACAGGCCCGCACTCCGGGCGGATCGGCGCATCCCAACTGCCCGCTGAGCGGCTCCCGTCCGGGTGTCCGCCGGCATTCCTTGGGAAGGGAGCGTAGCGCCTCATGTCGCTCAGCTTGAAAAATTCCGTGGCGGTACGTCCCTCATTCCCACCGTGATTGCCCAGCACGACAACCTGCCTGTGGTCGCCGCCGGGCATGGTGACGGTATCATTGGTAGTGCCCGAACCGGCGGTGATCGGAACCGAGGAATTAGCCCTGGCTTCGAGACCCGCTGTCAGTCTGCATTCCGCCAGAAACGGGACGGAATTCCCACGTATAAGAGCCGTCAGCCTTGAGGCTCATCCGTAGGTGACCCCATGTGTCAGTGAACTTCCGCTCCGAATATGCGGGATTACTGGTGAACGTCCGCAGGCCGATTCCGCCGGTGGATGCCTGAAATTGCTGCATGCCGTCCGCGACGCACTGGCCCGCGTTGTTAACCGGGCAGGTCCGCTCATAATTATGTTGCGCACCGGACAGAATGATTTTAACGCGGTTCGCCCAGAACACATCAATCCATGGCTTCATCTGTGTAAGGGAGGTATGGGCTGACGTGTTGCTGGTGAAGTAAGGGTCATGTGAGATGACAGCCAGATACTTGCCAGCGGCTTTCGCAGCTTTCATGTCTGCATCTATCTCCGCAGTCATGGCCTTTGCCCTAGCTGGACTGTAACGCCATGCGGCGGTAGGGATGGAGACGATGCGCCAGTTACCCTTGTCGAATGAGTACCATTCCAGCGCGTCTTGGAACCGGCCGAGAGTGGTGGACGTTGCGCTCTTGGTTGTGGACACGCACTGCCCGTCCATATACCTGTCAAGGTCGTCATTCACGCCGGGTTCAATATCATGGGTCGGACCAGCCGCCCAGTATGTCTTTGCCTTGGCCGCGCCCCACAACTGGTTGTAAGCCCCTAGCGCGGAGCATGTGCCGCGGTCGAACTGGAAATCGCCCAGCACAAGGAAGTTGTCCAGCGAGCCGTCGTTGAGACCGGCGATGATGCTGGCCGCGTTCTTACCGCTTGCCGATGATGTGGATGTGTTGCCTGACGGGTTTATGTCCCCGACAGCAGCGAACTCAAACGAGTCGCCGGATGACGGAGGCGGTGGTGGCGTCGGTGTAGTAGTACCGGACGCCGCATTTGTCGCGGCCGAGCCTGGCGTTGGCGTAGTAGGCGTCGGCGTGGCTGATGCTGATGTGGCGGCCGGCGCCGGCGTCGTTTCTGCCGGTTGAGGTGAAGGGGCCGAGCAGCCGGCCAGGAAGATTGCCGCTACCCCAAGGGCGACCAGGTGTTTACGCATACGTCAGATGATAAGGGCCCGCGGCGAGGATGATAAGGCTCCCGCGGCGAGGATGGGGCCTAGACTGGCGGCGTTTAAATCAAGCTACCCTCCTGCCACCCAGGACGATCATTCACCGTCCTGGCGGTGAACGTGCTGCCTGACGCGCCACGTTCGCGACGGACGGCTGGAATCGTTCAGCTGCCCCTGCGTCTTGCAAAGATGGGCGGCTGCAAGCACAGCTGAGGCTTAGCCTGAGGTATCGACAGGGCCGCACGCCATTCAGTGTTGAAAGCCCGCCCAAGCCGTTCCACCGAGTCCCTGTCCATCAGTGCGAGAAAGCTGTTTGCGGTGATGGTGCGCTGCTCCCGCGAGGGACTGCACACTGCCTGCGTCCTGGAGAAGGTGCTTAGCCGATCGGGGCATCGCCCAGGCACGACTGAACCGCCCTCCGTCATAGAAGAACTCCGCAGCCTCAGCACCCCGGAGGCAGACAACCGGGCGCAGCATCAGCCGGGTCCGGAAAATATCAGTGTCGAATCTGTCACACCGCCTGGAGATGAACGTGTAGCCTTCACGCAGAAAAGCGACCGAGCTCTCTGGGAAGTAGATGGTCATGATGGATCAGCCCCTCCTGTGCGCGGCCGTCCTTGCACGAGCGGTAACAGGAAGAGCCTAACGAGGGCGGCCGACAACAGGAACCCCACTGAGAGGCCGTCCCGCTCCTATCTGGCGGATGAGTGCCGAGCCGCGCGCAGCACCAGAGTTTGGATCGAGATGATCTTCCCTGTCCTGTCAGGTCATATCGCCTGGGGCTACCTGGCTGGGTCGGCCTTGAAGCGGGCCCCACACACAGCAAGAGGCATCCCGGTCCGGCGAGCCCGGCGAGGACGAGACGGGAAATCCAAGTGAACCAGGCCGATGTAAAAGACAAGGGCGGATATCAAGTATCCGCTGTGGTTTTACTCAGGGGCGGAGGGAGATGATGTCCTGCGACTGACTGTTCGCAGTAACAGAGGTGAGAACCATCTACCGCCGGTCCTGTACGAAAGGGCCACCGCGAGAACGGTTATTCCTGCTGCGGTCAGAACCAGGCCGGCAAACAGGAACCGGCCCGCCAGAATCCCGACAAAGATGCAAACGGCAGCGATCAGCACCAGTCTCCGGGCAGCAAGCGGCATGCGTGCCGCTGAAGGCAGTGCAGAAGAAGGCTGCGGGCCCGGGAGAGTGTGATTCTGGTCTGTCATGTTTCTTTGATTCCTCATAATTTGTAATTCGCGAATTGCTGCACGTGCTGGTCAAAAAGCGTTTACTGCGGTTGGCCTGGGATTCCCCTGCCGGCTCGCGCCGAACTGCACGGGCGCAGACCCAGGCCGGGGTTCTCTCAGGTTGCCGGGTCTCCTCCCGCAACGAATCTCCTGGTCATTTCTAGCGGAGCCTGTCCGGCTCGTTGCGTCCCACTTGGTTGGCTGCATGGCCCAGCCATTCGAGCGGACCGCGCTGCCTCAGGAGCGCGAAGGCCATCCCGATCAGCACGGCCACCACAGCCTGGGTGTAATACATGGCCTCCTCGGTCCATCCCGGCGGCAGCGGCTGGGGATGAAACGACGCCACCACGGCCACGTGCACCGTATACAGCGTCAGGGTCATCGCTCCGGCTCCGCGAAGCGGCAGCAGCAGATCCAGACCCAACCGGCCCCCCAGCCTCCCTATCAGCAGGCACAGCCCGATGACCGCTGCAGCCACCCCGCTGGTGTGCAGCAGGTCCAGGGCGGTCCCTGAATGCGGAGCGCTGGACGCCAGCCACCACCACGACCCTTCCTGCCGGACCCCGGCGAGATTGACCTGTAGAAGGCTATCCAGCGGATAGCTGGGATCCGAGAGGATCCCCTGCAAGGCGGCGCGGCCGCCCCATTCCTCCATTGCCGCGGTGCCCAGGACCTTGGCGAAGATGGCCACAGCGGTACCGCCAGCCATCAGCAGCACCGGGAGGACCGCCGTCGTCAGTGCCAGCCTGCCGATAACGAGCCCAACCAGCAGATACGACAGCCACTGGAAGACCGGGTAATAGCCCGTCAGGAACAGCTCGCCGAGCAACTCGCCCGGCGTGGACAGATCCCCCCACCCCGGGTTGTGACTGAGCTGCAGGGGAGGATCGGCGGCCATCAGCCACGGCCGCAGCAGGAAGGCCAGCACCGGCGAGCCGAGGATCCAGCCAGCGGCCCAGGCGCAAAGGGCCTTCAGCCGCAGACCCAGGAACGGCAGGATGCACAGGAAGAGCACCGCGTAGTGCACCAGGATCACCGCGATGTCGACCTCGAAGCTGCCAAGGGACAGGCCGACCACGGCGATCACCAGGGCGCGCAGGGCTATCCCGCGCCGGGCAGCCGAAAGGGCTGCACCTCCCAGGGGTCGTTGCTTGCCGGTGGAGAGCGCCAGCCCCACTCCCGCCAAGACGGCGAAGAGGGCCGCCGCGCGCCCGGAAAACGCCAGCCCGACCCACGTCGGGGTCATGCTGGCGTTTGACTCAAAGATTGCCATTATGTGAGTGGCCATCATGCCCAGCAAAGCGATCCCGCGGGCCGCGTCAATGCCTGTGAGGCGGCTACCGGATGCAGGTCCTTTCGCTGTTCTGGACGATGCAGCCGTGCTCCACGAAGTCATATGCGATCGTCTCACATTCAGCTGTGACGCTGCCCCTCAGGAACTCCGGGCTTTGCGGAATCCGACAACGGGCGTCCCCATGTGGCAGAAGCGCCCGGCGAAGGCATTCGGCGGGTCGTTTTCAGGCGGATCGAAGAAACCCCGTGGACGAGCCAAAATCAATCCTCGCCCAACCATTCTGCCGCCACGCCACCTGTCGGCAGCGGCTCCCTCATGGCCGTCGAGAAATGTATGCCGCGATGACGAGCCCGCCGGGACCGGAGGTCCAGGCGTTCCGGTTCCGGGACAGGTGTCAGTCAGGTCAGGCTCTTCCGGCAGGGCGACTGCCGGCCCGGTCGTACCACTCCTCAAGCCAGGATTGCATCTGGCTGATTTCCTGCAGCTGGGCTTCCTTGATGTCCTGGCACATATTCAGAAGTTCGTCGTGTTCGGCACGGTCCAGGCAGTTTCAGCTTCACGTAGCGCCTTCCAGTGATGGTGGATCATCGAACGCATGAACTCGATCTCGAATTTCGCTCCGGTGAACTTCTCCAGGCGCTGCATGGGCTGCATCTGCCCGGTACTCAGCTGTGGCTCATAGGAAATGCCGTACCAGTCCCGCAGCCAGGTCTGCATTTGCTCGATCTCGGCGGACGGTGCCTGGATAATCGACTCGCACAGCGCTCTGAGCCCCTCATGCACCGCCTTTTCCACCTGCAGACCAACGACGTCGAAGCGGGAAACCACTTCTGCGATGCACGCCGCCGAGTGCCAGTCGCGCCTGGGACTACGGCGAGCCCGCGCAGCAGCTCGGCCAGGCTCGGCAGGCGCTGTCTTCACGCATACATGGTTAAGGTCATACCCCTGGTGGTCTATGTGAGGGGTATGTTTTTCGCTCTTAGACGAGGGGATAATATCCCTGCTAAATCAGCACAAACAGCCCCATCCCACTGCGATCACCACATCGTCACTAACTCTCGAGTTCCGACAGCACACGCCGGCCAAACTCGCCGTCGAGGGTGAAGGAAAGAGTTGGTGGTGCATCCGCGTAGGTTCCCGGAACTGGAGGCTCGTCCCTGGTTCGCCGCCGCTTGGATTTCGGTGGTGGTCACAGGAGGCTCACGGGCAGAGCGCTCCGATGCCGTTACCTGCGGTTTTCCACATAGACCAAGACGCTTCTACCGGCAGCCGTTCGCCGATGTTGGACTGGCTCCATGCTTAGCTACGAAGACATGATCCTGCTCGGTGAGGAACGCTTGCTGGTCATCCAGGAGCACGAGAATGGCCACTGCTGGTGTGGAGAGATCTGGTGCTGACAAGACTATTGCCCCGGGAGTCCGAGTCGTCAGACTCGAATGGTCACCGAGGCGCTACACGAGGACGCAAGGCGAATAGTGGTGCTCAAGTAAGCGGTGCGCATATTTGCTACTGTCCGCCGCTATGCATGTCTTCTATGGATCAACCATCCATGCAGTTCTATGTGGCTCCCGGCTCCTACAGGTCGCGGAGTTCCCGCCAGGTTACGCCATCCCAAAGCCACCCGAATCGTGATTCTTGATGGACTACCCACAGATGTGTGATCGCGGCATCCAACACTGGTGCCTTCGACGGCGTACCAAATCCTTCGTTGCCCCACGCCGGCGCTTCGCGGCTAAGCGGACGTGCGATGTCGAATCGAGTATCGCCATCGAGCCAGACGAACAAATGTCGCTGTTCGGCTCCGGAGGCTTTCAACTTCTTGGGGTTGTCGTTCTTTTTGTCGAGTGCATCGGTGAGCAGGCCCAGTGCCTCGTCGCTGCCGCTGGATGACCCGCCGCTACCGAGTGCCGTGACTACCTTATGTGTGTGGCGTCGATGTGCGTGGTTCGGCACCGCAGATGCCCTTTCGACACCGGCCGCGAGCAGCGGTTGATAAATGAGAGACAACGGTCCCTGCTGGATGACATGCTCCGCGGCGTCCTGGCGCTCGAAGAACCATTCACCGTTCAGTTCAAGCTCCACCAAAGCCGGATGCACGGTCTTCTGGAAGGTTTTGAGCCCCCGCTGCGTATCAGGTGCAAACGCTATCCAGCAGGTCTGAAGCTCCCCTTCGGGAGTATCTGTCCTCCGCGAAACATTCAGCGCATCACGACCGGCTCGCTTACGTCCATCGGTGATGCGAGTTACCTCGACAGCATGACGTCCATCTGTCGATCGGTAATCGACACCACCTTCCTTGTCCGCGTGCTCGAGTTCGATCTCCAAAGTCTTTTCGACAATCGCCTTTGCATCGCGCTCGTCGCGGCGCTCCTCGTTCATAGAACTCCTTGGGACAGTGCGGATACAGTCAACGAGGCCCCCCGCGGCAGCCCGGACCACCTAATTGTGTCTGATCAGGTCGTGGGTCGCCTACTTCAAACCTGAGTCTCGCAGTCACCATGACCTCACTGTCGGCGTCGCTGAAACCACGGTCAGGTACCACCTGGCCATCGCTGCAAAACAGGATACGGTCAAAGGGGCCAGGGTCCGCCGTCCGCCCGGCGTTCTGGCTGCCGCCCGGGCACGTCCCCTACGCGGAGGCCCCTAAGGAACCAGCTGGCTCCTGCGACCATCAGCAGGAAGCCAGCGACGCCGATGACCGCAAGCTGTGTGATGATGCCGGCGATGACCAAGGCGAAGCCGGCCAGAACGGCCAGGACACCGTAGATAGTACGAGGGGAAGCCGGGTTCCGGCCCGATTGCAGCTGCCTGTCCAGACCCGGGTCGGATAGGGCCAGTTCCTGTTCGAGCTTTTCAAGGCGTCTGCGCTCTTCATCTGACAGAGCCATGACCGCTTCCCGCCCTCCTGCGTCCAACCGTGAGCCGGAGGACTGCAACGTCCCGGCGCGGTCCGACAGGATCGGTCCAGGAGCCCAGGCCAAACAACCTGGCTGTACCGGGGGCGGGGCCGATGAGGCCCAGGAGAATCCTCAGCGTGGTGGATTTGCCTGCACTGTAGGGGCCCAGAAAATCGTGGAATTCACCTCCGGCGACTCTCGGGTAAGGGCTGCACGGAGCACGTCTCCTGCCGAAATCTTCGACAAGGCCGAGAGTTTCAACGACAGGTTGTGGTGGTGCAGTCATGAGCCGTCCGCTCCTCAGGTCGGACCGCTTACGGCTCGATGAGCCCGGTCCGGATGGCGAACCTTGTGAGATCCAGCCGGTCGCGTAACCCCAGCTTCTGCAGGACGTTGGCCCGGTGGCGGTCGACGGTCTTCACGCTGATCCTGAGGATCTCGGCGATCTCCTTTGAGGAGTTCCCCTCTGCGATGAGCTTCGTGATCTGCTCCTCGCGGGACGTGAGGATGCTGTCCGGCATCCGGTCGCCACGGCGGTCGCGCTCCAGATAGTCGCGGATGAGCGCGGTGACCGCGCCGGGGTAGAGGAACGACTCCCCGCGCATCGCTGCGCGGCACGCCTCGATGAGGTCGCGGTCGGCGACCGACTTGAGCACATAACCCGAGGCCCCGGCGCGTAGCGCCTCGAAAAAATACTGCTCGTTGTCGTACATCGAGAGGATGAGGATCCGGACGTCGGGTGCGCTTCGCGATATCTGCCGCGCCGCCTGGATGCCGGTCATCTGGGGCATGGCGATGTCGAGGACAGCGAGGTCCACCCCGCCCGCTGTCGCGGCGGTGACGGCCTCTGTGCCGTTGGCGGCCTCGGCCACGACGGTGAGGTCGGGTTCCGCGTCGAGGATCAGGCGAAGGCCGCGGCGGACCAGGGCGTGGTCGTCTGCGAGCAGGATGCGCGTGGGTCCGCCCATCGGATCAGCTCCCCGCCGCGACGCCGGGAACGACGAGGCAAACATCGGTCCCCCCGCTCTGCCGAGCGGCGACCGTCAGCTCGGCACCAATGAGCAGGGCACGTTCGCGCATCCCGCGGATGCCCGCGCCCTCGCGGAGGTCACCGCCCTGCCCGTCGTCGCGAATCCGCAGGGTCAGCCCCTTCGTCGTCGAGGTGAGCGCGAAATCGACTCGTGTTGCGTGCGCGTGCCGGGCGACATTGGTGAGCGCCTCCTGCGCGACGCGGTAAAGCACGAGCTCGACGTCCCCGCTGAGCTCGGGGAGGTCGTCATCGAGCTCCCAACTCACGGGGATCCCGCTCGAGCGCGAGAACTCCGAGCCCAGCGAACTCAGCGCGCTCCGCAGGCCGAGGTCCGCGAGCACGCCCGGGCGCAGACGCTGCGCCACCTGGCGGACCTCCTCCAGGCTCGCGCGGACCGCCTCCTGCGCGACGAGGCTCTCCTCGCGCAGATCGTCGGGAGACCGGTCGACGACCCGCTTGAGACTAAGGAGGGCGACGGTCAGGCTCTGGCCGATCTGGTCGTGCAGTTCCCGCGAGATCCGCTGACGTTCGCCCTCCTGCGCGGCCAGCGCGAGGGCGCTGCTCGCACTGTTCTCCGCCTCCAGCCGGTCAAGCATCTCATTGAAGGTGCGGATGAGATGCCCAAGGTCGCCGTTGCCGGCTTCGATCGCCCGGTCGCCACCGCGTCGCAGCAGGCCCACCCGGCGCATCACGGTCGTCAGCGCGTCGAGCGGCGCGAGGCTGGCCCGCACCAGGGCTGCGTTCGCGGCGAGGATGAGAGCCAGACCAATGAGGAGGACCGGTACCTCGGTGAGCAGGACGGGCGAGGACACCGTCGCCGGCGAGAGTGCCAATACGAGCGTGCCGATCGCGAAGAGCAGTCCGTTGATGATGAACAGTCGCCAGAACAGCAACTGTGCCGGTCCTTTCGGAGGCACGCCGAGTGCCGTTCCGGCGGCCCTGGTTTCGAGCGGAGTCCGCATGCGTACTAGCCTTGCGCGGCCCGCGTCCTTTGTCCATGAGGGCTGGCACCCACGGGCGGCGGAGTCCCGGGCCCACGGCGCACCGAAAATGGGTGTCAGCCCCAATGGCACCTCTTTACCCGCGAGGGGAGACTGGATTTATCCCTAGAACCGACGGAACGGAGGGCCCAATGGAGATCACCCACTCCACCGTGCCCGGCTCCGGCGTGCTGCACGACTGCCAGACCCGCGACGGCCAGCAATTCCGGATCCTCGTCGCGCGTCCCGGCGGACGCGAAATCTTCGTTTACGACCCGGCGGACCCTGATCGGGTCGTGGCAAGGATCGTGCTCGAGGAGGACGAGGCCGATCAGGTCGCCGAGCTCCTGCACAGCCAGCCGATCACCGATCGATTAGCCGAACTCGAACGCCGGGTCGCCCAGATCGCGGGGAGCGGGCGATGACGATTGTGGACCCGCGCGTGTCGTTGACTCACACCGGAGCCTCGGTTGGTAGATGCGAATGGGCTGGCCCGGCAGACTGAAAAGCCAGGTACTCGCAGGATCATTCCGGGAGAGGACCCGATGGAGCACCTCAGCCGATTTGCCCGCGAATTTCTTAAGGCGCTCAGGAACCTTCTCCCCATCGTTATCGTGGTTGTTCTGTTCCAACTGCTGGTGTTCCGTTCCATGCCCGATGATCCCTTGGAGCTGGTGGCGGGGCTCCTGATTGTGGCGGTGGGTATCGCCTTGTTCCTGTTTGGCCTGGACCTGAGTATCTTCCCGGTGGGTAAAAACCTGGCTAACCAGTTTGTCCGGCGCGGGGCGTTGGGGCTGCTGCTGCCGTTTGGGTTTGCCATTGGCTTTGCCGCCTCTATTGCGGAGCCGGCGGTGATCGCTGTCGCGCAGCAGGCCCAGCTGGTCAGCGAGGGCAGGATTAATGCGCTGGTGCTGCGCTTTGTTATCGCTGTGTCGGTGGGGCTTGTCCTGGTCCTGGGTGTCCTGCGGGTTTTGCGGGGCTGGGCGGTGTACAAGCTGCTGATCGCCGGTTACGCCGTGGCGCTGGGCCTCAGCTTCGTGGCCCCGGCCGAGATCATCGGCCTTGCCTACGATTCCGGCGGCGTTACGACGAACATCGTGAGCGTCCCGCTGATTGCCGCGATAGGCCTTGGCCTGGCCAACTCCATCCGGGGACGTAGCCTGCTGGCAGACGGCTTTGGTCTGGTGGCGCTGTGCGTGATGGTTCCCATGATCGGGGTCCAGCTGTATGGGATCTGGGTTTACACCTTCGGCGACGCCGGGGCGATTCCGGGCCCTTTACCGGGAGAGGACCCAGGTGACTGGGTGGTTGGCATGATCCTGGGCCTGGCTGAGATGGTCCGGGAGGTCCTGCCTATTGTGGCCGTTGTCCTCTTCTTCCAATGGGTCGCCCTGCGGCGCAGGCTGCCCCACCCGTTGCGGGTCGTGGTCGGGTTCATCATGGTCCTGGTGGGACTGTATGCCTTTGTCGTGGGACTCAAACTCGGGCTGTTCCCGCTCGGGACCCTGATGGCGGAGCAACTGATCGAGCAGGGAGCCCCGGCCCTGATCCTGCTCTTCGCGCTGCTGATTGGCTTTGCGGTCACCATGGCCGAGCCAGCCCTCGTGGCCATCGGAGAGCAGGCGCAGGAGGCGTCGCCGGGGAAGATCAGCGCGTTCGCGGTCAGGGTCATTGTCGCCGTGGGCGTCGCGCTCGGGATCGGTTTCGGCGTTTACCGGATTCTGGTGGGAGGGCCGTTCCACTACTTCATCATGGCCGCCTACGCGGTCGCTATTGTGCTGGTGTTTTTCGCCCCGAAGTACATCATTGCCTTGGCCTTTGACCTCGGTGGGGTGACGACGTCGGAGGTCACCGTGCCACTGGTCACCGCACTTGGCATCGGCCTGGCAACAGCGGTCGAAGGACGCGACCCGCTGATTGACGGCTTCGGACTTATTGCCTACGCGTCCATCTTCCCCGTGATATCCGTCATGGCGTATGCCATGGTGATGGAAAGATTTCCCCGGCTTCGGAAGGAAGCGCCGTGAAATTCACCGCCATCGTCGTTATAGCCCCCGACGAGCTTGAAGACAAGGTGATTGAACACGCCCAGCAGGCCGGGGCCACGGGTGTGACCATTTTGCCGGGCAAGGGCATCGGGGGCGAATCCAGGAAGACGTTCTTCGGATTGACCTTTGAAGGCACGCAGTCTGTACTGCTGATGGTGGTGGGAAAACACCTGACCGCGCCGATCCTCAAGGAACTGCACCAGGTTTTAGTCAAGGGAACCGAGTCACGCGGCCTGGCCTTCGCGATCCCGATCGAGCACCTGACCGGGATCGACATGCGCCAGGTGGTCAGGTTCGAGGAGCATCTGCGCCGCGACGGCGCCTGAAGCCGGACCGGGCTCGTTACGAGGAGGAAAGAAATGCTCACTGTCAAAGATGTCATGGTCCCCGAGGTCGTCACGATCTCCCCTTACAGCACACTGCGGGAGGCACTGTCGACGATGAAGGAGCGCCAGGTGAAGAGCCTGGTGGTGGAACGGCAGCACGCCCACGACGCCTACGGCATGCTGAGCTACAGAGAACTCCTGGACACCGTCGTTGCCCAGGAAGGGGATGTGGACCTCCTGAACGTCTATGACGCCGCCACCATCCCCGCGATCACCGTAAACCAGCAGCTGTCGGTGCGTCAGGCGGCGGCCCTGATGAGCCGCTACCGCCTCAGCCGGTTGGTGGTGGTGGAGGGCAACCAGCTCGTCGGGCTGCTCGCCATGAATGACATCCTCGCCCGGCTCATGGAGGAACTAACCTGACATTCACCCGGCTGCGCTGACCGCTACGTCGGCGATGGACATTGTCTTGTCGGGACTACTCGAGGACGCACCGAATGGACCAGAACTCCCCGGATGCCCGCCCCCGCTTCTTCCTGCTCGGAGGGGGAAGTTCTTCTGAGTTGCTGCGCATCGGTTCTATCCTGCGCAAAGAGACTGTCGGTGGCGCGCTGCTCGTGGCAGCTGCGATCATCGCGCTGATCTGGGCAAACTCCTCGCTGTCTGCCGGCTACTTCCAGCTGAGGGACTTCCGGGTCGGATACGAACCGTGGCATCTGGAGCTCAGCCTGGGCGAGTGGGCGTCGGACGGTCTGCTGGCCATCTTCTTTTTCCTCGTCGGCCTTGAACTTAAGCGGGAGTTCCTGATCGGGGATCTGCGCGAGCCCAGCAAGTCGGTCGTGCCCGTTGCCGCTGCCGCCGGTGGGGTCACTGTTCCCGCCATCATCTATTCCATGGTCAACCTGACCAGTCCCGAAACGCTGAGGGGATGGGCAATCCCAACAGCGACGGACATCGCCTTCGCCGTCGCAGTTCTGGCCCTGATCGGGTCGCACCTGCCGGGCGCGTTGCGGATTTTCCTCCTGACACTCGCCGTGGTTGATGACCTGATCGCCATTGGCATCATCGCGCTCTTCTACTCGCAGGACATTCGTCCGGCACCGCTGCTGCTGGTGCTTCTCGCCTTGGGCTCCTACACCCTTCTTGCGCACAGGTACCGGCGGTTCTTTACTACACGGGCAGCGGCCTGGCTGATCCTGCTTCCCCTGGGCGCTGCAGCCTGGGTGCTGGTCCACAATTCAGGCATTCACGCAACTGTTGCAGGAGTCATCCTGGGCTTCGCCGTCCCGCTCGCGAGCTCCCAGTGCGGACCGCAGCCCGGTGGCGGGTTAGCCGAGATCCTGGAGCACCGGCTCCGCCCCGTTTCAGCTGGTATCGCCGTGCCGGTGTTTGCCTTCTTTGCCGCCGGTGTCCAGGTGGGCGGCCGGGACGGGATCGGATCCCTGTTCGCGAACCCGGTAACCCTCGGGATCATCATCGCCCTGGTGGTGGGCAAGCCAGTCGGAATTCTCGGAACGGTCTGGCTCCTTACCAAGGCCACCAGGGCAAGACTGGACCGCTCCATCAAATGGATCGATATTTTCGGGGTTTCGCTCCTCGGCGGGATCGGCTTCACGGTTTCCCTACTGGTCTCGGAACTCAGCTTCGGCCACGGCAACAACTACAGTGACCAGGCGACGACAGGGATCCTGGCGGCGTCCCTCATCGCCTCACTGCTGGCCGCTGCAGTCCTGCTGCCCAGGAACCGGCACTACCGACGCACCAACCCGCCCCGGCCTGCCAGCGCGGCCGGCCCAGGCTCCGGAGAGTCTTCGCAATCTGCTGCATGAACTCTCCGACGCAGCGGGCCTGGCACCGACCGCAGCAAAGCTGCCGCCGACCTGCCACGGCAACCCGCTGCAACAGATCATGAGGGGCCAACGGCAAGCGCGACGTCGTAGACGGACATCTTGCATAGCCTCGACCTCGTGACCCGGCCGGGCCTGGAGTCGTGAACCCATCTCGCCCGTGATGCATAGGCACGGCTGAAGATCGTCAGAGTCCGCACCAACTCTTAACTCAGGGGTGGGTGGCGAAACTTCCCTCAGAACGACCGCTTTGCTTAGGCACGCGGCTCGGCAGGGCTGCGACACCCATCTCACAACTTTCGCCAGAGACCGCGGTGAGGTGGCTGAGCGTGCTGACCTTCACTGCAGCGTCGAGGTCCGCGTTCGGCTCTCCTTCTCGCTATGAACGTAAGTCGTCCACCGACGATGGAGGGGCGTCAGCTGTTCAGCGCGTCGATAACCGTAGGCAGGTACCTGCGCACCTGCTCCCGATCGCTTTCCCGTTCCTCCTCGGTGAGCTCCGCGTACGGGGTCTCGATCTGAGCCTGCCAGCGCGCCGCCAGCTCCGCAGGTACCACCAAGGAGCCATCGTCCCGGCGCTGACACCGGTCGTGGACGTACTGTTGCCAGTGCGCCCAGCGCTCGTGCTCGATGGCCGCAAGCCGTTCGACGGTCTGCACGTTTTCAAGGACTTCGCGGATCCGGTCAGGCGAGGGCATCAGATCAGGTCCTGGTTCACGAGCTTCCAGTAGTGCTGGCCAAGGACGGTCAGCTCGCACGCCTTCGACTCCATGGCAGCGTGCCACATGTGAGGCGCTCCGACGGGCCGGACCAGGTTCACCTTCACCAGCGCCTGTAGCACGGCAAAGTCAGCGTTCTTGGCTGGGTCCGGCAACGGAACAGACTTATCCTCTGTTCCAAAGCGCTCCGGCTCGTAGCTCGGGTCGAGCTGCAATAGCATTGTCGGCTCGTCGAAGAGGACCGTGAGCTTCTGCAAATCAGCCAGCTCGACCGCGGCGTCCGCCTTCCTGAGCGAGACGAACTTCTTGATGTTCGTCTTGAACACGGGCCGCTGCGCCCACGGCCCAAGCGACTGGTCGATGTGCGCATAGACACTGCCAGGCGTTACGTCCCCCACCAGGTTGGCAGCAGCACCGTTCAGCGCGTCGACCAGAAGGCTCGTAAAAACACCCGAGCCGCCGGTTTCCATCGCATACTGGTCCGCGGTCGACGCTGTGAGGATCGTGACGCCCTCCTTGATCTCAGCGACCTGCGCGGCAACAGGGTTGCTGCCGACAACACCGCTGTGACAGCTGTCCAGAATGATCACCTTGTTTTTCGCGGGCGACTTGCTCGCGAAGGTCATCACGTCATACAGCGAGAGCCCGTCATGCCCGGCTTCGCAGTCGCTTGCGCACAGGAAACCGCCGGCCCCGTCGATGTAACCGTGTCCGGAGAAGTAGAACAGCGAGATCTCCGCGTCGTCCCGGAAGAGCTCCTCGACGGCTTCCCGCAGTTCCGAACGCGTGACGGTCGAGGTTGGCCCGGTACCCGTCATCAGCTTCGGCTGTGTGAAGTTCAGAGTGCCATCCGCATGCCGCTCAAGCGCGGTCTTGACGCTGTAGGCATCGTTCACAGCACCGCTGAGCGATCCGATCCGATCGTAATGGTCGATGCCGACAACAAGAGCCTTACGCATGATGCCGCGCCTCAGAGCGAGTCAATGAAGCTGGCAATGTTCACGTCGCTCCAGGTGACCGTGCGGAACCCATTCAACGCCGTGCGGTCGGTGGAGTACGCCCAGACGCCGAGGAGAGGCTTGCCTTCCTCCTTGGCGCATTGGATCTCCCAATTCTGCCCGGAGGACGTCAGCGAGTTCTTGCTCACCAGCGCAATCACCCCGTGGGAGCGGCGGATACGCGTGCGGACCTTTTCCTTCCAGCCGGAGTCATAGGGCTCCTTCACCGACATGTCGATGAACTCGTACGGTGCCCGGGAGTGCAGCGTCTGCCCCTTCAACAGGTCCCGCTGACGCTGGTCCTCGATAGCAAACGCCACGAAAACAGTCTTCTTCTCAGCCAACTGCGGCCTCCCCAAATGTTCGAGCTGCAACATTATCAGTCGCATCGGAACTCACAGTGAGACTATCGGCAGCCACTGACATTTTCGATGTCGGAGCAGCAGGTTACGCAGGTCAGGGATATGAGCGACGCTCGTGAATGAGGTGCCGACAGCCGATTCCGGACGCATCAGCGCCTAACAGACAGCAGGTCAGCACCGCACGCACACATTATCACTTAGGGCCATACCCCCGGGGGTCCGCGCAGCGGTGTGTTGGTGTGCTCATAAACTAGGGGAAAAGATCCCTGCTAAATCAGCACAAACGGCCCCCTCCCACTGCGATCACCACATGTTCACTAACTGTCGAGTTCCGACAGCACACGCTGGCCAAACTCGCCGTCGAGGGTGAACGAAAGAGTTGGTGGTGCATCCGCGTAGGTTCCCGGAACTGGAGGCTCGTCCTTAGTTCGCCGCCGCTCGGATTTCGGTTGTGGTCACAGGAGGCTTACGGGCAGAGCGCTCCGATGCGGTTACCTGCGGTTTTCCACATAGACCAAGCGCTTCTACCGGCAACCGTTCGCCGATGCTGCAGTGAAGGCATGCTCAGCTATGAAGACATCATCCTGCTCGGAGAGGAACGGGTTCTCGTCATCCAGGAGCACGAGAATGGCCGCTGCTGGTGCGGCGAGACTTGGGATTGGCCGGCACCGCCGAGTTCTCCAAGTGTTTAGGTTCGTGGCCGCTTCCCAGCACGGTCCTGGTTCCCTTCTAAAGCAAACACCGTCGATGCGCGGCCAGAGACGTACCGGAATCTCGATCATCAGGGAGTCCAGAGGTGGCACACCAATATCGCCCTCGCCACCACATGCTCATGTGTCGGGCGATCTCCGGTACTGCGACGGAGTCGCCAGCTCCGCAATGTCGCGCTGAATCTGGTCGACCTGGAATGGATCCTCGCACCGTCTCCCCCGGCCTGGCCGAGCTCGGCCGCCGGGTCGGGACGAGCGCACGCTCTCCCGGCTGTTCCGCGACGAGGTTGGGATGGGCTACACCGTATGGCGCAACCAGCTCCGACTGCACTTGGCGGACGCCCTTTTCCGGGGTCAGCCTCGCGAATCCTCCCCGAAGGGCCCTGGCCGATCAGGGCAGCGGCTGAATGAGGCGAGGCCGGCCCATGTACGCTCAGCGCCTAAAAGCTTTCCGGTCTTCCGGACTGATCGCGCAACCGCTCGCCTATCGGTGCAGCGTGCTATTCGTTGACGAGGACGGGTATGCCTACTGCCGCTGAGACGGCTTTGGCTTTTAGCTCGGCCGGTACCGGGATGCTGAACTCTTCACGTTCTTCAGACGGTCCCGGGTGCTTATGGCCTTCGCTGCCGAGATGGTGCACGAAGCGGGCAGTGCCAAGGAAGTTGCCGTGGCCATCGTAGAAACCTGCGAGTACCTGGAGTTCGAGCAGGTCGCTGACATCACTGGTGATCCTGACTGCCCCGGTGGCCGCCTGCCCGTCGAAGGCCAGGCTTTCGATCGCCAGCCTGTCATCAAAGGGGCCCTGGACCTGGAGGATCTGGCCCGGGGACGGCCGGGCTGCCTGGAGTCCGGACAGGTCCGGTTCACCCTCGGCAGCGGCCAGGCCAGGGAAGGAAGTTTTGGCGGCCGCGACCAGCGGGACGTTGTCGCCGGCCGGAGAGGTAGAAGCCTGTCCGCCCAGTACGACGAAGGCAAGTACTGCAAGGGATGCAGCAACGAGGGCTGCCATCATCAGAATCCGGGATTTGCGCTTCATGGTGTTCCTTTGGAGGTGCCGTGGCTCGGGGGGCGTTCTCGTCCCCCTGGCCACGGCCGGTCTTACAGTATCGGTTCTCCGCGAAGGTCAGCGCAGGACGCGCAATGCGTTACCCACGATGTCAAACAGATCGGTGTTGTCCACGCTGCCCTGCAACTGTTCCGAGCCTGAGCCGTAGGCGTAAACGGGCACGTCGGCGCCGGTGTGATTGCCGGAGGCGTAGGTCAGCCAGAGACTGGCCTCCTTCGAACCGTCCTTGACTTCGGCCGGGTCGTTCGGGGTCCGGAAGGTGGCCGGGCCGAAGTTCTTCGGGTCCGTGGCGCCAGCGCCGTTGATAATACCGGTAGAGCGTGCCGGGTCCTTGACATTTCCGCCGGGCCGTGTGGGGGTGGAGTTATTGGCGGTGTTGCCGGAATCGACGTTACCCGGGGGTGAGGCTGCTTCGGCGTTGGTGAAGGAGCCCTTTTCGATGACGTTGAACCCGCCGGTTTCGTGGTCTGCGGTGACGATGACCAGGGTGTTGCCGTCCTTTTTGGCGAAGTCCAGGGCTGCGGCGACGGAGTCGTCGAAGGCCTTGGTTTCCTCCAGTGTCTGGGCCGCGTCGTTGGCGTGGGAGCGCTTGTCGATCAAGGCGCCTTCGATCTGCAGGTAGAAACCGTTGCCGCCGGCTTTCTTTTTCTGGTCCAGCAGTTCGATGGCTTTCTTGGTCATCTCCGGCAGGGAGGGCTCCTGGGCCTGGGGAGCGGCGGGGTTGTCCTGTTTGGCTTTCTCGATGGTCAGGTTGCCCTTGTTGAATAGGCCAAAGACCTTCTCCCCTGCGGCCCCGTTCAGGTCCGCGCGGGTGGCGGGGATCTGGCTGGAGACCGAACCCAGGACCGAGTAGCCCTGCTCCTTCAGCGCGGTTTCATCCGAGGCGTCGAAACGGCTCATTCCCCCGCCGAGGATGACATCTGCGGTGCCGTTGCGGGCGATCTGGTCCGCGATCGGGGTGACCCGGACGTCGCTGGTGGGAAGTGCGGTGCCGGTGATGGCGGTGTCCTGGCATGCGGCGGCGGAGTAGGCCGGGCCCTGGCAGCCGCGGGCGAGGGCGTGGCTCATCTGCCCGGCCGGCGACGCGTCGGTAATTTCAGAAGTGGAGACATTGCCGGTGCGGTAGCCGGCCTGCTTGGCCAACTCCATCATTGTCGGCACCACAGCACCCTTGGCGTCCACCCCGAGGGCAGCGTTGTAGGTTTTCACCCCGGAGGCCCAGGCCGTGGCTGCGGAGGCGGAATCGGTGACCAGGTTCGGCTTGAAGTCAGCCTGCCCCGGCTGGCCGGAGTTCTTCTCCACGGCGTAAGTGCTGACGGAGCCCTGGGCCGGGAGGGTTTCCATCACCAGTTTGCCCTCGGCACCGTAGAAGCGCTCCCTGGCCGCAGTGACTTGGGTGCGGCCCATGCCGTCACCAAGCAGGTAAATGACATTCTTGGTCCGGCCATTGTTCCCCTCCGGGGCGGCGGTGGCCGGGCCGCTGACAGCAACAACTGCCAGCACTGCGGCAACAGCCGCCGTTGAAGTAAGCATGGATAGGGTGCGACGCATCAGGGATCTCCCAAAGAAAAGTGCGGGCGGGTGAATAAAGGGCGGGGGCCCGGGTTGAACCCTAGGGGCGCGACCTTCACAGGTCCGGACTGCCCGGTGACCGGCTGGCAACCGGGAGGTGAACGCTCGATGCTATCCGGACGTTCACCGATACGCGCGGACTTTATGCTGCCGGACGGGCTCAAACTTCCCTGGCATCCTAGAGCAGCCACCGAACCGGGGTCGTGCCTAATGAAGTTCTGCTGTTCACCGCCCCCGGGGAGCGATCATCTGCGTCGTTCGGCCGGTACGTCTGCAGCAGAGGAAGCGGCCTCCGCTGGCCGCCGGAGATCAGGACGCCGCGACGGCGGTCACCTGACCGGGGTCCTGGATGGTGAAGGTGTAGCCGCCCGAGATTCGGTGGCCGTTGGAACAGACCGTGCACAGCAGCACCGTGTACGGGCAAACCGGCAATAGTGACGTTGCCGTCGTTGATCAGGGATCCCGCCGGGTCCGGAGGGCCGCAGATCCGTGGAAAGGACAGGCCCTGTCTGCCCTTTTACGGGGGCAGCGGGACGACTGTGCGGTGCTTGCCGCCCTGGGTGAGGCGCGGCGGCCCGGGATCCCTTTTCAGGGTTACGTTGCCCAGTCCCTGGCTGGTCAGCACGGCGACGATTTCCGAGCGGGCGGCTTCCCAGACGCTCTCGGGGTCCGCGCCAGCGGCGGGCTGCAGTCGGAGGCTGAGGCTTTCGCGTCCTGTCTGGACAATCTGGCCCTTACTGAGGCCCTGCACCCTGTCGAGGGCGGTACTCAGCGTAATGGGTGTCACTGGGACGGGGAGCCGGTCATTGCCTTGGAGGGTCAGCAGCTCGGCGGTTCGTCCCTGCACGTGGATGGCCGGTGTCGGGTCCCCGCACGTGCAGGGATCGGCCCTTGCGGTGATGCTGTCGCCGAGGTCGTAGCGCAGGATGGGTTGTACGCGGTTGGCCAGGTTGCTTAGCAGCACGGTGTGCGAGGACTGCCCGGGAGGGACGGGTTCATGGTTTGCATCCACCGGTTCCAGGATGGCCCAGTCGCTGTTGACGTGGAGCCAGCCTTCCCGGCAGCTGTAGCTCAGGAAGGGGCATTCGGTTGCTGCGTAGCCTTGGCGGACCGTGGCTCCGAACGCTGCGCTGATCCTGGCGTACTCTCCCGCAGTCAGTCCCTCGGCGGAGAGAATGACGGCGGTCGGCTGGATGTTCAGTCGTCCTGCTTCCTGCTCGGATGCCAGCAACCGGCCGGTGGAGGCGTAGGGGGCAAGAAGGGCCGGGCGGAAGCTGTTCAGCCCGGCGACGAGGTCCGGCATCGGCGTCTGGACCGGGAACACGCCCACGTTCCGCCGGCCTCGTCCCTTTCGGAGCGCGGCCGCGGCCGTTGCTGAGGCAAAGTGGCCGCCGGTGGCGATGACCATGGCTATCCGCCCGCGCCCGCGGATTATCCCTAAGATGTCGGCCGGGCTGAGCCAGGAACTGAGCATGCGGAACGTCAGGGCCTTGGCCGCGGCCAGGGATCTGGTGTCGAGCAGGAACACTCCCCGGGTGCCGGTCGTCCCGGACGTCGTCGCCACCGTATAGCGGTTGAGGAATTTCTCACCCACCAGCGACGGGTCCGCGACGAACGACTGCGTTCCCTCCAATGTCACGGCAGGGTCTGTCACCCAGTCATCGAAATGGGCCATCAGTCCGGCCTTGGTCGTCACGGCCAGCAGGGCCGGGTCGGTGATCCGGGCCGGCATGCCCTGATAGAGACGGCGGTAATACGGTGAGCATGTCCGTGCGTAGGTCACCATCTCTGCCAGCCGCTCCCGTTGGCGCTGCAGGATCGCAGCGCTGCCCTGTTTCCGGGCGGCGCGGGCATCGAGCAACAGCCCGAACGGTGTTTCCCTCATGGTTCCTCCTGACCCTGACGCGGTTTCGTCCCAGTGACTCTTAGTGCTCAGGCGCCGAACAACCGGGGAACGACGCCGGAGCTGACGAGGATGAACAGGCCCAGCCCGATGAACACCGCAGGAACCAGCCAGTGTTCGACCCTTTCGAGGGTCTCGGTGACTTTCGGGTGCGTGCCCACAACGCGTCCCAGTGCGCACCAAACGGCGACCAGGATGAGGAACACAATGATGGTCACTACAGTGTCCTGAGGCGCCATAGTCCGGAAGATCGGGGTGTAGATGGCGATGTTGTCCGCACCGTTGGCGATGGTGATGCCGGCCACGCTGAGCAGGCCGACTGCGCTGATGGCACCTTCTTCATCCTCTTCCCCGCGTTGGCGCAGGAAACGCATCAGGCCGATGACGCCGATTCCCAGCGGGACCAGGCCGAGCCAGCCGACCCATTCGTCCGGGACAAGCGTCAGCCCCAGGGCGGCCAGGACGCTGATGCCGACCAGTGCAATGAATCCCAGGTACTGTCCGCCGACGATCTCCCAGGGCCGGGGCCGGCCTTTCGACGAGGCAAGGAACAGGACGGTCAGCACGACGATGTCGTCAATGTTCGTGGCGGCGAACATGGCTGCCGCGGCTGCGATGATGCCAAGCATGGGTCGTGCACCTCTCAGTGTCTCCCCGGAGGGTTTTCCACCCGCGGGTTGGGTCAGATGGGTGTGGTGAAGGTTCCGATCAGGTTCTGCAGGCTCAGGATCCAGGTGGTCCAAACACCGGAAACCATAAGGATCCCGACCACGATCAGGGTCGCGGCTCCTGCGAGGTTGAAGGCTCTGATGTTCCGCCGCACGAAGCCCAGGGTGCCGGTGACCCAGCTGAATCCGCGGGCGACGAGGAGGAACGGGATGCCCAGGCCGATGCAGTACGCGAAGCCGAGCAGCGCCCCGCGCCAGGCCGATCCGGTGGTGGTGCTCAGCGCCAGGACAGCGCTGAGAGTCGGGCCGATGCAGGGGGTCCAGCCGAGCCCGAATCCGACGCCCAGCAGCGGGGCCCCGGCCAGGCCGGTGTTCGGTTTCCAGGCCAGCTTGGCTGTGCTCTGCAGGAACGGGATCTTCCCGGACAATGCCACCCCCATCACGATCACCACGACGCCCAGGACACGGGTGATCTCATCGCTCCAGCTCACCAGCCAGTGTCCGATGGTCCCGAACGCCGCACCATACAAGGTGAACACTGCGGCGAAGCCAAGGATGAACAGCCCCACGCCGGCGGTGGTCCGCCGGCGTGCGGCCTTCTCATCAGTTCCGGCGAGACCGGAGACATAGCCCAGATAGCCCGGGAGCAGGGGCAGGACACAGGGTGAGATGAACGAGACCAGACCGGCGATCACCGCCAGGGGCACCGCCAGGAGCAGTGCTCCGGACTGCACGGCCTCGGCGAAGAACCCGCCCAGACTCACGCCCCTTTCTCCGGGTCCTTACCGGGCCGCAGCATTCCCAGCACCAGGACCGCGGCTCCCACGGTGACGAAGACGTCGGCGAGGTTGAACGTCGGGAACCATCCACTGTGCAGATAATCCACGACCCCGGCCCCGTCGAGCCGGTCAATGAAGTTCCCGACGGCGCCGCCGGCAACGAAGATACCGCCCGTAAAGGAAATCAGGGACATCTTCGGGGCGCTGACGGCCAGCCAGGACAGCAACACGGCGATGACGACCCCGGTACCGGCCACGACAACCGCGGTGGGCAAGGCCGCGCCGAGGCTGAAGGCCACCCCCGTGTTGTACAGAAGCTTGATCGTCAGCAGCGGCGTCTCAATCACCTCTCCCCGAGAGAGGTTCGCTTCCGCCTGTGCCTTGATGAACAAGTCGGCTCCGGCCAGCAGGAGCGCGCCGATAAGCAGCCCGCCCCGCCGTCTCCACGGCCGGGTCGGGGTGCTGTCCCGGACGGGCGCCGGGGTGCTCATCGTGCCGGTTCCAGACTGGGGGCGGTGTCCTGGGTGACCGGGATGGTGCCGTACTTGCTCACCCGGCCGGCGCGGACGCCGTTGGCGATGACAACGATCTCGGCCAGTTCGTGAATCAGGACCACCGCTGCCAGTCCCAGGATGCCGAACAAGGCCAGCGGAATCAGGACCGCGATCAGGGCCAGGGACAGGCCCACGTTCTGGAACATGATGCGCCGGGTGCGGCGGGCATGCTCCAGCACCTGGGGCAGGTGGTGCAGGTCCTCGCCCATGAGGGCGATGTCCGCTGTTTCGATGGCCACGTCGGTGCCCATTGCGCCCATTGCGATGCCGGTGTCGGCGGTGGCCAGGGCGGGTGCGTCGTTCACGCCGTCACCGACCATGGCGGTCGGCTGCCGCTCCTTCAGGGTGCGGATGATGTCCGCTTTGTCTTCGGGGCGCAGGTCGGCGTGTACTTCGGTGATGCCCGCTGCCTTGCCCAGGGCCTCGGCGGTGAGCCGGTTGTCACCGGTGAGCATGGCGGTGGTGTAGCCGGCGCGGCTCAGGCGTTCAATGACGGCCCTGGCCTCCGGGCGGAGTTCATCGCGTACGGCCACGGCGCCAATGAGGACAGAGTTCTCCTCTACCAGGACCGCGGTCGCACCGGCGGCCTGCATCCGCCGGACAGTTTCCTTCAGCTCCCCGGGGGCGATCCATCCGGGCCTGCCGAGCCGGGCGCTGTGCCCGCCAATGGTCCCTTCCAGCCCGGCTCCCGGAACCGTGTCGAGGCCGGTGACGGCGACCCGATCGGTGGCGGCGGCGAGGATGGCCCGGGCGAGCGGGTGTTCACTGCGTTCCTCCAGGCCGGCAGCGACGGCCAGAACCCGCTCCCGGGTGGAGGATGTCGTGGCGGCGACCTCGATGACAGCGGGTTTGTTGCGGGTCAGGGTTCCGGTCTTGTCCAGGGCGATGGTGCGGATCCTGCCCAGGGTTTCCAAGGCACCGCCGCCCTTGATCAGGACGCCCATCCGGCTGGCAGCGCCCACGGCCGCCACCACGGTGACGGGCACGGAGATAGCCAGGGCACAGGGTGAGGCTGCCACCAGGACAACCAGGGCGCGCTCGATCCACAGGACCGGCTCGCCCACGATGAAACCGAAGACGGCAATGAGCGCGGCGGCGATCAGGATGCCGGGGACAAGCTTTTTGGCGATGGAGTCGGCCAGGCGCTGGCCGGGGCCCTTGCGGGACTGCTCGGCCTCCACGATATGAACAATCCGGGCCAGCGAGTTGTTCTCAGCGGTGCTGGTGACCTCGATCTCGAGCGGGCCGGTGCCGTTGATGGAACCCGCGTAAACTTCGCTGCCGGGTCCGGCCTCGACAGGGACCGATTCGCCGGTCAGGGCCGAGGTGTCCAGGGAGGTGCGCCCGGTCAGGACGCGCCCGTCGGTGGCCAGACGCTCGCCCGGGCGAACGACCATGGTCTCGCCCAGCACCAGCTCGGACGGGGAGACGGTGACTTCGGTTCCGTTGCGCAGGACCCTGGCCTCAGCCGGGACCAGGTCCAGCAACGCCCGCAGTCCGCGCCGGGTGCGGGCCACCGAGTATTCCTCCAGCCCCTCGGAGATGGCATACAGGAAGGACAGCATCGCCGCTTCCTCGACCTGGCCCAGGATGACCGCGCCTACGGCCGCGATCGTCATCAGCGTGCCGACACCGATCTTGCCCTTGGCCAGCCGGCGCAGGGTTGAGGGAACGAACGTCCACGCCGCGACCAGCAGCGCCGCCGCCTCCAGCGGCAGGGTGACCCACTCGGGCGCGTCCAGCAGCGAAGCAATCCATGCCACCAGGAGCAGCCCGCCGGAGACTGCGGCCGCGCGGATCTCGGTTACCTGCCAGAAGCCCTCGGCCTCTTCCTGGCCGTCTTCTGTTGCGGGCTTGTCATCGCCGCATCCGCACGCGTCGCTCACAGTTCCTCCTCTTTGGTGGTTTCGGCAGCGCGGGAGGCGTCGCCGTAAGTCGGGCACAGGCTCACGGCGTTGCCCGTGGCGGCCAGAAGGATCTCGGCCTGCGCCAGGACATCGATCAGTTCAGGGCGGGTCAGAGAATAGAACACCTTCCGGCCCTCCATCCGGCCCGTCACCAGGCCGCAGTCCCGCAGGCAGGCCACATGCGCGGAGACCGTGGACTGCGCCAGACCCAATACCTGGGTGAGGTCTCCGACCCTGACTTCGCCCTGGGCGATGCGTTTTACGATGGCCAGCCGGGCCGGGTCCGCCAAGGAATGGAACAGTGCGGCGGCCGGTTCCAGCCGGGTGTCGCTCCTCATATCAATCGTCATATAGCGATGATATCCAAAGATGTGGATGTGTGCCAACCCTTGCCTCTGAAGGCGTCCGGACTGCGAATCCGAGGCCGCCGGGCGCGCCTGTGCGGGGTCTTGGGAGGTGCCGGTGCTGTGCCCGGGCCGGTGTCAGTGCGGTCCAGGGCGTCCGGAGAGGATGAAGCCGCTTCGGGGAAGCGCGGGCATCCGGGTGAGATCGATGCTCAGGTCCTGGGCGGGTACGGCCAACATGGTCTCCACAGCCAGTGCCCGGATGGCCCGTCGGATCAGGTCAACGGTGATGTCCTCGCCGGGGCAGCGGTGCCCAGCCGCCGGGTCGCCGGCACCCTGTGGAACAAGGGTGTGGGGGTCCGGCTGCCAGGCACGGAACCGGGCAGGGTCGAAGCTCTCCGGATCCTTCCAGATTCGGCCGTCGTGGTTCGTGCCGTACAGATCCAGCAGGGCCCATTGCCCTGCTTTGAAGGTGTGGCCCTTCCATTCCAGTGGTTCCCGGGCCGTGCCGCCGACGAAGGGGAAGAACGGGTAGTACCGGCGGACTTCCTGGGCAAAGCACTCCAGGTCCGCGTCCTGGCCTGCGCGCAGGATGTCCTTCCACTCCGAGTGCTGCTGCAGGGCGACGGCTGCGAAGACCATGAAGCGGCTGACAGCCACGATGGGCCGGAGCAGGTTGAGAAGTTCCACCGCCGCGGTGTCAGCCGGGAGAGCGTTGCCGTGTTCGTCGGTGTGGAAGGCGATCACGGCGGCAGGCGTGTCCCTGGCCGCGGCCGGGCCGCTCCGGCGGATGGTGCCGATGCAGTCGGCGGCCCATTTTTCGGTGGCGCGGCGGCGCCACCGCGCATACCAGTTCGCTGGACCGACCGCGCCGGCCTTTTCGATCATCAGGCTCAGTTCCCGGGTGCGGCGGCTTACTTTCGCCGGGTTTGCCGGCACTCCGGCCCACTGGCAGGCGGTTGCGGTGAGGATCCGGGGCAGCTCGTCGTGGAGTACCACTTCGCCCCCGCGCAGCCACCGCTCCGCCGCGGAGTGCCATTCGGTGTCGAAGGCATGGCCGAGGCGTTCCACCGATTCCTTGTTCATCAGGTCAAGAAACAGCTGTTTCCGGTGCCGGTGGGCAGGACCTTGGAGGGACTGCACGCTGCCGGTGTCCTGCAGCAGGTGCTGGGCGGAGCGGGGCATGGCCCCCTTGCGTCCGAACCGGTCTCCGCCGTAGAAGAACTCTGCCGCCTCCGCCCCGCGCAGGCAGACGACAGGGCGCAGCATCAGCCTGGTGCGGAACAGATCGGTGTCGAACCGGTCGCACCGGCTCGAAATGAAGGTGTACCCCTCACGCAGAAGAGCAAGGGAACTCTCAGGCAACTGCACTGTCATGATGGACCAGCCTTCCTCGTGCCGCCCCGGCGCGGTCGGCGTTACCGATGTTGCGCAGGCGGCCGGACAGTTCGGGAACCCTCAGCGTACCGCCCCGTCCGGGACGCCAGACCGGGGGCGTCATAGCTTTTCCTAGGCCTGGAGTGTGGAAGTGATCAAAGCTTTCAGTGTGCTTTTTTCCAGTCCGCCCAGGATTCTGGCCGCGACACGGCCTTGCTTGTCCAGCACGAGGGTGGTCGGGACTGCCTGGGGAGGGACGAAGCGGGTCATGGCGAGCAGCACCTTTCCGTCCTTGTCCTGCACGCTTGGATACGTCACGCCGAAGGTCCGTTCGAAGGCTTCGGCCGTGGGCTTTTCGTCCCGGACGTTAATGCCGTAGAACCTCACTCCCTTGGGTGCGAACTCCTGGTACAGCGCTTCCAGGTGCGGGGCCTCTACACGGCATGGGGCGCAGGCTGCGTACCAGAAATTGAGTACTGTGACCGAGCCGGCCCAGTCGGCGGAGCTGACGGGTGTGCCGTCATAGAGGGTCGCGTTCAAGGCCACCGGAGCGCTGCGTGATTCCTCGGCGTATTCCTGCACTGATCCGTCACCGGCTATGTAGTTCTTGTTATCCCCTGCCGCGGCCTGCTGGGCGAGGGGATCGGGTCCGGCGCAGGCGGCCAGGCCGAGGGAGGCCGCCGCGGCCAAACCTGTCAGGATGCTGCGCCGGGCTAGGCCGCCGCCTGATGGGGTGTTCATAGGATAACTTCCTCGTTCGTAAATTTTCCGGATGGCGTCACACTCACGGCCCCCTTAGCGGGGATAAAGCCATGCAGCTGTGGCCCGCCCTGCGGAACCTTCCCGGGCCCGCAGTTTCACGCCACTTCTCTTCCGGGTCGGATTTAACCGGAATCGGTTCAATCGTCTTTAGGCGATATTATCAGGAAGGTGGGCGGCAAAGCCCCGGCCCACCCAACACCCTGTACTAATTCTACGTAAGGTAGAACTGCGGGTCGCAGACCTCACCCGCTCTTGACACCCCGACTGGAAGGCAGCGATGTCCCTACCTGACGCGCCAAACACTACGGCAGCCCCGGTCCTCCCGCCGCTGCGTCCCGCCGGGATGCTGCGCTGGGCGTGGACGCAGCTGACAAGCATGCGGACCGCGATCTTTCTCCTGCTGCTGCTGGCCGTGGTCGCTGTGCCCGGCTCGTTGTTCCCGCAGCGGCCGGCGAACCCTGCCCTGGTCACCCAGTACATCAAGGACCGCCCGGAGTACGGGAAAATCCTGGACGCGCTCCAGCTCTTCGATGTCTATTCCTCGGCGTGGTTCTCCGCGATCTACATCCTGTTGTTCATCTCCCTCATCGGGTGCGTGATACCCAGGGCACGGGCCCACTGGAAGGCCCTGCGCTCGGCCCCACCGCGCACCCCCCGGCGGCTGTCCCGGCTGCCCGAATACGGCACGCTCGTGCTCCCCTCGGAAGCTGCTGTCACCCCGGGCGACGCCGTCCGGGACGCAGCGTCAGTACTGAAGAAACGCGGCTACCGGGTTGACATCCGCGACGCCGACACCGCAATGCCTTCGCTGGGGGCCGAACGGGGACTGCTGCGGGAAGTCGGCAACCTCCTCTTCCACACCGCCCTGATCGGCGTGCTGGTTTCCGTGGCGGTCGGCGGGTTGTTCGGCTACCGGGGCCAAAAAATCATCATCGAAGGCGACACCTTCGTCAACACCCTCATCGGCTACGACAACTTCACACCCGGCACCAACTTCCAGACCTCCTGGCTGGACCCGTTCACCGTCACCCTGGACAAATTTGAAGTCCGTTTCGACCGCGAATCAACCCGGCAGTTCGGCCAGCCCATCGACTTCAAAGCCTCCCTGACGACCCGGGACAGCCCTGACGCCGCCCCGCAACAACAGGTCCTGAAAGTCAACGAACCGGTCTACTTCGGCGGAACCGGCATCTTCCTCGTCGGCAACGGCTACGCACCCATCATCACCGTCAAGGACGGCGACGGGAACACCGCGTTCAGCGGCCCCGTCGTCTCCGTCCCCAACGACGCCGTCTACACCTCCAGCATTGTCCTCAAGGCCCCGGACGCGGCACCGTCCCAGCTGGGTTTCGTCGGGTTCTTCCTGCCCTCGGCCATCAAGAACCAGGAGGGTGTGTCCTACAGCTTCGACCCGGACCCGCTGAACCCGCAACTGAACCTGAACTCCTATTACGGCGACCTCGGACTGGACACCGGGAAACCCCAGAACGTCTACAACCTGGACGTAAAGACCCTCACCAAGCTCAACGGCCGGGATCTTCCCGCCGGTGGCATTGTCCTGGACGCCGGCCAGAGCTACACCCTCCCGGAGGGCAAAGGCTCGATCAGCTTCGACGGGCTCAAACGCTATATCGGGGTGGACATCCGCACCGTCCCTGGGCAGGAGGGGGTTCTCATCTTCTCCTTGGCCGCCGTCGCGGGGCTGATCGTTTCCCTGTATGTGAACCGCCGCCGGGTCTGGCTCCGCGCCGGCGCCCACGAGGACGGCCGCACCATGATCGAATACGGGCTGCTGGCCCGCGGGGAAGACCACCGGCTCGCGCCTGAAGCCGCCGCGATCCGTGCCCGGCTCGCCGCCCGCTGGAACCTGACCGAGTCCCATCCGGCCGAAGCCGCCCCGGTCTCTGCCCGATCACCGAAGGAGCAATAATGCCGGACATCAACGAAACCATGGGCCAGTACAGCGAGCTGTTCATGCTCCTGGCCGCAGGCACCTACACCGTGGCGTTCATCGCCTTCGCATGGGACCTGGCCAGGAGCAGCAGGACCCTGCGCGCGGTGGACCTCAAGGCCGCAGCCGCCGCACGAGCCCAGACCTCCACCCCGCCTGCCAGGGTCCCGGTCAGCGCCGGAATCAGCGCCCCCGCCTCTGTGGACCGCGCGGCCTCCGGTGTCAGCGGCCCGGCCGGCCGGGCCGAGCGCCCGTCCTCGGCCACTGGCGGAACAGCACCGGAGGCGGGCGGCGCCGAGTACACCGCCGACGCGGGCATGCGCTACACCTCTGGGCGGCGCGTCCCGGCCCGTGTGGCGGTGGCCCTTACGGTCCTCGGTGCGTTGATCCACGGCGCAGGCGTTGTTACCCGGGCGCTGGGTGCGGGCCGGGTGCCGTGGGGCAACATGTACGAATTCCTCACGACCGGCGCCTTCGCAGCCATCGCAGTGTTCCTGCTGGTGCTGGTCCGCCGCGACCTGCGCTTCCTCGGAACCTTCGTCGTGGGTCTGGTGACCATCATGCTGGTGGCCGCCGCCGTGGCGTACTGGACACCGGTCGGGCACCTGGTACCCGCCCTGCAGAGCTACTGGCTGGTCATCCATGTCTCCATCGCCGTTTTGTCCTCGGCACTGTTCACCCTGACGTTTGCCATGTCAGCGCTGCAGCTGGTGCAGTCGCACCGGCAAAAGACGCTGGCGGCCGGGCGGGAGGACAAGCTCGGGTTCATGCGCCTGGTACCGTCGGCGCTGAGCCTGGAGAACCTCTCCTACCGGATCAACGCACTCGGTTTCGTCGGCTGGACCTTCACGCTGATGTTCGGTGCGATCTGGGCCGAGAAGGCCTGGGGCCGCTTCTGGGGCTGGGACACCAAGGAAGTCTGGACGTTCGTGATCTGGGTGGTCTACGCCGGCTACCTGCATGCCCGCGCCACACGCGGCTGGACCGGAACCCGCGCAGCCTGGCTCTCGATCATCGGCTACCTCTGCGTGGTGTTCAACTTCACCATCGTGAACCAGTTCTTCAACGGCCTGCACTCCTACTCCGGCCTGTGAGGGCGTCGCTCGTATCCGGACACACCCACCGTCTGTGGTCAGACAAAGGGACACAGGTGACGGATGCTTCCGTGATCGGCCGATCCGGACCACCTCAGAAATGCCACTGCTGCAGTCTCTGAGACGAACTTCACGGGCGCTGCACGCCTTCCCGAGACCGAATTTTAGTGAGCTGACCCATGAAACCGTTCTCCACACCGGACATCTTCTTCCCTTCGCCAACGGTGAGCGCCTTCGAACTCGGCCCGCTGACGGTACGCTTCTACGCACTCTGCATCCTGGCGGGCATCGCTGTCGGCACCTGGCTGACCGTCCGCCGGCTCACAGCCAGGGGCGGCACGCACGAACAGGCCCTGGACATCGTGGTGTGGGCAGTCCCCTTCGGCATCGTCGGCGGCAGGCTCTACCACGTAATCACCGATATCCAGCTTTACTTCGGCCCAGGCAAGGACCCCTGGGGTGCCCTGCGGATATGGGAAGGCGGCCTCGGCATCTGGGGCGCAGTCGCCCTCGGGCTGGTCGGGGCAGCTATTGGTGCCCGCCGCACCGGAGTGCCCTTCGCTGCCTTCGTTGACGCCGCCGCTCCCGGGCTCCTCCTGGCACAGGCCCTGGGAAGGTGGGGAAACTGGTTCAACAACGAAATCTACGGCTCGCCCACGGACCTGCCCTGGAAACTCCAAATCCATGCGATGGACCCGACCACAGGGCAGTCAGTTACGACGCCGGAAGGCGCCCCTGAGGTCATCGGCTACTTCCAGCCGACCTTTCTCTATGAATCCCTCTGGTGCCTGGCCGCTGCGGCAGTGCTGATATTCCTGGACCGTAAATACAGGCTCGGCGCCGGGGCGGTCTTCTCCCTCTACATCGTTTTCTACACGGCCGGCCGGTTTGCCTTCGAACTGATGCGCTCCGATTACGCCAACACCATCCTGGGCGCGCGCGTCAACACATGGGTGGCCGGACTTGTCCTCATCGCCGGCCTGGCCCTCTTCCAAAAGCTCAGATCCCGTACCCGGTCCAAAGTGGAAACGAACGCCACGGTGCCCGACCCGGCACCCTAAAATGCCGGAGCCAACCGCGCCACAGCCGGTCCCGATGTTCAGGCGGCAACCGCCCGACAAACGTTATGCGGGCCCCAAACAAATCATGCGGTATGGGGAGAGACTCCCCGGAGAATAGGCATTGAGCATAATATCGGGACACGGCTCACACTTCGGACACCGTGTGAATGGGGGTGTTTTCATGGCGGCAAGACGCAGGCCATCACGGCGGCCTTCCTGCTCCTGCCATCCCCTCAGCCACGAACCCCGCCGCTCCCTCAATCACTTACCCGCCACTCAACTCGCTCAACCGGGAGGAAAACCATGACCTATGACCTCGTAGTCCTCGGAGGCGGCAGCGCCGGTTACGCCGCTGCTCTGCGCGGGGCGCAGCTGGGCATGAAGGTGGCCCTCGTTGAGGGCGACAAGCTCGGCGGGACCTGCCTGCACCGCGGATGCATCCCCACCAAGGCCCTGCTGCACTCCGCAGAAATAGCCGACACCATCCGCGAGAGTGCAGCATTCGGGGTGGAGAGCACCCTCGGCCGTATCGACATGGCAGGGGTGACAAAGTTCAAGGAAGGCGTCGTCTCGCGCCTGTATAAAGGGCTCAAGGGTCTCGTGTCTTCCAGCAGCGTCGACCTGATCCAGGGATGGGGGACGCTGGCCGCCGCGGACACGGTGGAAGTCAACGGCACCCGCTACCAGGGCAAAAACATTGTGCTGGCGACCGGGTCCTACTCGAAGTCCCTGCCCGGACTGGACATCGGCGGCCGGGTCATCACCTCCGAACAGGCACTCGAGATGGATTTCGTCCCCAAGAGCGCGGTCATCCTGGGCGGCGGGGTCATCGGTGTGGAATTCGCCTCGGTCTGGGCTTCCTTCGGCACCGATGTGACCATCATCGAAGCCCTTCCGCGCCTCATCGCCAACGAGGACGAATCCCTGTCCAAAGGCCTCCAGCGGGCCTTCACGAAACGCGGCATCAAGTTCCTCACCAACACCATGTTCGCCGGCGTCGCCCAGAACGATGACGGCGTCACCGTCACCACCCAGGACGACAAAACCGTGGAGGCCGACGTGCTGCTCGTGGCCGTGGGCCGCGGCCCCGTCACAGCGAAGCTCGGCTACGAAGACGCCGGCATCCCCATGGACCGCGGCTTCGTGCCCACCAACGACCGGCTGCACACCGGTGTCGGCAACATCTACGCCATCGGGGACATCGTGCCCGGCCTTCAGCTGGCCCACAGGGGCTTCCAGCAAGGCATCTTCGTCGCCGAAGAAATCGCCGGTCTCAACCCGGCTCCCATTATCGAATCCGGCATCCCGCGCGTGACCTACTCCGAGCCCCAGGCCGGCTCTGTCGGCCTCACCGAGGCCCAGGCGAAGGAACAGTTCGGCGCCGATGGCATCGAGACGGTCGAGTACAACCTCGGCGGGAACGCCAAAAGCCAGATGCTGCAGACCGCGGGCTTCATCAAGCTCATCCGCGAGAAGGAGGGCCCGATCATCGGCGTACACATGCTCGGCGCACGCGTCAGCGAGCTCATCGGGGAAGGCCAGCTGATGGTCAACTGGGAAGCCTACCCCGAGGACGTCGCCAGCCTCGTCCACGCCCACCCCACCCAAAACGACGCCATCGGCGAGGCCGCTCTCGCCCTGGCCGGCAAGCCCCTGCACGCCCACGGCTGACCGGCGCTGGCCTGGTTCGACCCCGTAGCCGGCTTCATCCTCGCCGTGTTCACCGGCAGGGACGGCAACGACAGCCTGGAAGGCGAACTTGTCGAAGACTGCGCGGACTATGGACGGGCCGGACCGCACTCCCCCGGGCCTAGTCCCACGGCGGATTTCGTTCACGCTGACTGATGGAACCGGAGGCCGGGACGGGCGCGTGGCTGTGCTTAGGCGGGCTGCCGGTTCGGTTCCCCGCGGACAATCCGGGGAAGGAACCGGACGTAAAGGACCATACCGATAAGTTCGATGAGAGTTTGGGTGACGACGACCAGCGCGGCCAGGGCCAGCGGCCCGGGAAATGCCAGCGCCAGTGGCAGCACGACCAGGGAATTTCGGGTGGCGCCACTGAAGACAACGGCCCGGGCGGACGCAGGATCGAGTCGGGCGACCTTGGCGGCCAACAGTCCCAGCGGAACCATGACAACCAGGAACGCCACATAGATGGGAGCCACCGCAAGCAGCGAGCCAAGTTCCCTGCCGACTCCCGTGATCTGCGAACCGACAACCACGGCCAGCGTGGCCATCATGAGGGGAACCATCAAAGCCTGCATGGCCGCCATGACCGCCCGGCCAAGGTTTGCCCGGCGGGCAAGTGCCTGGGTCAGCGCCGCTGCTGCCAGGGGAATGATGATCAGAACGATCAGAGCCTCAACAAACGGTGCCGGGTCAATGGCCGCAGCCACGTCGGGGCCGATGAAAACCCACAGGAACACCGGTAGCAGGAGCATCTGCACGAGCATCAATACCGGAGCGGCGGCCAGGAGCCGGTCACTGGCACCTCCGGCCAGGCCGGTGAAGACAATGACGTAATCGATGCACGGCGTCAGGAGTACGAGCATGACGCCGACCAACAGCGCTAAGTCCCCGGCCACAAACCGAGTCAGGCCAAACACCACAGCAGGAACGATGACGAAGTTCAGGACCAGCACCGTCGCCAGAAACCGCAAATCCCTGGCTGCCGCACCGATGGAGGCAAAGGGAATCCCGAGAAATGTCGCGTAGAGCAACAGTCCGAGTACGGGGTAAATCGAAAGCTCCAAGGCCGCCGCAGAGCCCGGGGCAAGGAAGCCGACGGCAATACCTGCGGCGATGGCCGCGAGGTACAGGCCGATCTGATGGCGATCCATCCACGCCACGAGATTCCGGGTTTTCACCGTACCCATGCTAGGTGACGTGATCTTTGGAACCAGAATTCTTACCTGCCAATTTGAACGTCCTGAGCCGATAATAGTCACATTGGACGATGGGACGGATTGCGATGTTGATGAACCGCGCGGAGACTCTTCTGGTAAATTCGACGCCTCGACGTTGGCTGCAGCGCTTCTACGAGATCCAGGTGCTGCTGCGGTTCGGCGGCCGGTTGCTGCCACGGGCGCGGGCATTGGAGATCGGCTGCGGTTCCGGCTACGGCTCCCAGTTGGTGTTGGAGCGGTTCGGCGCCGGACGTGTGGACGCTGTGGATCTGGACCCGGCGATGATCGAGCGCGCTGGGCAGCGCCTCGCTCGCTACGGAGATCGGGTGCGTCTGGCCCAGGGCAGCGCAACCGATCTGCGCTCAGCACTGAACGCTGGCGACAGCGACTATGACGCGGTGTTCGACTTCGGGATCGTCCATCACATCCCGGACTGGCGCGCGGCCATCGCCGAGGTCGGCAGGGTTCTGGTGCCGGGCGGGAGGTTCTACTTCGAGGAGGTCACCGCCCACGCACTGGCCCGCCCGATCTATCAGCGGTTGTTCGACCACCCCACCGAGGACCGGTTCACCGCCGAGCAGTTCATCGACGAACTGGCCCACCACGGGCTCGTGGTGCTCGGCTCGGTCACCCGGATCTCCGGCGATTACCTGCTCGGCGTGGCAGCCAAACCCATACCGGCAAGGAGTGACGGGTGATGGCCATTGTCGCCTTTACCCTCTTCACTGCTTTCATACTGCTCACCGGTGTCCGCTCACTGATCCAGCGACGCCGCACCGGCGACTGGGGAAACCGGCAGAGGTTGAGGCCACGGCGCTCCTGGGGGTGGTGGGGGCTTGCCGTAGCTGACCTCGGTTACCTGATGGTGGGACTCGGCGCGCCGGTCGCCGCCCTGGCCGGCATGCCGCCGCTTGCCGCCGCCGACCACCCGGTCGTAAACGGTTTGGGCATCGTGCTCGCGATACTCGGAATCCTTGCAACCTTCACTTCCCAGCTGGCGTTGGGGGCCTCCTGGCGGATTGGCGTCGACCAGGCTGAACGTACGGCGCTGGTGACCACGGGCCCGTTCCGGCTGGTGCGCAACCCGGTCTTCACCGCCGCAGCCACTGTGTTCCTGGGCTTGGCGTTCATGGTGCCCAACCTCCTGGCGGTCGCTGGCCTGGCTGTCGCGCTCACCGGGATTGAACTGCAGGTGCGCTTGGTCGAAGAACCCTACCTGCGCGGTGTGCACGGCGCCGCGTACACCGACTACGCCTCGCGCGTCGGCCGCTTCCTTCCGGGCATCGGCCGCCTGTGGACCGACCACCCGCACAGGCGTTGACGATGCGGCAGGGAACAGTTGCTCTCCGGCCTGACGGGTTGAGTTTTCGAAGTTCACTATTGATCGGCATCCTGCCGCATACTCCCTTGACCAGGTGCCCGTTCCGCGGGCTCGTCGCTGAATTTCAACCAGGATCTTGACCAGCCGGTGACATTGGGATGAGTCGTTCCTGGTCCGTTTTGGAGGGAACGATGTGCAGCAGGCCATTTCACACGTCGCGATGTTGTGACTGTGACAGGTCCGCTCTACCCAGCTGAAGGCGGAAATGGAAAAGTGCGGGGTAAGTTGCGCTGGAGCCTAGAGGTAACTGCAGATCTGTTCCGGATCGCAGTACTCCGGATCTGCTGCTTCGGCTGCTGCATGGTATTCGGCGACAGTGGCCCGCAACGACGTAATCTCGGCGATCTGCCGGTCAAGGTCCGTTAGCTGCCTTGCCAGTACGTCGCGCACGTGCGAGCAGGGCGTGACGCCAGCATCCCGGATCCGCAGAATGTCGTGGATCTGGGCAAGGGTCAGGCCGGCCACCTGACCGCGGCGAATGAATTCAAGACGGCCGACAGTATCGTGCGCATACTCCCGGTAGCCGTTGGCCAAGCGTTCAGCCGGCGGAAGAAGGCCCCGCTCCTCATAGAACCTGATCGTCTTGGGTGTCATACCAGCGGCGGCAGCGGCTTCACCGATTCGCATTGCGCTTCCTTCAGATCGTGAGACAAGGCCATTCAACCCTCCATTTTACTGGAAGGTTACGACGCTTTTGTCTTCTACCTCCCGTGCTCTGCCGCTTCGGCGCGGAGGGAATCCGCCGGGCTGGACCTTCCCCTCCGCTGGAAGATCCATGATCGTAGGGAAGCAAGTCCCGCGCCGACTCGCTGATGAAGACTGAGGCCCTGCGGCCCTTCCTCGACAAAGACACTCCCGTAACCCCCCGCCCTACCGGATTGATTGCGGACAGACATCAAGCAAGCGTCCTCAGCCCTTGACCTTCCCGCGTAGTGGAAGGTGCAGACTGAAGCCAGGACCATCACCGAACGATGAACTGCCCCGCAGGGCGCGCTCATCCGAAACTCCATGGAGGATCCATGCCTGAGGCAGCAGTATCGGACGTCGATCTGGCCGTTATCGGGTCCGGAGGCGGTGCCTTCGCCGCCGCCATCCGGGCCACCAATCTGGGTAAGCGCGTCGTGATGGTCGAGCGGTCCACCGTCGGCGGAACCTGCGTGAACACCGGATGTATCCCCTCCAAGGCCCTGCTGGCCGCCGCCGAAGCCCGCCACATGGCACTTGAGGCGACCGGCAGGTTCCCCGGCATCAGCACCTCGGCCGGACCGGTGGACATGTGGGAGCTCATCAACGGCAAACGGTCCCTGGTCGAGACCATGCGCTCGGACAAATACGTGGACCTGGTCGCGGACTACGGCTGGGAGCTGCGCCAGGGCACCGCGGTTTTCGCCGGCACACCTGGGGAACCGGTCCTGGAAATCACCGGCCCCGACGGTTCCAGCAGCGAAGTCCGCGCCGCTCACTACCTCGTCGCCACCGGATCGACCCCCTGGGCGCCGCCGGTAAAGGGTCTGCAGGACATGGACTACCTGACCTCGACCACAGCCATGGAACTGGAGGAAGTGCCTGAATCTCTGCTCGTCTTCGGCGGCGGATACGTGGCGCTGGAACAGGCGCAGCTCTTCGCCCGCCTCGGATCCAAAGTGACCATGCTGGTCCGCTCCCGCCTCGCTTCTGCAGAGGAACCCGAAGCCTCGCGGGCCCTGATGGGCAACTTCGCGGACGAGGGCATCCGCGTGGTCCGGCGATCCAGCGTGCTCTCCGTCCGCACGGACCCTGACACGGCCGAAGTGGTGGTGTCCGCCACCGTAGCCGGCGGGCAGGAGGAATTCCGGGCCGCGAAACTGCTCGTCGCCACCGGCCGCCGCTCAGTCACCGAAGGCCTGAACTTGGACGCCGTTGGGGTCAAAACGGGAGACCGCGGCGAGATCCTGGTCCAGAACACGCTCGTCAGCTCCAATCCCAGGATCTGGGCCGCCGGAGACGTGACCGGACACCGGGAATTCGTCTACGTGGCCGCCGCCCACGGCACCCTGGCAGTGGAGAACGCGTTCAACCACGCCGGCCGCGAAGTCGACTACCGGCACCTGCCGCGTGTCACCTTCACCAGTCCGGCGCTGGCAGCCGTTGGCATGACCGACAAGGAAGCCCGCGACGCCGGCATCCGGTGCGAGTGCCGGGTCCTGCCGCTGGAATACGTGCCCCGAGCCCTCGTGAACCGCGACACCCGCGGTTTCATCAAAATCGTGGCCGACTCCGCTACCGGGCGCATTGTCGGCATCACCGCCGTCGCGAGGGACGGCGGCGACCTGGCCGCCGCAGGGGTCTACATCCTGCAGGCAGGAATGACAGTGGACCAGGTCGCCAACCTTTGGAGCCCGTACCTGACCATGGCCGAAGGCATCAAGATCGCCGCCCAGTCCTTCAAGACCGACGTCTCCCGGCTCTCCTGCTGCGCCTCCTGACCCATTGCCGGATACACCACCCAAAGAAGGGCCCCGACCATGGCTGACACCATCACCGAACGCCTCGCATCGGCGGAGACAGGAATGGAAACCTGGCTCTGGCTGCCGCTGATGAAACTCCTGGCCCTCGGCGACCCTGTCCAGATTGCCGAGGGTCGTCTTTGGACTGAAGCGGTTCGTGGCCGGCGACCAGGCTCTGCTGGTCGGGGTCATGCTCGTACTCCTGACGCCGTGCATCGACTATGTCATCGTGTTCACTGGCCTGGCCGGTGGGGCCAGTGACCGGCTGCTGGCTGCAGCGCCGGTGCTGATGCTGGCGCAGATGCTCCTACTGCCGGTCTATCTGTTGGTCTTCGTCGGCCCGGATCTCGTAGCTGCCATCGACCCGGCACCGTTCGTTGAGGCTCTGGTTGTTTTGAACCTGATTCCCCTGGCTGCGGCCGCGCTGACGCAGGCGCTGGCCCGCCGGGCACCCCTGGGCCGGATGATCATGGTGGCCATGCACGCCCTGATGGTTCCCCTGATGATGGCCACGCTGGCCGTCGTTGTCGGCTCACAGATCGTGGGCGTCGGCCAGGAGCTGGGCTCGCTGCTTGCGTGGTTCCGCTCTACGCGGCATTCCTGCTGGTCATGGTGCCGCTGGGCCTGCTCACGGCCAGGCCGGCCGGCCTCGATGTTGCAGCCACCCGCGCCGTTGTATTCAGCGGCGCGACGCGCAATTCCCTGGTCGTGCTCCCGCTGGCCCTGGCGTTTCCCGGACCCTTGGCACTGGCCGCTTTGGTGGTTGTCACCCAGACGCTCGTCGAACTGATCGGGATGGTCCTCTATGTCAGGTTCCTGCCCATGATCGTCCGCACGGAAACAAACCAGCAGCCCACCTAAACGCGCCCACGCGATCTCGTAGCGGCATGGGACAGCGATGAATGAACGCATCGCCGAGCTGACCGGCCTGGCCGGTCAGCTCGAACAATCCAGTGCAAGGCTTTCAGGAAAGCCTCAGGGAGGATGAATTTATGGCAATTTTGAATCCAGGTCTGATTCCATCAAATCACTGGCGAGAGGCTGGATGAGGCACTCACGGCGGTCCTGCAGGCATTCCTTTGGCCTAGGCCACAACGAGCAGGCCGGTTGCGAACATCACGCCCAGCCCCAGGATGATGCCTGCGCCGGTGAGCGGGGTGAAGGTCTTGCCCGCGTTGTCCTTGAGCAGCGGCAGGAGTTTGATGGCGACCTGGGCTACTGCGCCGGCGCCGATGCCGAGCAGGAAAGCCGCAAAAGCCGGCTGGTAGACGGTCGCTCCGATGAGTGCCCCTGCGGCCGCGGGCGCTCCTGCGATGAGTCCCAGGATTGCCAGCCGGCCCAGACCGGGAGGCTGTTTGGCGAGCGGGGTGACGATCGCCAGGCCCTCCGTGGTGTTGTGGATGGCGAACCCGACGATCAGGGAGGCGCCCAGGGCGAGTGAGCCCACCGCGTAAGCGGAACCGATGGCGAGGCCTTCGCCGAGGTTGTGCAGGCCTATGCCGATGGCGATCAGCAGCGCCAGACGCTGCGGCGGCAGGGCTGCAGGCCGGCCCGTGGCACCAAGTTCCTGGCGCCGGCGCATCCAGGCATCTGTCCCCTCAAGTATGAGGTAGGCGGTCAGGGCGCCGAGGAAGACGACGATCGGGCCGCCGAACGCGCCGTTGCCGGCCACGAGTTCCACTGCTTCAAGGGTCGCGTCGACGGCCAGGAACGCGAGCAGCCCCACCGTGACGCCCAGCAGGACCCGGACCCAGGAGGCTGACGAACGGCGGACGAAAGGCATCCAGAGCATGCCGAGGGCTACCGGGATCACGCCGACGTAGATCCCCAGGAGCGTCATGAGTCCGAAGAAGGAACTGCCGCGCTCCGGGCTGAGGGCCGCCGCGTCGACGACGGCGGGGATCTTGCCTCCGATGGAGGTCACCAGGGCCACTTCGTAGGGGTCCCCGTCCACCCAGTGGTAGCCGATGGTCAGGGTGGTGGATTCCAGGGGCGCCATGGTCTCGCGGGTCTGCGTAAACGGTGCGTAGTAGTCCGAGACGTTGACCTGGGCGATGGACACCGGGTCCGGTCCCTCGTTCCGGACGGTGATTTCGATCTGGCCGGGGGTGAGGCGGATGTCCTCGACGGCCACTTCCTCTTTGGGCGGAACGCCCTCGGAGAGCGTGCTGAGGCCTGGCGCGTTCAGGAGCGAGAACAGGCCCACCAGGAGCGCGATCAGGACCAGCGGCCCGACGCCGAGAAGCCACCGAGGCACCGGCGGGCGGCGGTGGGGTGCTGCCGCAAGTGCGGTGGCTGTCTTTTCGTCCAGGCTCATGATGCGCTCACTTCGAAAAAGCCCATCCAGCCCAGTTCCGCGAACTCGGTCTTGTGGGCGTGGAACATGTACTTGCCGGGGTAGGGGAACCGAAGTTCCACGATGCCGCGCTGGCCCTGCACCTGGGAGATGGTGTCGGTGTACTCACTGGGGGTCAGCATGGTGCCGGTGGGGTAGTAGTGGAAGAAGTTGCCGTGCACATGGAAGGAATTGATCGGGTCGTATTCAAGGACGTTGATCAGGTGGATCCGTACCAGCTCGTTCTGCTTGACCTGCACGGGGAAGTCCATGAAGTGGAAGGGCAGGCCGTTGACGGAGTAGAACTCGTTATCGTCTCCGCCGTCGGTGTTGTAGCCGTTCATGACCATCACCATTTCGTTGTCTGCCTTCGGCCGGCCTTCTTTGGGTTCGATGATGAACCCGCCGTAGAGCCCTTTGGCGATGTGCGGGGCAAGCGGTGACTGGTGGCAGTGGTAGAGGTGCGTGCCGAACGGGGTGGCATCGAACTCGTACGTGAAACTCTGCCCCGGGGCGATGGAGCCGGCCCCGATCCCCGGGGTGCCGTCCATCTCGGCGGTGTGGATGCCGTGGAAGTGGATGGTGTGGGGGTGGGCTCCGGCGTTGGTGAAGTGGATCCGCAGGGCATCGCCTTCCTGTGCCCAGAGGGTCGGGCCGGGGATCCGCCCGTTGTAGCTCCAGCCCGGGAACGTCACCCCCGGTGCGATCTCGAAGTCCTTATCGACCGCGACGATGTCCCATTCCCGCAGGGTCCTGCCGTCGGGCAGGATGCTGGTCCTGCCCCGGTCGAAGTCGTGCAGGATCGCCGTGGGGTCGATGCCGGCCCGTTCAGGAAGGACCGATCCGCCGGCAAATCCGGCATGTCCGGCGTGGCTGACGCCAGTACCAACGGCCGACGACGGGCTGCCGGCCTGCGCTGCCCCCGAGCCCGACCGGGCCGAGGCCCCTCCCCCGGCACCGTTGCCGGAATGCTGGTCATGCCCGCTGGACGCCTGGGCCTGGATGGCGGTAAAGGCCGGCACGGCTGCAAAAGCGGCAGCGCCGGACAGCATGGACCGCCTGCTCGGGAGCTTCTCCGACAATGTTTTCGGCATGCCGATTCCTTTTCGCTTCAATGGGAAAACTAAATTGTTCGTTAAGCCTAACATTGCGCCTGCCCTTGGTACGCTTGATGGCATGCCGGTTTCCGATTTGTCGCCCTCAGCCCAGGACTACCTCAAGCTGATCTGGTCGGCCACGGAGTGGTCCGCTACGCCCATCACGGTCAGCGACATGGCTGAGCGCCTCGGCTTCAGGCCGTCCACCGTATCGGAGGGAATCAAGAAGCTGGCCAGGCAGGAACTTGTCACCCACGCACCGTACGGGAGCATCGAGCTGACTCCTGCGGGGCGCGAACACGCCGTCGCCATGGTCCGCCGGCACCGGCTCCTGGAGACCTTCCTGGTCCAGGCGCTGGGGTATGGCTGGGATGAGGTCCACGATGAAGCCGAGACCCTTGAGCATGCCGTTTCTGACAAGCTGATCGAACACATAGACCAACACCTCGGCCACCCGACACGTGATCCGCACGGGGACCCCATCCCGCCTTCCGACGGCCTGCCGCACATGCCGGCAGGAACGCAGCTCTCGGCGGCAGCCACCGGCGGCACCGTGGCCATCACACGCGTTTCCGACCACGATCCACAGATGCTTCGTTACTTCACCGAATTGGGGCTGGCACCGGACGCGAGGCTCACCGTGAAGGAACACCGTCCCTACGCGGATGTCACCACAATCCGGCTGCACGGGCCCGGGCGGGACATCGATCTGGGCGCGTCAGCGTCGGAAGCGATCTGGGTCGTCGCGGTCTAGCCCCGTGGTTTCATCGGGCGGCCGTTGAAGGGCGTGTTTAAAGGGCGAAAAGGTGCTCTGACAAGGGAAAATAGTGGTGTCTAAGCCAATTTATCCCGGTCGTGAAGGAGCACCTTTTCGATGCACCACTCTACCCCTGTTTTTCCGTCCCTGCCGGTCAGTTTCAGCGGCCAGTCGCTGATTTCCCACGCCGGTGTCACGGTCCTCACCGGATTCATGGACGCCCTCGGCTTCGGCGGGCTGTGCGAGGACCGGCTCGGGCAGTTTGTTCCTTCCGGCGCACGGCATCGTTCCGGCAAGCTCCTCGGTTCCCTGGCAGCGATGCTCGCCGCCGGAGGCGAACATGCATC